>NZ_CP046220.1:2317-360197 GCF_012571605.1 Enterobacteriaceae endosymbiont of Macroplea appendiculata | reverse complement strand
TATGTTCTTTAAAAATTAAAATTAAATTATTGTAATATTAAAGTGTTAATTTGTTATAAAATATCTTTTTTATAACATTTCATTATTACAAGACGATTGTGGGTTGTAAGGTTAAGTAAATAAGCGTATACGATGGATGCCTTGGCAGTCAGAGGCGATGAAGGACGTACTAATCTGCGAAAAGCGTCAATAAGTTGATAAGAAACGCTATTAATTGACGATTTCCTAATGGGGTAACCTAATACATGTAACTATGTATTATCATTATTTGAATATATAGAATAATGAAGCGAACCAGGAGAACTGAAACATCTAAGTATCCTGAGGAAAAGAAATCAATAGAGATTTTCTTAGTAGTGGCGAGCGAAACGGAAACAGCCCAAAAGAAAGATATACATTAAAATTATGATAATAGAAATATTTGGAAAAATATACGATACAGGGTGATAGTCCCGTATATGAAAACATGATATTAATATTCTTAAAGAGTAAAACGGGACACGTGAAATCCTGTTTGAATATAGGGGGATCATCCTCTAAGGCTAAATACTACTGACTGACCGATAGTGAACTAGTACCGTGAGGGAAAGGTGAAAAGAACCCCGGTTAGGGGAGTGAAATAGAACCTGAAATCGTATACGTACAAGCAGTAGGAGCATATGATTTAATGTGTGACTGCGTACCTTTTGTATAATGGGTCAGCGAGTTATATTTTGTAGCAAGGTTAACTGTATAAGGGAGCCGTAGGGAAACCGAGTTTGAATAGAGCGTTAAGTTGCAAGATATAGACCCGAAACCCGGTGATCTAGCCATGGGCAGGTTGAAGGTAAGGTAATACTTACTGGAGGACCGAACCGACTAATGTTGAAAAATTAGCGGATGACTTGTGGTTAGGGGTGAAAGGCCAATCAAACCGGGAGATAGCTGGTTCTCCTCGAAAGCTATTTAGGTAGCGCCTCGTGTAATTCGTATTCGGGGGTAGAGCTCTGTTTCGGTTAGGGAGTCCACCAGACTTACCAATCCGATGCAAACTACAAATACCGAATATCGTTATCACGGGAGACACACAGCGGGTGCTAACGTCCGTTGTGGAAAGGGAAACAACCCAGATCACTAGCTAAGGTCCCAAAGTTATAATTAAGTGGGAAACGATGTGAGAAGGCATAAACAGCTAGGATGTTGGCTTAGAAGCAGCCATCATTTAAAGAAAGCGTAATAGCTCACTAGTCTAGTCGTCTTGCGCGGAAGATATAACGGGGCTAAATTATACACCGAAGCTGTGACAATAAGTTTTATACTTATTGGGTAGAGGAGCGTTCTGTAAGTCGTTGAAGATAGATTGTAAAATTTATTGGAGATATCAGAAGTGCGAATGCTGACATGAGTAACGATAAAATAGGTGAAAAACCTATTCGCCGAAAGACTAAGGTTTCCTATCCAACGGTATTCGAGGTAGGGTTAGTCGACCCCTAAGGTGAGGCTGAAAAGCGTAATCGATGGATAACAGGTTAATATTCCTGTACTTGGTGTTATGTGTGATGGGGGGACGAAGAAGGTTAAATTATCCAGGTGATGGTTGTCCTGGTTTAAGCGTTTAGATAAATTATTTAGGCAAATCCGGATAATTATTAATATTAAGGCGTAATAACGAGATACTTAATTGTATTGAAGTAATTAATACCATACTTACAAGAAAAACCTCTAAACGTAAAGTAACATTAAATCGTACTAAAACCGACACAGGTAGTCAGGTAGAGAATACTAAGGCGTTTGAGAGAACTCAGGTGAAGGAACTAGGCAAAATAGTGCCGTAACTTCGGAAGAAGGCACGCTGATAGTAAGTAACAAAATTTACTTTTGGAGCTGAATTCAGCCTAAGATAACGGCTGGCTGCAACTGTTTATTAAAAACACAGCACTGTGCTAACACGAAAGTGGACGTATACGGTGTGACGCCTGCCCGGTGCCGGAAGGTTAATTGATGAAGTTATCATTTATGAGAAGCTTTTGATCGAAGCCCCGGTAAACGGCGGCCGTAACTATAACGGTCCTAAGGTAGCGAAATTCCTTGTCGGGTAAGTTCCGACCTGCACGAATGGCGTAATGATGGCCAGACTGTCTCCACCTGAGACTCAGTGAAATTGAAATTGCTGTGAAGATGCAGTGTACCCGCGGCAAGACGGAAAGACCCCGTGAACCTTTACTATAGCTTGATATTGAGTATTGAATGTTGATGTGTAGGATAGGTGGGAGACTATGAAATACTAACGCCAGTTAGTATGGAGTCAACCTTGAAATACCACCCTTGAGTATTGAATACTCTAACCTAGGTCCGTGAATCCGGACCAGAGACAATGTCTGGTAGGTAGTTTGACTGGGGCGGTCTCCTCCCAAAGAGTAACGGAGGAGCACTAAGGTCAGCTAATCACGGTCGGAAATCGTGAGGTTAGTGCAAAGGCATAAGCTGGCTTAACTGTAAGAATGACGGTTCAAACAGGTGCGAAAGCAGGTCTTAGTGATCCGGTGGTTCTATATGACAGGGCCATCGCTCAACGGATAAAAGGTACTCCGGGGATAACAGGCTAATACCGCCCAAGAGTTCATATCGACGGCGGTGTTTGGCACCTCGATGTCGGCTCATCACATCCTGGGGCTGAAGTAGGTCCCAAGGGTATGGCTGTTCGCCATTTAAAGTGGTACGCGAGCTGGGTTTAGAACGTCGTGAGACAGTTCGGTCCCTATCTGCCGTGGGCGTTGGAAGATTGAAAGGAGTTGCTCCTAGTACGAGAGGACCGGAGTGAACGCATCTCTGGTGTACGGGTTGTCATGCCAATGGCATTGCCCGGTAGCTATATGCGGACGAGATAAGCGCTGAAAGCATATAAGCGCGAAACTTACCTTAAGATTATTCTTCCCTGGATATTTATTATATTTATAAATATCCCTAAAGGGACGTTAAAGACTATGACGTTGATAGGCTGGGTGTGTAAGCATAGCGATATGTTGAGCTAACCAGTACTAATAAACACCCGTGAGTCTTAACCTTACAACACCAGAATCGTTTTTAATAAATAATAAAATGATTATTATTAACAAATTAGACAATATCATAATTTAATTTTGTTTTTATTTTATCCCTAGTATATATAACGCAATGGTACCACCTGAATCCATTCCGAACTCAGAAGTGAAACGTTGTTGTGCTGATGGTAGTGTAGGGTTTCCCTATGTTAGAGTAAGTAAATACTAGGGATATAGTATGATAATATAGTTATTTATAAAATAAAGTTTATGTTATCTTTAAAAACTTTTTTTTAAATAACATGTATTTTATGCCGGTTTAGCTCAGATGGTAGAGCAACTGACTTGTAATCAGTAGGTCACCAGTTCGATCCCGGTAACCGGCATGGTAAACATAATTATATATTTTTGGTGGGATACCCAAGTGGTTAACGGGAGCAGACTGTAAATCTGTCGTTTTTAACTTCGTAGGTTCGAATCCTACTCCCACCACCACCATATATAATACATTATATATTTATTATTAATTATTAAATTGCAGACATGGTATAATGGGTATTACTTTAGCCTTCCAAGCTAAAAATACGGGTTCGATCCCCGTTGTCTGCTCCAAAAAACATATATCATTCATTCTCAATATATTAGCTGGTATAGCTCAGAAGGTTTTAGAGCACGCTCTTGGTATGAGCGAGGTCCCCAGTTCAAATCTGGGTATCAGCATATATTTAATACATATGTACTTATATAGTAAATTAAGTTATTTTTTTGTTAATTAATATATTTAAAATAATTGTTTAGGCAAAGGATGTAAAAATGATAGTGTTACAAACACAAAAAGATAATTCTACATTAAAATGGTTTTTATCTTTTTGTAAAATTAACAAATATTCTGCTAAAAAAATTTTAATACATCAAGGACAAATTATTAAACATTTATTTTATATTATTAAAGGTAATGTTATAGTTTTATTAAAAAATAGTATCACTAATAAAGAAATAATATTATATTATTTATATACAGGAAATTTTATTGGAACATTAGGAATTTTTAATAAAAAATATCAATATAGCACTACTACGATCCAATTAAAAACAGAATGTGTCATTGCATCGATATCATATAAAAAATTTTTCCATATTATTAATATTAATAATGATATTATTATTAATATTGCTTTACAAATTGCAGATAAATTAGATTATATATCTACTAAATTTGGTAATTTAGTTTTTTTAGATGTAATTAATAGAATTACAATCGCTTTATGGCATTTAGCAAAATCTCCAGTAGCTATTACACATCCAGATGGAATGCAAATTAGGATTACTAGACAAGAAATTGGTAAAATTGTTGGATGTTCACGAGAAACTGTTGGCAGAAAATTAAAAATTTTAGAACAACAAAATACTATTTCAGCACATGGTAAAACAATTATTGTGTATGGCGCACGTTAGTTGTAAATAATTTATTATTTTAAACCTAATTTATGGTAAATTTTATTTAATATAACTAAAGCTTTTTCATTTGCTTTTTCTGAACCATATTTTAAAATATTATTTAAATAATTTTCATCTTGTCGGTAAAAATAATACTTTTCACGTAGTTTGTTTAAAAAATAATTTAAATGTTCAATAATATATTCTTTAAAAAAGTAATATGTTTGTCCATAGAATTTTTTTTCTAGTTTTGATATTGATGTATTAGTAATATGACTTAATATATTTAATAAATTTGAGATTCCTGGTTTATTTATTAGGTCGTATTTAATTACTGGCGGTTTATCTGAATCTGTGATTGCATGCTTAATTTTATATATAATACTTGTAGTATTATCTAATAAACTAATAATATTGTTTGTATTTATATCTGTTTTAGACATCTTTTTTGTAGGATTAGATAAAGACATAATACAACTACCATGTTGATTAAGTATTATTTCTGGTGTAATAAATACATTACCATAAATATTATTAAATCTTTTTGCAAGGGTACGAGTTAATTCTAAATGTTGTATTTGATCTTTACCAACAGGTACTTTATGTGCACCATATAATAAAATATCTGCAGCCATTAAAATTGGATAGTTAAATAAAGCAACAGCATTAGTATTATTACAATGATATTTTTCTTTAAATTGTGTCATTCTATTTAATTCACCAAACTTAGTAAAACAATTTAGAATCCAATGTAATTGTGTATGTTGTGGTACATGTGATTGTGCAAAAATAATACTTTTTTCGGGATTGATTCCACACGCTAATAATATAGATAATGTATCTAAAATATTTTTGTTTACATTATGAATATTTTTGATCACTGTTAGAGAATGTAAATCAGCTATACAGTATATACACAAATATTTTTTTTGTAATATTTCCCACTGACTTAAAGCACCTATATAATTACCAATAGTTAAAATTCCAGTTGGTTGTATACCACTAAATACTGTTAGTTTGTGTAACATAAAATTTTTCTCATAAAAAATTATTTAATAAATATCTTTTTTTTAATATATTTAATAGTTTGTATGTAAGGCATAGTATTATTAAAAATAAATGATCCAATAACTAATATATTAGCACCACAAATTACTATTTTAGAAATATTATTGATATTAATACCACCATCAACACTCAATAAAATTTTATTTGTCTGTTTTTTTACTATATTGTTAATATTTTGTATTTTATTATAAATAACAGGTAAAAATGTTTGTCCAGCATAACCAGGATTTACGGCCATAATTAAAATAATATCTATTTTTTCTAATACATAATCTAAATAACTTAAAGGTGTTGTCGGAGTTAAAGCTAAACCTACTTTACAACCACATTGTTTAATTAAATTAATACTACGATCTACATGATATGTATTTTCAGGATGGAAGGTAATATAATCTGCTCCTGCTTGAGCAAAAGGAATAATAAGATTATCCACTGGTTTTGTCATTAAATGTACATCAATAATAGAATTAATGCCATAATCTCGTATTGCTTTTAAAACTGTTGGCCCTATAGTAATATTAGGAACATAATGGTTATCCATAACATCAAAATGTATAATGTCAGCTCCTGCGTGAATAACATCATTTATTTCTTGGCCCAAACAAGCAAAATTAGCAGATAGAATTGACGCGGCTATTAAACATTTAGTCATATAAGTTTAGTCTATTACAATTAATTTTTTTTGTGTTTATGATTATAAATTTATATTTTGTATTTTTTGTATAGCATTCAGAATCATATTTTCAGTTATATTATAAATAATAGCTTTTCCTATTTCTACTGGAATAATAATGCGTATATTATTTTTTAATATTTTTTTATCTCTATAAATATATTCTAAATACTGTTCTGCATTCATATTTGACGGACTGTGTATAGGTAATGAATATTTTTGGAATATATTAATAATTCTAATAGTATCTTGATGTTGTAATATTTTTAATTCTTCTGCAATTAAGGTTGCAATAATTATACCTACTGAAACAGCTTCACCATGTAACCATGTATAATTCATTTTTGCTTCTATAGCATGTCCAAAAGTATGTCCTAAATTTAATAATGATCTATGATTATGTTCATATTCATCTTTTATCACTACTTTAGTTTTTAATGAACAACATTTTTTTATACAATAATTAATTTCTTTAGGACATAAATTTAATATTTTATTTACATTTTTTTCTAACCAATTAAAAAAAAATTTATCTAAAATAATACCATATTTTATTACTTCAGACATTCCAGAAATAAATTCTCTTTTAGATAAACTGTATAAACAATCTAAATTACTAATTACTGCTATAGGTGAGTAAAAACTGCCGATCATATTTTTTCCTAAAATATGGTTTACTGCTGTTTTTCCTCCAATAGCAGCATCTACCTGTGCTAATAGAGTAGTAGGTACTTGTATAAATTTTATGCCTCTTTGATATAAAGCAGCAGCTAAACCAGTAATATCGCCAATAACACCTCCACCTAAACCAATTAATATAACATCTCTATTATAATGATTTTTTAATAAATATGTAAAAATTATATTTAGAGTTTGTAATGTTTTGTATTGTTCTCCTTCTGGTATAAGAACATAATTAGTTTTTATATTCATTAAATTCAGTTGTTTAGTGAATTTTATAAAATATAAATTAAAAATAGTATCATTAGTTATAATTACTATTTGACAATTTTTTGTTAAAAAATTAAATGATTCTTGTTTATTAAATAAATTAAAACCTATGTGTACAGGATATTGTTGTTTTTGTGTTGATACCATTAAAGAATACATATTTGTAATCCTTAAAATATTTATAATATATTTAAATATTATCTAATAAATGTACTAATTGATTTGCAACTATCTTAGCACTATGTTCATCTGTTGCAATGGTAATATCTGCTATACTAGCATATAAATGATTTCTATCTTTAGCTAAAGTTTGAAAAAATTTTTTTTGTGATATTAGATTTTTTTGTTTATGTAATAAAGGACGTTTTTTATCTCTTTTTGTTCTGTTTAATTGTTGTTCTATAGTTGTGGTTAAATATATTACAATACCTCTAGAAGATAATATTTTTCTTGTTTCTTCTAATAAAATTGAACCTCCACCAGTTGCTAAAATAATACCTTGTTTGTGAGTAACTTCATTAATAATTTTTTTTTCTCTTTGTCTAAAACCTTCTTCTCCTTCAACATCAAAAACCCAACTAATATCAGCACCAGTACGACGTTCAATTTCTTGATCAGAATCGAAAAAATCCATATTTAATAAATGAGCTAATTGCCGTCCAATAGTACTTTTCCCAGCACCCATAGGTCCTATTAAAAATATATTTCTTTTTTCTGCCATTTTATCTCTATTATTTAATAAGTTAATTTAAATATCTATTTGTGATTTATAAATTTTTATATTATTAAAAATAAAAAAACTATATATCATTAAATATTTTTAATATCATGTTTAAATATATTTAACGCTAAATAGCTATAACAATATTTTTAACAATAGTCATTATTACTATTAATACATAACATTTTATGTTATAAAGCTATTTTTCTTATAATTCTAAGATAAGATAATAATTATATTATCTTATCAAAGAAATATTATATTATATTATAATATAATATATTATATGGATAAAGATAAAAAATAATTTATATTTTTAATAAATTGATTAGGATTATCTAATGTACCTTTTTCTGCTAAAATAGCTTCTTCCAATAATAAATTAATAAATTTAGTTAAATTATTTTCATCAGTAATATTTAAACTTTTTTTAATTAAAACATGATGTGGATTAATTTCAAAATTATACTTAATTTCTGGTGTTTTCTGTCCAGCAGCAGCAAATAATTTTGCCATTTGTGTACTCATTTCATTTGTATCAGTAGTCACAATAGCTGGTGTATTAAGTAATCTATTTGTTAAAGATACCTTTTTAATTTTATTACCTAATATTTTCTGTATTTTCTCTAAAAGAGGTTTAAATTGTTTTTCTATTTTTACAGTATCTGTTTTATTATCTTTATTAATTAACTCATTAAGTGTATCATCTTGTTTACTAATAGATTGTAATTTTTTACCTGAAAATTCCGTAATATAACTTAACATCCATTCATCAATATGATCTGTTAATAGTAGAACTTCAATATTTTTTTGAATAAAAAATTCTAAATGTGGACTACTAATTGCTGTATTATAATTATCTGCTGTTAAAAAATATATGTTATTTTGTCCTGAGATCATTCTATCTACATAATTTTGTAATGAAACTGTTTGTTGGTTATTATTATTATATGTAGATGCAAAACGTAATAATTTATTAATAAGATCTTTATTATTAAAATCTTCAGCAGGTCCTTCTTTAAGAACTAAACCAAATTTATTCCAAAAAGTATTATATAAATCTTGTGTCTCCGTAATTTTTAATAACATGTTTAAAACTTTTTTTGTTAACATTGTTTTCATATTACGAATAACAGTATTATTCTGTAAAATTTCTCTAGAAATATTTAATGGTAAATCATTAGAATCCACTAAACCACGTATAAATCTTAAATATTTAGGCAATAGTTGTTCAGCATCTTCCATGATAAATACACGTTGTACATATAATTTCAATCCACTTTTATAGTCACGGTTTCTAATATCCCACGGCACATTAGAAGGAATATACAACAAACTAACATATTCTTGTTTGCCTTCTACTCGATTATGACTCCAATATAAAGGATCAGCAGAATCATGTGTTAGTTGTTTATAAAATTCTTTATATTCATTATCACTAATATCATTTTTATTACGTAACCATAAAGCTTGGGCTATATTAATCTGTTCCCAAATATTTTTCTTTAGTTTTTTATCAAAAGTTTCAATTTCTATTGGTAAAGCAATATGATTAGAATATTTGCTAATAATATTTTTAATACGCCATGTATCAAGAAATTCATTAGCATTATCACGAATTTTTAATATAATACTAGTTCCTCGTGTTTTTTTTGTACAATAAGTAATATTATATTCTCCTTCGCCTTTGGAATGCCATAATACTCCTTGAGTATATGATAATCCTGCTGCTCTTGTTTTTACTAAAACTTCATGTGCAACAATAAACGCAGAATAAAATCCTACACCAAATTGTCCTATTAATTGAGTATTTTTATCTATATTATTTTGGTTGTTTTTAATAGATTCAATGAATTCTTTAGTTCCAGATTTGGCAATTGTACCTAAATTTTCAATAACTTCATTATACGTCATACCAATACCATTATCATGGATAGTTAATGTTTTTTCTTTTTTATCTATTTGAATTTGTATTTTTAATAAAGAATTATTTTCGTATAAATCATTATTTGATAATGCTGCAAATTTTAATTTATCAGCTGCATCAGAAGCATTTGATATTAGTTCTCTTAAAAAAATTTCTTTATTTGAATATAAAGAATGTATCATTAAATGTAATAATTGTTTTACTTCAGATTGAAATTGTTTAGTTTTTGGTTTTTCCATTACTTTAATCCTATACAATAAATTAAAATTATGTTTTTCTATCTTAAAAAGAACATTTTAAATATACATGATATTTTACACAATTACTTATGAAAATAAGTAATAGCTTCTAGTATAATTTTTTCAAAACCAATTTGCGGTGTAGGATATAAATATAAGTTAATTTTACCATTAATAAAAATTTTATTTAAAAAAATAATATCTGCTATTGTAAAAATATCTAATAATTTTTGATAATATATTTCTTTCATATCTATATTTAAATTATGTAAAATATTTTTGTTATCTTGTATATGTAACATTTTGATTTTTAAAATATTATGTAACAATAACAATATCTTTGTAATAATATTTTCCCAATCAACATAAAAAGCACGTATGTGATCCATTAAATCAAAAACTTCATTATTAGATTTATGTTTTAAAGCGTTTAATAATAAGTAAAGATACTTATTATCAATAATACCTAATATTGCACGTAAATTTTTAGTAGATAAATCACCCATAGCAATTAATTGATTTGTTAAACTTAAAGCATCTCTCATACTGCCTTTTGCAGTATGAGCTATTATAGGTAGTATGTTTATATCAAAACATATATGTTCTAAATCAAGAATATGTTTTATTTTCTTTATAATTAAATTATCTTCAATTAATTTTAAATGGAATTGTATGCATCTTGATTGTATTGTAATAGGTATTTTATGTAATTCAGTAGTGGCAAATACAAATTTTACATGTTGTGGTGGTTCTTCTATGATTTTTAATAAAGCATTGAAACTATGTTTAGATAACATATGAAATTCATCAAATATATATATTTTATACCTACTTTGTACAGGTAAATAATTAATTGTATCTAAAATATCTCTAATATCTTCAACTTTAGTTTTAAAAGCTGAATCTAATTCAATAACATCTAAAAGCGTACTATTTTTAATATTACAACAAATATTACACTGATTACATGGTTTATTTGTAACACCTTTTTTACAATTTAAACCCATAGCAAAAATTCTTGCTAAAGTAGTTTTACCAATACCTCTACTACCAGATAAAATCCATGATGGATGTATTTTTTTTGTAGCTAAGCTATTTTTCATTGCTTGTACTACATGTTCTTGTCCAATAACATCATCAAAATTTTGTGGACGCCATTTACGTGCTAATACTTGAGAATTCATATGTATTAAATATATTACCATTAACATATTTAATAATATATTATAAAAAGAAAATAACGCAACTATTCTTTTAACACATATTGTTTTTACTACAGCTGCTTCTTTCCAGACCTGACTGGGTTTGTAAAAATAATATTGTTTAAAATAATTACGTTACTTTTCATAATTATAAAATAATATTGTAAATAAAGCAATAATTATTTTTAATAATTTTATTTATGATAACTAATAACATTAATATTTTTTTTAACTATAATTTTTTTATGAAAATGAAAATATACTATATGTTGTCCTAAATATTTAATAGATCCTTTTGGCAAAATAACAATATTTTTTTCTATATTAAAATTCATATTTTTTAAAGCTAAAATAATATTTTTTTTATTAATAGAACCAAATAATTTACCTGTTTTGCTTGCTCTAGACTGAATAGTAATATGTTTTATATCAGTCATTTTTTTTGCTTGTATTTCTGCATTTTTAAAACTTTGTAATTGTTTAAATTTAAAATCTTGTATTTTATTTTTTAAATAATGTATATTTTTTTGTGTTGCTAATATACCTATATTTTTAGGAATTAAATAATTCCGGGCATATCCTGGCTTAACATTAATTATTTCAGATTTTTTACCTAATCCTATAAAATTATCTAATAAAATAATTTGCATAATAATATATTACTCATTATTGATGTTGATCAGTATAAGTTATTAAAGATAAATATCTTGCGATTTTAATAGCTTTAGATAATTGTCTTTGATATTTAGCTTTTGTTCCTGTAATTCTACTAGGAACGATTTTCCCACTTTCAGTAATGAAATTTTTTAAAATATGTATATCTTTATAATCAATTTCTTTGATTTTTTCTGCTGTAAAACGACAAAATTTACGACGTCTAAAATAACGTATCATATTACATTCCTATAAATTTTATGTAAATAATAAGTAAATAAAATATATATTTCTATCAAAATACTAGATTCTTTTGTTTTGTGCTTGCCGTTCATTTTTAATTTTTAAAATAGATGAGATAGTTATACGATTTGTTTTTGTTTGCATAATAAAATATCTCATAATAAATTCATTGGTTTTAAATTTTTTTTCTAAATGTATTATAATATTATTTGTATTTTTTAACATGATATTTATAAGGATATAATGTGCTTTTTGCATTCTGTTAATAGGATATGATAATTGTCTTCTACCCCAATCTTCTAACCTTGTTATAGATCCCTGCTGTTCTTGAATATAATTTTTATATATTGTAATAAAATTATTAATTTTTTCACTTTGATCCGGATGTATCATTAATACTATTTCATAATATTTCACATTCATATTCCTTATGAGTTAAAATTTTAAGTATTGATCACTACAAAATTATTATTTAATATACTTAACAAGTGTTTAATATAGATTAATTATAGTATAATCCAATTACATAAGCATTATAAATGTATAACAATATTATCCTTATAAAGGTTAAATACTATGTTAAAAGATAGTTGGCAACATTTTTTACATAAAGAAAAAAAAAAGATTATTTTATAAAAATTATTCATAAAATTAATACAGATATTTTACAGGGCAAAATTATTTATCCTCCTAAAAAATATATTTTCAATATATTTAATATAATAAATTTATATCAGTTAAAAATAGTTATTTTAGGTCAAGATCCTTATCATGGTATAAATCAAGCTCATGGTTTAGCTTTTTCTGTTATGCCTAAAACTAAAATTCCGCCTACATTAAAAAATATTTATAAAGCTATACAATACGATATACCAAAATTTTATATACCTAATCATGGTTATTTAATAGATTGGGTAAAACAAGGTGTAATGTTATTAAACACTATACTAACAGTAGAACAAAATCGGCCAAATTCACATGCTAATATTGGTTGGGAAATTTTTACAAATAATGTTATTAAAGTAATTAATCAATACTGTACTCATATAGTATTCCTTTTGTGGGGGCAAAAAGCACATCAAAAAAATATTTTAATTGATAAAAACAAACATCATATATTATGTACTTCACATCCTTCACCATTTTCTTTTTATAAAGGATTTTATATATGTAAACATTTTTCTCGTGCAAATAACTACTTGCAATCTCATAATATTACTCCTGTAAATTGGTTCATAAAACCTATCATATAAATAATAATATATACAAATGATAAATACTTAATGATTTTATTTATGTAAGATATACATTATATTTATACAGAGATAATATTCAAAAAATTAATTATATCTCAAATAGATATGTTTACATAAAGGTAAAATGAATAATGAAAAATATAGGTTTTGCAGGATGGCGTGGTATTGTTGGATCAGTTTTACTAAAAAGAATGTTATATAAAAATGATTTTCATAATACTAAAATATTTTTTTTAACTACTTCACAAGTAGGCGAACAATGTCCTCAATATAAAAATATTAATATACATCCAACGTTACAAGATGCATATAATCTTCAATTATTATTATCCTTAGATATAATTATTACATGTCAAGGTAGTGAATATACACGTATTGTATATCATAAATTGCATGAACATGATTGGAAAGGTTATTGGATAGATGCAGCATCATATTTACGTTCATTACCATGCTCATGTATTGTATTAGATCCAATTAATTTACATGTAATTAAAAAAAAAATAGATATGGGCATTAAAACTTTTGTAGGTGGTAATTGTACTGTAAGTTTAATGTTAATGGCATTAGGAGAATTATTTAAACAGGATATGATCAAATGGGTTTTTGTTTCGACATATCAAGCAATATCAGGTGCAGGTACTAAATTTATACAAGAATTATTATTACAAAATAAATTTATTAATGATCATATACATAATATTATTAATGATAATACGTTAAATATTTTAAAATTAGAAAGAAAAATTGCTAGTATTATGCAAAATGAATTATTTCCTAAAAAACATTTGACTATCCCATTAATTAATAATGTCATTCCATGGATAGATCAAAAAATGAATAATGGGCAAACTAAAGAGGAATGGAAAGGTCAATTTGAAACAAATAAAATATTAGATAATAAATCTATTACACCCATAGATGGAATCTGTGTTAGAGTACCTACATTGCGTTCTCATAGCCAATCTTTTATGATAAAATTAAAAACAGAACTATCAATTAATAATATTACTGAACTTCTTCAATTACATAATAAATGGGTAAAAATTATTCCTAATGATTATACAAATACAAAAAAATATTTAACACCTCAAGCTACAAATAATACACTAAATGTTGCAATTGGTAGAATAAAAAAATTAAATATAGATAAAAATTGTTTTTCTGCATTTACAGTAGGAGATCAATTATTATGGGGGGCAGCTGAACCATTAAGAAGAATATTTAAATTATTAACAAATATAATTTAAAAAATTAGTATATTTTTATCTTGTTTTTTTTATTGTTTATCAGTAATATTTTATAAATAAGATAACAGTTTATCTTATTTATATACATAGAAATTTTATAATTTTATTTTGGAGTAGACAATGCGATTTTTGAATAAAAAGTTATCAATATTAGTTGTATTGATTTTAACTGTGAGTTTAAATGTACCTATGTTAAAAGCATCTGCTTTAAAAAATATCAGTTGGTGGAGTAGTAAAACAAAATCCACAAATACTAATTCTAAAAAAGATAATTCGCAATTATCACAAAAAACAACAGATACAGTTGTAGATGATAAATTAGATAATAAGGCAGTAGAACATCAAGATAATACTACTAATGATAATAAATTAGAAAAAACTTTAAAAAATCATTTTGTTGGTTCAACAAATATTATCAATACAGAATCTTTAAATAAGCAAGGTAATAATTTAATAAATTCTATTAAAAATGATAATATAACTAATAGTTATAATAGTAGTGATATTAATAAAGAAGAACTAATCATACAAAGTGAAGAACAAAAAGTATCATATGCATTAGGTGTTTCTTTTGGACAATATTTACAAGATTCTTTTGATGAACAACAAAAACTTAATATTGTAGTAAATAAAAAATATGTATTACGTGGTATACATGATGTCTTAGAACATAAAGAATTATTAATTCCTGCAAAAGAAATACAAAAAATTTTACAAAAATTTGAATCTGATGTAAAAAATTCTACAGAGAACTTTGTAAAAAATCAATCTAAAGTAAATATAGTTGCAGGTAAAAAGTTTGTTAACCAATTAATTAAAAATAAAAAATTCAAAAAAACACGTACTGGTCTTGTATACAAAATATATAGAAAAGGTAAATTACAACTTCCTAAAAAAGGAAAAATATTTGTCAAAGTAAATTATATTGGTAAATTAATAAGTGGTGTTGAATTTGATAATACTTATATTCGTAAACAACCATTAATTATGGATTTACATAAAACAATACCTGGCTGGCAAGAAGGATTAAGACTTATTGGTAAAGGTGGGAAAATAACATTAGTAATTCCATATAATTTAGCTTATAATCATGATGTAATTACTGGCATTCCTACGAATTCTACACTTGTTTTTGATATTGAATTATTAGATTTTAAATATAATGTTAGTTCTTTTAACCGTCAACAACATCATAATAAACATAATATAGTACATAAAAAATTATTACATGCTACTAATGTTAAAAAACATAAACATAATAAAAATATAGTAAAAAAATCACATCAAAAATAAAATTTTTATAATAAAAAATGATAAATATCATTACATAATGATATTATGTAAGATCATTCTTCTTATACTTGTAGTTAATATTTAATCTTTATAAGGTACTTTATATGATTTTTGTGTTATTAGTAACAAAAGCACCATTTAATGCACAGAATGCTTATTCTGCATATTGTTTTGCTGAAGCATTATTACTACAAGGTAAACATTATTTAAAAAACATATTTTTTTATTGTGATGGTGTATATAATGCTAATAACAATTTTATTACTAAAGATAGATTAAATTTAACACAGCTATGGATAGAATTAAGTATAAAATATAATATAGAATTATTTATATGTGTAAAATCTCTGGTTCAAAGAGGTTTGGAATGTGAAAAAATTTTATATAAACAAAATAAGCATTTTATGTTAATAAATAGTAATTTTAAAATTACTAATTTAGTAACATTAACAAATTTTATATTATCGTGTGATCGTTTCGTACAATTTTAATGAATAATGTAGCTATTATTTTTTCTAAAGCACCATATGGTAATAATTCTGGACAAGAAGGACTAGATATTGTTATTTCTATATCCTCATTTATTGAGGATATAGCATTATTTTTTATATCTGATGGTGTTTTACAAATTAAATCACAACAAAAATCAAGAAATGTTTTTTTACCTAATAATAGTTTAACATTTAAAATGTTACTATTATGTAATATAAATAAATTTTTTGTATGTGAAAAATCAATGAATATTTTAGGAATTAATGATAATATAGATAATTGGGTTATACCTGTAAAATATATACAACCCAATTTGTGGAACAAATGTATCAGTCATTATGATATTATTATGAATTTTTAACAAATAAATCGTACTACTATGTTGTATATTTTATCAAATTCACCGTTATGTTGTAATTTTGTTCTATTGTTAGATATTTTAAATAAAAATGATGATCTTATATTAATACAAGATGGTGTTTTGGCAGGTCTATCTAATAGTATTTTTTATAAAAAAATAAGACATATGAAATATCAAAAACAATTATCTATATTTGCTATACAAAATGATATTGTAACTAGAGGATTATTAAATAACTTTAGTAAAGAAATTATTATTATAGATTATAAACAGTTTGTTGATTTAACCGTTAAACATAAACAACAAATATTATGGTCATAATGTTTAAAAATACATATACATAATTCCAATATACATTATATAATAACTTTATAATATAATAATATTACAATAGGATTTTATTTAATGGTAACAATTAATCAGTTAGTACGTAAACCTAGAACTAGAAAAAAAACAAAAAGTAATGTTCCAGCTCTAAATTCTTGTCCACAAAAACGTGGTGTATGTACAAAAGTATATACTACTACTCCTAAAAAACCTAATTCTGCCTTACGTAAAGTATGTAGAGTACGTTTAACAAATGGTTATGAGGTAACATCTTATATTGCTGGTGAAGGACATAATTTACAAGAACATTCTGTAGTTTTAATTAGAGGTGGTAGAGTAAAAGATCTACCAGGCGTACGTTATCATACTATTAGAGGTACATTAGATTGTTCAGGAGTAAAAAATCGTAAAAAGGGCCGTTCAAAATATGGCGTTAAACAAACTAAATGATATTTTAATTTAATATAGTAAATATGGAAGACATATTATGCCTCGTAGACGTATTATTAGTCAAAGAAAAATTGTACCTGATGCAATATTTTCATCAGAATTATTGTCAAAATTTATTAATATTATTATGTTTAATGGTAAAAAATCTATAGCAACAAATATTGTATATTCTGCATTAAAAATAGTTTCTGAAAAAAGATCTATGAATATTATAGATGTTTTTAGTAATGTATTAGAAAATATTAAACCCATAGTAGAAGTTAAATCTAGAAGAGTAGGTGGTTCTACATATCAAGTACCAGTAGAAGTACGACCTACTAGAAGAAATACTCTTGCTATGAAATGGTTAGTACATGCAGCTAGAAAACGTAATGAAAAATCCATGATTTTAAAATTAGCACATGAAATGTTTGATGCAATAAATAAAAAAGGTAATGCAATTAAAAAGAAAGAAGAAGTACATCGTATGGCAGAAGCGAATAAAGCTTTTGCTCATTATCGATGGTAATTATCATACATAAGTTATGAATGGACATTTTAAATATAAAATATATATTGTTTTACCATGTTAATATGAAAAACTAATATTTGTGTTTTATATATTATAATCAGAGGTTTCATATGAGTCGTACTACTCCTATCACACAATATCGTAATATTGGTATTAGTGCGCATATTGATGCGGGTAAAACTACAACTACCGAGAGAATTTTATTTTATACTGGGGTAAATCATAAAATAGGTGAAGTTCATGATGGCGCAGCAACTATGGATTGGATGGAACAAGAACAAGAAAGAGGTATTACTATAACATCTGCCGCAACTACAGCATTTTGGTCAGGAATGTTTAATCAATATAATGTACATAGAATCAATATTATTGATACTCCAGGACATGTTGATTTTACAATAGAAGTAGAAAGATCCATGAGAATATTAGATGGTGTTGTAATGATTTATTGTGCAGTTGGCGGCGTACAACCTCAATCTGAAACCGTATGGAAACAAGCTAATAAATATAAAGTACCTAGAATTGCATTTATAAATAAAATGGATCGTATAGGAGCTAATTTTTTTCATGTTATAGAACAAATAAAAAATAATTTATCTACAGTTGCAATACCATTACAAATCCCTATTGGTTCCGAAGAAAAATTTATAGGTATTATTGATTTAATTAAAATGAAAGCAATGTATTGGGATGAAAAAAAATATGGCATAAATTGTTATTACGATATAATACCAAAAAAAATGACAAAATTATTTCAATTTTGGCGTCAAAAACTTATAGAAGCAGCAGTAGAAACAGACGATTATTTAATGGAAAAATATTTTAATAATAATGATATTACAGAAAAAGAAATTAAAACTTCATTAAGAACAAGAGTATTAAAAAATGAAATTACATTAATTACATGTGGTTCTGCTTTTAAAAATAAAGGTGTACAATCTTTATTAGATGCTATTATTGATTATTTACCTTCTCCTATGGATATACCGCCTATTCAAGATATATCTAAGAAACAAAATTTAATACGGAAAAATCATGATAATGAGCCATTTGCTGCATTAGCATTCAAAATTGCTAATGATCCTTTTGTTGGTAATTTAACTTTTTTTAGAGTATATTCTGGTACAGTAAATAGTGGAGATATTATTTTAAATTCTATTAAAAAACAAAAAGAACGCATTGGCAGATTAGTACAGATGCATGCTAATAAAAGAGAAGAAATTAAAAAAGTTTATTCGGGCGACATTGCTGCTGCTATTGGTTTGAGAAATGTTACTACAGGTGATACTTTATGTGATATACAAAATAATATTATTTTAGAAAAAATGGAGTTTCCAGAACCTGTTATTTCTATTGCCATAGAACCAAAAACTAAAATTGATCAAGAAAAAATGGGTTTAGCGTTAAATAGATTAATTAAAGAAGATCCGTCTTTAAGAACTTGGATAGATAAAGAAACAAATCAAACTATTATTGCTGGTATGGGAGAATTACATTTAGAAATTATTGTAGATAGAATGAAAAGAGAATTTAATGTTTCTGCAAATATAGGTAAACCCCAAGTATCTTATCGTGAAACTATTAAAAGTAATGTTTATAATATAGAAGGTAAATATATTAAACAAACAGGAGGTCGTGGACAATACGGTCATGTTGTTATAGATATATCACCATTAGAATCAAATAAAAATAATGTTAGTTATTTGTTTACTAATGATATAAAAGGTGGTGTAATACCTAGTGAGTATATTACAGCGATAGATAAAAGTATACAAGAACAACTAAAATCAGGTCCAATGGCTGGGTATCCAGTAGTAAATATAGCAATAAGATTACATTTTGGTTCATATCATGATGTAGATTCTTCAGAATTAGCATTTAAATTAGCTGCATCTATAGCATTTAAAATGGCGTTTAAACAAGCCAATCCTGTACTATTAGAACCTATTATGATAGTAGAAGTTGATACTCCAGAAGAGTATATGGGTGATGTTATTGGAGATTTAAACCGTAGGAGAGGTATAATAGAAGGTATGCGTCATATTGCTAATAGTCATATTATACGTGCTTGTGTCCCATTATCAGAGATGTTTGGATATGCTACTAATTTAAGATCGTATACACAAGGAAGAGCTTCTTATACCATGGAATTTTTTAAATACACTGAAACACCACATAATATTGTAAAAAATATTATAGAAACAAAAAACATATAATAAATATATATTATTTTAATAAATTTTTTAATCAACAACTTAATAATTAGGGAATTTATTTATGGCTAAAGAAAAATTTGAACGTTCTAAACCACATATTAATGTTGGTACTATAGGACATGTTGATCACGGTAAAACAACATTAACTGCTGCTATTACAACAGTATTATCAAAAAAATACGGTGGCTCTGCAAAATCATTTGATCAAATTGATAATGCTCCTGAAGAAAAAGAAAGAGGAATTACTATTAATACTTCTCATGTCGAATATGATACTGAAAAAAGGCATTATGCACATGTAGATTGTCCAGGGCATGCAGATTATGTTAAAAATATGATTACAGGAGCTGCACAAATGGACGGAGCAATATTAGTTGTTGCAGCTACTGATGGACCAATGCCACAAACAAGAGAACATATTTTATTAGCACGACAAGTAGGTGTGCCATATATTATCGTTTTTTTAAATAAATGCGATATGGTAGATGACGAAGAATTATTAGAATTAGTAGAAATGGAAGTACGTGATTTATTAACACAATATGATTTTCCAGGAGAAACTACTCCTATTATTCATGGTTCAGCATTAAAAGCTTTAGAAGGTGATCTTCATTGGAGTCAAAAAATTGTTGAATTAGCAAAATGTTTAGATGATTATATTCCAGAACCAGTTAGAGCAATACAACAACCATTTTTATTACCAATTGAAGATGTTTTTTCTATTTCTGGAAGAGGTACAGTAGTTACTGGTAGAATTGAACGGGGTATTATTAAAGTAGGTGAAGAAGTAGAAATTATAGGTATTAAAAAAACAATAAAATCTACTTGTACAGGTGTAGAAATGTTTCGTAAATTATTAGACGAAGGACGAGCAGGTGAAAACGTTGGTATTTTATTAAGAGGTATTAAAAGAGAAGATATTGAAAGAGGTCAAGTTTTAGCTAAACCAGGTTCTATACAACCACATATAAAATTTGAAGCTGAAGTATATATTTTAACTAAAGATGAAGGTGGACGTCATACAGCCTTTTTTAAAGGTTATCGTCCCCAATTCTATTTTAGAACAACAGATGTAACTGGTACTATAGAATTACCGAAAGAAATTGAAATGGTTATGCCAGGAGATAATATTCATATGAATGTCACATTAATACATCCTATAGCTATGTCTGATGGTTTACGTTTTGCGATTCGTGAAGGTGGACATACTGTAGGTGCAGGAGTAGTAACAAAAATTATAGAATAATTATTGATAACTTATTGGTTTATATAAGGGAATTTAATATAAAATTTCCCTTTTAAAAAATAATTATCATGTTATATATGTTTATTAAACATTAAATATTGTTTATAATTTACATATTATCATATAGTAATTCTATTAATTTATTTTATTGGTTAATCTAAAATGAATTTTTTAGGTTTTAAGAGACATAAAGTTGCATATATAATAGAATATATAAAATGGACTATTAGTATAGCATTATTAGTGTTAATTATAATATATAATTATATATATCAAAACATACAAGAAATATTTCGTGATCTTTTAGTTAGTGTATTAATGATATGTATGGGTTATGTTATTTTATCTACTAAAAAATTTAAAATAATTTCCACATTTATAAAAAAATCTATTGTAGAAGTATATAAAATTTTTTGGCCGACATATATAGAAACTTTGCAAATGACATTTATTGTATTTATAATAACTGTGATAATTTCTATAATTCTCTGGTTGTTAGATTATTCCTTAATTTATTTAATATCTTTTTTAATTAGATGAGGTTTATTATATGTTTCGGTCTTGCCAAAAAAAATGGTATGTTATACAAGCACGTTCTGGTTTTGAAAGTCGTGTAGCTCAATCATTACGAGAATATATTAAGATACATAAAATGGAAGATTTTTTTGGAGAAATTTTAGTTCCAACAGAAGCTATTATAGAAATACGTAATGGACAGAAATATAGAAGTGATCGTAAATTTTTTCCAGGATATATATTAGTTAATATGATTATGAAAGAAATTAGTTGGCATTTAGTACGTAATATACCTAAAGTTTTAGGTTTTATAGGAGGTGTATCAGATAATCCATCACCTATTAGTGATAAAGAAGTAGATATCATAATTAATCGTTTACAGCAAATTGGTAATAAACCTAGACCAAAAACATTATTTGAACCAGGTGAAATGATTAGAGTAAATGATGGACCATTTGCAGATTTTAATGGTGTTGTCGAGGAAGTAGATTACGAAAAAAGCCGTTTAAAAGTTTCAGTTTCTATTTTTGGCCGTTCTACTCCAGTGGATTTAAATTTTAGTCAAGTAGAAAAAGGATAATCATTATATTATATTTAATATATTTTAATACTAAAGGAAATATGTAATATGGCAAAAAGAATTAAAACTTATGTAAAATTACAAATTCCAGCAGGGATAGCTAATCCTAGTCCGCCTATTGGTCCGGCGTTAGGACAGCATGGAGTTAATATTATGGAATTTTGTAAAATATTTAATACACAAACAAAAAATTTAGAAAAAGGTATGCCTATACCAGTTATTATTACTATTTATATAGATAAATCTTTTACTTTTATAACTAAAACTACACCTGCATCAGTTATGATAAAAAAAATATTAGATATAAAAAAAGGGGCTAATAAACCTAAAACAGAAAATATTGGTACTATTACGCACGCACAAATTCGTGATATTGCACAATATAAATCTGTTGATATGACGGGAGCAGATATCAATGCTATAATGCGTTCCATCGAAGGAACTGCACTGTCTATGGGGATAGTTATTGAGACAAAGGAATAAAATATATGGTTAGATACACAAAACGCATGTCTGCACTTTACACACAAAAAAATAAATTAATACAATCTTTATTAGAAGATGCTATTATTCATCTTAAAAAAATGAGTATAGTTAAGTTTATTGAAAGTATAGATTTAGTTGTGATGTTAGGAATTAATCCTAAGAAGACAGAACAAAATATACGTAGCAACGTGCTATTACCATATCATAATGGACAAAAAAAATATATAGCTGTGTTTGCTGCAGGAGAAGATGCGATACAAGCTAAACAAGCTGGCGCTGAATATATTGGTATGGAAGATTTAGCAGCTAAAATTAGTACAAGAATAATAATAAAAAAAATTAATACTGTTATTGCTACTCCTGATACGATGCATATCGTGAGTAAATTAGGAACAATATTAGGTCCTAAAGGTCTTATGCCAAATCCTAAACTAGGTACAATTACGAACAAGGTATATGATACGATTATTAATATCAAGAAAGGACAAGTAAACTTCCGTAATGATAAAAATGGTATAATTCATATTAGTATAGGCAAAATAAATTTTGATAATAACATTATCAAGCAAAATATATTATTTTTTTTAAAAACAATAAAAAAAAACAAACCTAATAATATAAAAGGTAATTTTATTCATAAAATATATTTGTCTACAACCATGGGTATTGCCATTGATATTACAACAGATTACCTAAATAATTATTAGTGATTTTTATGCTTTACGAATGATTATTTTTTGTTATAATGAAAATTTTTCATAAAAATTTAATAACATTAATATATTATTAAATTTTATAAACAATAAATATATACCATACATTTAGGAGTGCAATAATCTAATGTCATTAAATATTACACAAAAAAAAACGATTGTTGCAAAATTTAAAAAAATTAATAAAAGTGCTGTATCTATAGTTATAGTTAATTTCACTGGAGTTAATGTTAATAATTTGACAATTTTACGAAAAAAATGTCGAGAAAATAATGTAATGATTCATGTTATTAAAAATAGTTTGCTAAAACTTATTATACAAAATAGTTCTTTTAAATCTTTAGAACATAAAATACGTAGATCTATATTAGTTGGTTATTCTTTTAAACATCCTGGTACAGCTGCACGATTATTTAAAGATTTTTCAAATAAATATAATAATTTTAAAATTAAAGCTGCTGTTTTCAATGATAAATTATATGATAATATTGATATTTTAGCTAATTTACCAACATATTCGGAAGCAATATGTTTTTTATTAAAAACTATTAAATTTGTCGCTATCGAACGTTTAATGTATGTATTAATAATGATTAAAAATAAAAAATAAATTTATTAATACATTTACATAAAAATTTTATCCTATATTAGGGAATCATTATTATGTCAATTACTAAAGAACAAATAATACAAGAAATTGAATCTATGTCTGTAATGGATGTTATGGAATTAGTTAAGTTAATGGAAAAAAAATTTGATGTTTCCACTGCTAATTATTTTAATAATACGAATAATAGTACTAAAGAAAAAATTGTAGAAGAAAAAACAGAATTTAGTATTTATCTTACTAATATAGGTAAGAATAAAATTTCTGTAATTAAAGCGGTAAGAAGTATTATGAATTTAGGATTAAAAGAAGCAAAAGATCTAGTAGAATCTGCTCCTGTTGTATTAAAAGAAGCTATTAGTAAAACAGAAGTAACAGAACTAGAAAAAATATTAAAAAATGCTGGTGCAGAAATAGAAATTAAATAAATTAATATATTTAATTTTATACATATATCAAATAAATTATTCATTTTATTATATATAAATTGAGGAACCATATGGTTTATTCTCAAACTGAAAAAAAACGTATTCGCAAAGATTTTGGGAAAAGACCTCATATTTTGGATATCCCATATTTACTTTCTATTCAATTAGATTCATTCGAAAAATTCATACAAAAAAATAATACAGGAAATTGTGGTTTAGAATCTGCCTTTAAAACTATTTTTCCTATATATAGTTATAACAATTATTGTATACTAGAATATATTAATTTTCGTTTAGGCGAACCTGTTTACAATGTCCAAGAATGCCATATAAGAGGTATGACATATTCCGCGGCTTTGCGTGTAAAGTTAAAATTAATTATTTATGATAAAGAAAATAAAAATAATATTAATAGTATAAAAGAACAAGAAGTTTATATGGGTGAAATACCATTAATGACAACTAACGGTACATTTATTATTAATGGTATTGAAAGGGTTGTTGTTTCGCAGTTACATAGAAGTCCTGGAGTTTTTTTTGATAGCGATAAAGGTAAAACACATTCTTCAGGAAAAATATTATATAATGCACGTATTATACCTTATCGCGGTTCATGGTTAGATTTTGAATTTGATTTAAAAGATAATCTTTTTATGCGTATAGACCGAAGAAGAAAACTACCTGTTACCGTAATTTTGAAAGCATTACATTATGATCAAGAAAAAATATTAGATCTTTTTTTCCAAAAAAATATTTACAAAATAAATAATCATGAAATAACTATGATGCTATTTCCTAACAGATTACGTGGTGAAACGGCTCTATTTGATATTAGTATTAATGGCGTTCATTATATTCATAAAGGTAAAAGAATTACATTAAAACATATTAATAAACTAAAAAAAGATAATATTCGTTATATAAATGTTACAAAAGAATATCTTGTAGGCAAAATTGTTGCTAAAGATTATATTAATCCAAATACTGGTGAAGTTATTATTTCTGCTAATTCTTTTTTATCTATTGAGAATATTAATAATATTATTAACAATAATTTTAATAGTATTGAGACTATTTTTACTAATGATTTAGATCAAGGACCGTATATTTCTAGTACTTTAAGAATCGATACAACATTAGATCGTACAGAAGCTTTATTAGAGATCTACAGGATGATTAGACCAGGAGAACCACCAACTAAAGAAGCAGCAGAATTATTATTTAAACGTTTATTCTTTACAGAAGAACGTTATGATTTATCTGCCGTAGGACGGATGAAATTTAACTATTCTTTAAAACGTAGTCACGCAACAGGATCTGGTTTATTAACTCATAATGATATTATAGATGTAATTAAAAAATTAATTGATATTAGAAATGGTAAAGGTCATATTGATGATATTGATCATCTAGGTAATCGTCGAGTTCGTTCTATTGGTGAAATGGTTGAAAACCAATTTCGTATAGGTTTAATACGTGTAGAACGTGCTGTAAAAGAAAGATTATCGTTAAGTGAAACAGATATGCTTACACCACAGGATATAATTAATGCAAAACCTATTTCTGCAGCTATAAAAGAATTTTTTTGTTCTAGTCAATTATCACAATTTATGGATCAAAATAATCCATTAGCAGAAATAACACATAAACGTCGTATATCAGCATTAGGTCCTGGTGGTTTAACACGTGAAAGAGCAGGTTTCGAAGTTCGTGATGTACATCCAACACATTATGGACGAGTATGTCCAATTGAAACACCTGAAGGACCAAATATTGGTTTAATTAATTCTTTATCTCTTTATGCAACAACTAATCAATATGGATTCTTAGTCACTCCGTATCGTTGTGTAAATGATGGTCAAGTAAATAATACAATACATTATTTATCCTCAATTGAAGAAGGTAATTTTATTATTGCCCAAGCTCATATAAACTTAGATCATAATCATGTTATTATAGATGATTATATCACGTGTAGACATCAAGGTGAATTCCATTTATTTGATAAAAAACAAATACATTATATGGATGTTTCAGCACAACAAATTGTATCTGTAGGAGCATCTTTAATACCATTTTTAGAACATGATGATGCTAATAGAGCTTTAATGGGTGCGAATATGCAACGACAAGCGGTGCCAATATTAAAAACTGAAAAACCTTTAGTTGGTACAGGAATGGAAAGAGTTGTTGCCGTAGATTCCGGAGTGACAATTATTGCACAAAATAATGGTATCGTAAAATATATAGATGCATCATGTATTATTATACAAAAACATAATAACACAGATATATTTTCTCATAATATAGATATATATCATTTAATCAAATATAAAAGATCTAACCAAAATACATGTATTAATCAAACACCTTGTGTAAATTTAAATGATAATGTGAATAAAGGAGACGTATTAGCAGATGGTCCAGCAACTGATTTAGGAGAATTAGCTTTAGGGCAAAATATGCGTGTAGCTTTTATGCCATGGAATGGGTACAATTTTGAAGATTCAATATTATTATCTGAACATATAGTACATCAAGATAAATTTACTACAATACATATACAAGAATTGTCTTGTATATCTCGTGATACTAAACTAGGACAAGAAGAAATTACAGCTGATATACCAAATGTTAGTGAATCTTCTTTATCTAAATTAGATTCATCAGGAATTGTATATATTGGTGCAGAAGTTAAAAGTGGTGATATTTTAGTTGGTAAAGTAACTCCTAAAGGAGAAACACAATTATCACCAGAAGAAAAATTATTACGAGCAATTTTTGGTGAAAAAGCTTCTGATGTAAAAGATACATCTTTACGTGTACCAAATGGTATTTCTGGTGTAGTGATTGATGTAAAAATTTTCACGCGTGAAGGAGTTAAAAAAGATCAACGGACTATAGAAATAGAAGAAATGGAATTAAAACAACTTCAGGAAAATTTGTCTAAGGAACAAAAAATTTTTAAGCATTATATTCTAACATATTTAAAACAATATTTATTGAAGCATAAATGTCTTGAACAAGATTTATATAGTAAACATTATAGCAAGTGGTATGCATTATTACCAACTAAACAAAAAAATGAACGTAAAATAGTTATTGATTTAATTAAACAATATGAAAAATTAAAACATGTTTTTAACAAAAAATTAGAAAAACAAAAAAAAAAAATTATTCGTGGAAATGATTTAGCACCTGGAATATTAAAAATTGTAAAAGTTAATTTAGCAATAAAAAGACAAGTACAACCGGGAGATAAAATGGCTGGACGTCATGGTAATAAAGGAGTTATTTCTAAAATTTGTCCTGTAGAAGATATGCCTTACGATGAATATGGCGTTCCTGTAGATATTGTTCTTAATCCATTAGGGGTTCCTTCAAGAATGAATATAGGACAAATATTAGAAACACATTTAGGTATGGCGGCTAAAGGAATCGGACAACAAATTAGTCTTTTATTGCAAAAAGAACAAAACATGCATGATTTAAGAAATTTTATGCAAAAAGTATATAATATAGGTTGCAATATACGTCAAGAAGTAAATTTACAACAACTGACTGACCAAGAATTATTAACTTTAGCACATAATTTAAAAGATGGTTTGCCTATAGCTACTCCAGTATTTGATGGTGCTACAGAAAAAGAAATAAAATTATTATTACAATTAGCTAAGTTACCTACATCAGGACAAATTAATTTATATGATGGACGTACAGGAGAACTTTTTGAAAGACCTGTTACAGTTGGTTATATGTATATGTTAAAATTAAATCATTTAGTAGATGATAAAATGCATGCAAGATCTACTGGATCATATAGTTTGGTGACACAACAACCGTTAGGTGGTAAAGCTCAATTTGGTGGTCAAAGATTTGGTGAAATGGAAGTATGGGCTTTAGAAGCCTATGGTGCAGCATATACGTTACAAGAAATGTTAACTATTAAATCAGATGATGTGAATGGTCGTACCAAAATGTATAAAAATATTGTAGATGGGAATCATCAAATGGAACCAGGAATTCCGGAATCTTTTAATGTTTTATTAAAGGAAATACGTTCATTAGGAATGAATATAGATTTAGAAAAGAAAAATAAATATAAATAATATGGAGTCATACATTATTATTTTATATACATATTTGAGGTTATATATTTGTGAACGATCAATTTAAATATTTACAATCACAAAGTAGAATAAACGATTTTAACACTATAAAAATTACTTTAGCTTCTGCAGACATGATGAGATCTTGGTCTTTTGGAGAAGTTAAAAAACCAGAAACAATAAATTATCGTACATTTAAACCAGAACGTGATGGTTTATTTTGTGCACGTATTTTTGGACCTATAAAAGATTATGAATGTTTATGTGGTAAATATAAACGTTTAAAACATAGAGGTGTAGTTTGTGAAAAATGTGGTGTAGAAGTTACACAAACTAAAGTAAGAAGAGATAGAATGGGTCATATTGAATTAGCCGCACCTATTGCACATATTTGGTTTTTAAAATCATTACCATCACGTATTGGTTTATTATTGAATATACCATTAAAAGATATTGAGAGAGTTTTATATTTTGAAGCATATGTTGTTATTGATATAGGAATAACAACATTAAAAAAAAACCAGATTTTATCAGAAGAACAATATTTAGAAGTTATAGAAGAATTTGGTGACGAATTTAATGCACAAATGGGTGCAAAAGCTATACAAACATTATTAAAAAATATAAATTTACAGCAAGAATATACTAGATTATGTAATGAAATATATAAGACTAATTCTGAGACTAAACGTAAAAAAATTACTAAACGAATCAAATTATTAGAATCTTTTATACATTCTAGTAATAAACCAGAATGGATGATTTTAACAGTTTTACCTGTACTACCACCTGATTTAAGACCTTTAGTACCGTTAGATGGCGGTCGATTTGCTACTTCAGATTTAAATGATTTATATCGTCGTGTTATAAACCGTAATAATAGGTTAAAACGTTTATTAGAATTATCAGCACCAGATATTATCATTAGAAATGAAAAGAGAATGTTGCAAGAAGCTGTAGATGCATTATTAGATAATGGTAGACGAGGACGAGCAATTACGGGATCTAATAAACGTCCTTTAAAATCTTTAGCAGATATGATTAAAGGAAAACAAGGTAGATTTAGACAAAATTTATTAGGTAAAAGAGTAGATTACTCTGGTAGATCAGTTATTACTGTAGGACCTTATTTACATCTACATCAATGTGGTTTACCTAAAAAAATGGCTCTAGAATTATTTAAGCCTTTTATATATGGTAAATTAGAAATTAGAGGTTTAGCTAATACTATAAAATCTGCGAAAAAAATGGTAGAAAAAGAAGAACCAATTGTATGGGATATACTTGATGAAGTCATCCAAGAACATCCTATCTTATTAAATAGAGCACCAACTTTACATAGATTAGGCATACAAGCGTTTGAACCAATTTTAATAGAAGGTAAAGCTATACAATTACATCCTTTAGTATGCGCAGCATACAATGCTGATTTTGATGGTGATCAAATGGCAGTACATGTTCCTTTAACTTTAGAAGCACAGTTAGAAGCTAGAATATTAATGATGTCTACAAATAATATTTTATCTCCTGCAAATGGAGAACCTATTATTGTACCATCACAAGATGTAATCTTAGGTTTGTATTATATGACGAAGGATAAAATTAATGCTAAAGGCGAAGGAATGTATTTAACAGGACCTAAAGAAGCAGAAAGAATTTATCTTTTAGGAGAAGTAGATTTACATGCCTGTGTTAAAGTACGAATTACAGAATATTTATTTAATCGTAAAAATAATATTTTTACTAAGACAACTAAAATAATAGATACAACTATCGGAAGATCAATATTTTGGTCTTATGTCCCTAAAGGTTTATCTTATGATCTTATTAATAAAACTTTGGGTAAAGCATCCATCTCACATATGTTAAATATATGTTATAGAACTTTAGGTTTAAAACATACTGTAATTTTTGCAGACCAAATTATGTATACAGGTTTTCATTATGCAGCTCGTTCTGGTTCATCTGTTGGAATAGATGATATTATTATACCAAAAAACAAAAAAGATATTGTTCAAGAAGCTGAAAACGAAGTATCTGAAATACAAGAACAATTTCAAACAGGATTAGTAACTGCTGGAGAACGTTATAATAAAGTTATTGATATTTGGTCTGCTGCTAATGAAAAAGTTGCTAAATCTATGATGAGAAACTTATCTATTGAAAATATTATAGATAAAACTGGTAATATTAGACAACAAAGTTCATTTAATAATATTTTTATGATGGCTGATTCTGGAGCTAGAGGATCTGCGGCACAAATTAGACAATTAGCAGGTATGCGTGGTTTAATGGCTAAACCAGATGGTTCAATTATTGAAACACCTATTGTAGCTAATTTCCGTGAAGGTTTAAATGTGTTACAATATTTTATATCTACACATGGTGCAAGAAAAGGTTTAGCAGATACAGCATTAAAAACAGCTAATTCTGGTTATTTAACACGTAGATTAGTAGATGTAGCACAAGATTTAGTGATTACTGAAGATAATTGTCATACGATTAAAGGCATTAAAATGTCTTCTATAATTACAGGAGGAGATATTAAAGAACCATTAAAAGATCGAGTATTAGGAAGAGTAAATTTACAAGATATTAAAAAACCTCATACAGATGATATTATCATACATAAAAATACTTTATTAAACGAAGAATATTGTAATTTATTAGAAAAATATTCTATAGATAGTATTATTGTAAGATCAGTAGTAAGTTGTGAAACTAATTTTGGTGTATGTGCTTATTGTTACGGCAGAGATTTAGCTCGTGGACATTTAATTAATAAAGGTGAAGCTATTGGTGTTATTGCGGCACAATCGATTGGTGAACCTGGTACACAATTAACCATGAGAACTTTCCATATAGGAGGAGCAGCTTCTAGAACAGCTACAGAATCTAGTGTACAAGTTAAAGATCAAGGTTTTATTAATCTAGTAAATATAAAATATGTAATAAATTCTTTAGGAAAAGTTATAGTTACATCTAGAAATGTAGAATTAACAATTCTTAATAATTTTGGTAAAACTACAGAAAGTTATAAAATACCTTATGGTGCTGTTATTACTAAAAAAAATGGTTCTAAAGTTACTGCAGGTGAAATAGTGGCATATTGGGATCCTCATACCATGCCAATTATTAGTGAAGTAACTGGTAAAATAAAATTTTGTGATATGATTGAGGGGCAAAATATTATTAAACAAACAGATGATTTAACAGGTTTATCTTCTATTGTAGTTTTAGATGCCGCAGAAAGAAGTAGTGTTAGTAAAGATTATCGTCCTATGTTAAAAATTATAGATGAAGAAAATCATGATCTTATTATTCCTGGTACAGATATGCCTGCGCATTATTTTTTACCAAATAAAGCTATTATTAATTTTAATAATGGTACTAAAATTAGTATTGGTGATATTTTAGCAAGAGTACCACAAGAATCTATTAGTACTAAAGATATTACTGGTGGTCTTCCTAGAGTTGCAGACTTATTTGAAGCACGTCGTCCAAAAGATGCGGCAATTTTAGCAGAAATTAGTGGTGTAATATCTTTTGGGAAAGAAACTAAAGGTAAAAGAAGAATAATAATAACTTCTACAGATAATACATATGAAGAAATGATACCTAAATGGCGTCAATTAAATGTTTTTGAGGGTGAATTAGTAAATAAAGGTGATATTATTTCTGATGGTCCGGAATCTTCACATGATATCTTACGTTTACGTGGTGTTAGTGCAGTTACTCATTATATTATTAATGAAGTACAAGATGTATACAGATTACAAGGTGTAAAAATTAATGATAAACATATAGAGGTTATTATACGTCAAATGTTACGTAAAGCAACTATTCTTAATCCTGGAGATTCAAATTTTTTAGTTGGTGAACAAGTAGAAGTATCACAAATAAAAATGTTAAATCAGAATTTTAATAAACATAATAAAAAAAATATATTATATAAACATAATTTATTAGGTATTACAAAAGCATCTTTAGCAACCTCTTCATTTATTTCTGCAGCATCATTTCAAGAAACAACAAGAGTGTTAACTGAATCTGCTGTAGGAGGTAAACATGATTATTTAAGAGGTTTAAAAGAAAATGTTATAGTTGGTAGATTAATTCCAGCTGGTACTGGTTATGCTTACCATCAACAACGTATAAAAGAACAAAAATCTAAGCAAACAGATAACATTACTGCAGCAGCAGCTAATTTAACCGAGTTACTTAATGCAAATTTAAATGTTAAAAAATAATCTTCATATATTTTAAACATAATCTTTAAAATATATTAAGTTTTTATATTATACCTGTATGACCAAAACCATGAATATTTCTTGTAGATATTGTAAAATTTTTGACAATATTGAATTGTACTTGATAAATTGGTAAAAATATCATTTGAGCAATTTTTAAACCAGGTAATATTTTAATTGTCTTACAACTACGATTCCAAACAGGTATCATGACATGTCCTTGATAATCAGAATCTATTAAACCGATTAGGTTACTTAAAACTATACCATGATAATGTCCTAATCCTGATCTTGGAATAATAATAGCTGCTATATTAGGATCTTTAATATGTATAGCCAATCCTGTTGGTAATATAATGTTACTATTAGGCTGTATTATAATATTTTCATTAATACAAGCTCTTAAATCTAATCCAGCTGATCCAGAAGTAGCATATTGTGGTAATTGGTATAAACTACCAATACGACTATCTAAAATTTTAATATCTATTTTTTTCATATTTAATAAATAAATTAAAATAATATATACTAAATTGCAATTAAATAAAAACTTTGATATAATATCATAAAATTTGAAAATTTTTATTTAAAACTAGCATAATATATAGTTTAAAATAATAAAATGATTATAACATAATTAATTTTTTAATGAAATAAATGATTTTTATAAATAAAAAAAAGCATAAATCAAAATTAATATGGTTAAAAAATCACTTCAGTGATTATTATGTTAAAAAAGTACATAATAATTTTAATAAATTTCGTTCAAGATCATGGTTTAAATTAGAAGAATTACATAATATAGACTACCTTTTTAAGAAAGGTATGAATGTTATTGATTTTGGTTCTTCACCAGGAGGATGGTCTAGTTTTGCTAGTTTACAAATAGGGGAAACAGGTAAAATTATTGCTAATGATATTTTATCCATGGAAAAGATATATAATGTGGATTTTATCCAAGGAAATTTATTAGATATAAACATATATAATAAATTGGAACAAAAATTTAAGAAACAAAAAACACAAATTATTATGTCTGATATGGCACCTAATATGACTGGAATAAAAACCATAGACATACCAAAATCTATATATTTAAATTTAATAGTGTTGAATTTATGTAAAAATTATTTAGTGTATAATGGTAGTATTGTCATGAAAATATTCCAAAGTAATGAATTTCAATCTTTATATCATAAAATATGTAAAATGTTTGATAACGTACGTATTAGAAAACCTAATTCTTCCAAAACTCGTTCTTGTGAAATTTATATCGTTGCTAAAGGATATAAAAAATATAATTTTGTTTAAAGTGTACAAACAAATACAGAGGTTGCTCTTTTGAAGAAGATAACAAAAAATATAATTCTCTGGTTAGCAATTACGATAATTTTTTTATCTGTTTTCCAGAATTTTAATTCATATAATGCGCAAAAAAAAATACGAATGGATTATTCTGTATTTCTTGATGAAGTACATCAAAATAAAATACTTGAAACTAAAATTAACGGTAAAGAAATATTTGTTGTTACAAAAGATCATAATAAATATGTTACATATTTACCTATGTATGATCCAGATTTATTAAATATCTTATTAAATAATCACGTTAAAATTTTTAGTGTTCCGCCAGAATCTCCTAGTGTATTACTAGCAATTTTTATTTCATGGTTTCCTATGTTATTACTTATTGCAGTTTGGGTGTTTTTTATACGCCAAATACAAGGCAGCAGCAAAGGTGCATTATCATTTGGCAAAAGTAATGCTAAAATGTTTACCGCAGAACAAATCAAAATTACTTTTAGTGATGTTGCTGGATGTGACGAAGCTAAATCAGAAGTTGCAGAAGTAGTACAATTTTTAAAACAACCCAAAAAATTTCAAAAATTAGGTGGTAAAATACCTAAAGGAATACTTATGATAGGTCCTCCTGGCACAGGTAAAACGTTATTAGCAAAAGCAATTGCAGGAGAAGCTAAAGTACCATTTTTTATTATTTCTGGATCAGATTTTGTAGAAATGTTTGTTGGTGTTGGTGCATCTAGAGTAAGAGATATTTTTAATAAAGCTAAGAAAATTTCACCATGTATTATTTTTATAGATGAAATAGATGCTGTTGGTCGACAAAGAGGTGCTGGTTTGGGTGGCGGACATGATGAAAGAGAACAAACATTAAATCAAATGTTAGTTGAAATGGATGGTTTTGAAAATAACGAGAGTATTATTGTGATTGCTGCTACTAATCGTCCTGATGTTTTAGATCCTGCTTTATTACGTCCAGGAAGATTTGATAGACAAGTAATTGTAGGTTTACCTGATATTCGTGGTAGGGAACAAATATTACTAATACATACTAAAACTATTCCTTTACAACAAGATGTCGATATTCTAATTTTAGCTAAAAGTACACCAGGATTTTCTGGAGCGGATTTAGCTAATTTAGTAAATGAAGCAGCTTTACTAGCAGCTAGTAATAATCGTGAATGTGTTACTATGTCCGATTTTGAAAATTCTAAAGATAAAATCATGATGGGTATTGAAAGAAAATCTATGGTAATGACTGAAGCACAAAAAGAAGCTACAGCATATCATGAAGCAGGTCATGCTATTATCGGATGTCTTGTTCCTGGACATGATCCAATACATAAAGTTACCATTATACCACGAGGACAAGCTTTAGGTGTAACATTTTTTTTACCAGAAATAGATATTATCAGTATTAATCGTCAAAAATTAGAAAGTGAAATATCTACATTATATGGTGGTAGAATAGCAGAAGAAATTATCTATGGTGAACAGTATGTTTCTACAGGAGCTTCTAATGATATTAAAGTTGCAACTAATTTAGCACGTAATATGGTTACACAATGGGGTTTTTCTAAAAAATTAGGACCATTATTATATGCAGAAGAAGAAGGAGAAATTTTTTTAGGAAAATCATTAACTAAATCAAAAAATATGTCGGAAGAAACAGCAAAAATCATTGATCAAGAAGTTAAATTTTTTATTCAAGAAAATTATAATAGAGCCATGAAAATTCTTAAAGATAATATTGATATTTTGCATGCTATGAAAAATGCATTAATGGAATATGAAACTTTAGAAACCAAACAAATTAATGAATTAATGGCTAGGAGTGAAGTTAGTCCACCAGTATGGAAAACTAAAATTAAATCTGAAAATAATACTAAAACTAATCATTAAAGTTAACAATACTATTATTTTTTTTATGATATTTTTAAAAAAAATTTAAGACTAATTGTGTTTTTATGAAAAAAAATATGTTAGTTATTTTCAAAGGTATATATGTGTAAGAACTAAAATATTATTTAGTATTAAGAAATGATACAAAACACATCTGTTATAATTATTATATTATATAATAATATGATATTATCTTTTATTATTTGAAAAATATTTTTTATTGTTTCGATAATACAAATTCAAACTTAAATAAAATTATTTATAATTTTATTTTAAAATACATACATCAAAATATAACAATGTGTAGTAGTATACTTTTAAATTATTACAGATTATATTTTGTATTATAAAAACAATTAGTTTATATTAATAAATTTTAAATAATTTTAAAAATATATTATTTAAAAAAAAATTAATAATTGTAATATAAAAATTTACATTTCATTAAGAGAATCAGTACTAAATTTAGCAGATTTAAATAATGTAATAAAAATGTATGCTTTTTTATTTAAGTAAATAATACAATAAATTTGTATAAAATATATTATATATTGTTTTATGTATAAAAATATGTATAATAATTACTAATTATATTAAATATAAATTTAATATTTATTGGTAAATTTTTATGTATGCGTTATTTTTATTTTTATTTATTATTATTGACATGCTATTAATTAGTTTAGTTTTATTAGAAAATAATGAAATGTCAGATATTAGTACTTCTGCTATTAATTATGCTAAACCATTATTTAATACGAATACAACAAATAAGATTTTAACTAATAGTATTATTGTTCTTTCTTTATTGTTTTTTGCTTTTAGCATGATACTAGGACATATTAGTACTAAACAAAATACAGTAAATGTCAAAACAAGTAAATTTTATAAGTTTTAATTATACAAACCGAAGTGGTGGAATTGGTAGACACACTACCTTGAGGTGGTAGCATCCCCATATTATTTGGATATACGGGTTCAAATCCCGTCTTCGGTATAAAAAATATTTGCATTATGAATATTTTTATTATATCATGTAGTATCACTAAGTAGACGCGGGGTGGAGCAGATTGGTAGCTCGTCGGGCTCATAACCCGAAGGTCGTTGGTTCAAATCCAACTCCCGCAACCACTACCATCAATTAAGATTTTACTCCTAATACTTACTACATCTATGTTTGACATTTTTATGTTAATATAGATGGCAGTCATGTTTTTAAATACATGTTTGATATATAAATTGGAGAACACAATAAAATATTATTTATTATGTCAATAAGTTATATTATTATTTTTATAAAAATAATTACTATATTTATAATTAGGATTTTTTTATAAAAAAAAAATAAATATTATACAAAATCTAGTTCCCTAATTTTACCAAGTTAATTTTTGAGGAAAACTAGGATGAATAAAGAAATACTTGCTGTTATAGAAGCAGTATCTAATGAAAAATCTTTACCACGCGAAAAAATATTTGAAGCTATGGAAAGTGCGTTAGTTAGTGCAACAAAAAAAAAATATGTACATGATATAGAAGTATCAGTTAACATTGATCGTAATAATGGTCATTTCAATACTTTTAGAAAATGGTTAATTGTTAAAAAAGTACATTATCCTACAAAAGAAATTACGTTAGATGCTGCACGTCTTGAAGATAATTCATTAAATATAGGTGATTATATTTATGATAAAATTCAATCCATTAATTTTGATCGTATTACTACACAAACAGCTAAACAAGTTATTGTTCATAAAGTAAGGGAAGCAGAAAAAGCAATTAATCTTGCTTATTTTAAGCAAAAAATTGGTAAAATATTAAATGGTATAGTGAAAAAAACTCATAAAGGTTATTTAAATTTAGATTTAGGTAATAATATTAATGCTATTCTTTTACGAGAAGATATGTTACCTAGAGAAAATTTTAGGTCTGGAGATCGTATTAAAGGGTTATTATTTACTTTTAAAAAAATACATAAAGATAATATCTTTTTTATTAGTCGTTCTAAAATACAAATGATAACAGAGCTATTTCGTATAGAAGTACCAGAAATTAAAGAAGGATTAATAGAAATTAAATCTGCTGCTAGAGATCCGGGTTTAAGATCAAAAATAGCTGTACAAACACTCGATCATAGAATTGATCCTATTGGTGCTTGTGTTGGCATAAGAGGTGCTAGAGTACAAGCAATATCAAATGAATTAAATGGTGAAAAAATAGATGTTGTTCTTTGGAACAAAGATATAAAAAAATTTATTATTAATGCAATGTTGCCAGCAGAAATTTCTTCAATAGTTGTAAATGATTATAATCATAAAATTGATATTGCTGTTAATGAAAAAAATTTAGCGCAAGCAATTGGCAGAAACGGACAAAATATTCGTTTAGCATCACAATTAAGTGGTTGGGAATTAAATATTATGACTCAAGAAAATTTAACTATTAAATATAATAAGAAAAATAATACATTAATAAAAATTTTTATGCAACATTTAATAATTAACAAAAATTGTGCATGGAAATTAGTACAAGAAGAACATTTATCTTCTTTAGAAGCCATTATATTTTGTCCAGTAAATAAAATTAATGATATTGCTAATAAATTTAGTATTAGTAAAATATGTTTTCAAAACATGCAAAATTATGTAAAAAATACATGTTATAATAATGTCATAACAAATAAAGTAAAGAATAATACACAAATCATAAATAATTTTCTTCAAATAAAAAATATGAATAATAAAATATGTGAATTATTAATTCATAAAGGTATTATAACTATCGAACAATTAGCAGAACAGAGTATTGAAGATCTTTCCGATATTAAAATTTTAAATACAAAAAAAGCAGGTGATTTAATTATGTCTGCACGTAATATTTGTTGGTTTAAAAAAAAACCATAACTATTATACATAATATTATATATATGAATGAGGTAAACTAAATATGGATTTAATGGATATTACTGTAAATAATATAGCTGTAGAAATGAATATGTCTATAAAAAAAATTATAAAATATTTTTTAGACATTGGTATTAGTAAAAATATTAATGACCATATCACTATACAAGAAAAAAAAAAATTAATACATTATTTAGTGAAGCACAAATTATTTATTAATACAAAATATAGCCATATTAAAACTAATATGAAAAGTAAAAAAGATACAAGTAATATTCATCAAAAAAACATATTATTACATGATAAATTATATGACAATGAAAAAAAAATAGTTAATAATATTAAGTTTAAAAAAATAACAAATAAACCATTTAAAAAAGTCTTTAGTGTTATTAATGAAAAAAAGAAAAATATTATTATATATAATAAAAATGGAAGAAAAAAAACGCATATAAGAAATAAATTTTCAATCAAACAAAATTATAAAATAAATAATTTACATAAAAAAATATCTGATATACATGTTAAAAACAGTATAATACCTTTTATAAAGAAAAAAAAATATCCCCAACACCATGTAAATAAATTACAACAAGCTTTTACTAAACCAAGTAAAAATATTATTCGTAATATTATTCTCTATACTAATAAACATATTAGTTTACAAGAATTAGCAGATAAAATGGCAATAAAAAGTGCTGTAGTTACTAAAAATATGATGAATATAGGTATATTAAATCCTAATAACAAATTATTAGATCAAAAAACAGCACAATTAATTGTACAAAATATGGGTCATCGAGTTATTTTACGACATAAAAATGAATTAGAAAGATCATTACTGAATACACAAAATATCAATATCAAATTACAAGAACGCGATCCAATAGTTACCCTTATGGGACATGTTGATCATGGCAAAACATCAATATTAGATTATATATTATCGACAAAAATACAATCAAAAGAATCTGGAGGTATTACACAAAACATTAATGCTTATCAAGTTACACATAAAAATCAAAATATTACTTTTATTGATACTCCTGGACATGAATTATTTTCTTTAATGAGATCACGTGGAATTAGTATTACAGATATTATTATATTAGTTATAGCTATTGATGATGGTATTATGCCGCAAACAATTGAAATTATTAAATATGCACAAGAATATAATGTACCAATCATAGTAGGAATTAATAAAATTGATAAAAACATATTTAATATAGAAAAAATTAAAAACGATCTTAGTAAATATAATATTATTTCAGATCAATGGGGTGGTAATAATATATTTGTTTCATTATCTGCTAAGACTGGAATAGGAATAAATAAATTATTAGATGCAATCTTATTACAAGCAGAAATGTTAGAATTAAAAGCAAGATTTCAAGGTATTGCACAAGGTGTTGTAATCGAATCGTATTTAGATAAGAATAGAGGACCTGTAGCAAATATTATAGTACAAGAGGGTACGTTAAAAAAAGGAGATATGATATTATGTGGTACAACTTATGGTAAAATAAAAACTTTAAAAAATTGTCAAGGAAAATTATTACTGACAGCTGAACCTTCTTCTGCAGTAGAAATTGTTGGTTTATCTCATATACCTTATGCAGGTGATACTTTTATAGTTGTTACTAATGAAAAAAAAATAAGAAGTATAGTTTCTTATAGAAAAGATCAATTACGTAATAAAAAAATTACTATACAACAAAAAAATTTTAAAAATAAATTTATTGATTTAAATCAAAAACACATACAAAAAATACATGTATTATTAAAATGTTATACTCAAGGATCCATAGAAATTATAAAAAATGCATTAATGCAAATAATACAAAAAAATTGCAGTATCGAAATTATTAATACTGGTGTAGGAAATATTACAGAAACAGATGTTATATTAGCCTCTACAACTAATAATATGATTGTAATAGGTTTTAATGTCACCATAAATAGTGCTGCTAAACGTATTATGATATCTGAAAATATTAATGTGCGCATTTTTACAGTTATTTATAACTTAATTGATAATTTTAAAAATTTTGTTAATTCATTTATTGCACCTATATATACATATCAGACTTTAGGTACGGCAGAAGTAAAAAATATTTTTACTATTCAGCATATTGGTGTTATTGCTGGATGTACTGTTAAATCTGGATTTTTACAACAACATCATACGATACGTGTTATACGTAATGATAAAATCATTTGTGAAACTACCATAGAATCATTAAGAAGATTTAAAGATAGTGTTACAGAAGTAAGTATAAACATGGAATGTGGTATTATTATAAAAAATTTTAATAATATAAAGATACACGATAAAATAGAATCGTTTATCAAAATAGAAAACCGTAAATAACATAATTTTTAAAAATTATTTTTTATAAAAGAAACAATTATGGAAAAAAATAAATATCGTCAATTAAAAGTTGCTAATGAATTAAAAAAACAAATTTCATATATACTAGCAAATAATATTCATGATACACGTTTTAATAAATTAATTACCGTAACAGATTTATTGGTAACAAAAGATTTATCTTATGCACAAATATTTATTTGTTATCCACAAACAAAAAATATATTACAACATAATGAAAAACAAGAATTATATTTTTTAAATACAATATCAGGATATATAAAACATATTTTAACTCAGAAAATAATATTACGTCATATTCCACATTTAAAATTTTTTTTTGATCATTCTTTAAATGTAGGTGCACATATTACTAAACTACTTAACCAAAATAATATATAATTATTTATAATTTAATTACAAATGATAGTTTTTTCAAATCAAAACAATATTAATGGTTTATTATTATTAGATAAATCTATTGGATTAACATCTAATAAAATATTACAAAAAATTAAAATTTTATTTAACATTCATAAAGCAGGTTATATAGGTACATTAGATCCCTTAGCTAGCGGTTTGCTACCTATATGTTTTGGTCGATGTACTAAATTTGCTCACTTATTAAGTGAAGCAGATAAAATATATGAAGTAACAGCACGATTAGGCATTAAAACTGATACAGCAGATAGTTATGGTAAAATCATTATGAAAAATAGTATCAGTAATTTGACTATAACACATATCTTAAATAAACTCACACATTTTTTAGGAGAAATACAACAAATACCTAATATATATTCTGCTATAAAATATAATGGCATGCCATTATATTGGTATGCACGTAATAATATTATTAATCTTAAAATTCCTGTTAGAAAGATAATTATATATAAAATAATATTAATATATTTTAATTTCAATATTTTAAAATTAAAGATACATTGTTCTAAAGGAACTTATATTCGTAGTATTATTGATAATTTAGGAGATAAATTACGTTGTGGTGCACATGTAATACAATTACGTCGTTTGAATATAGCACATATTTCCATAACACATAATAATGTACTTACAGATCAACAAGTAAAAATATTAATTAAAAACTATAAACATCATTTCTTACAAGAAACATTAATTAATAAGTTAATTTTACCTATACAGTATATTTCACGTAATTTTCCTAATATTTATTTAACATACGATATTATAGAAAATATAAGATATGGTAAAAAACACACATTAAAAATAATGAATATTACAAATAATAAATATGTAAATATTTTAGAAAAATATACATATAAATTTATTGGTATTGGTATTATTAATCACAAACAACATATTACTAAATATATACTAACATAATATTATTATAAGGAATATTTATGTATACAAATAAACAAGACAAAATAACAATTATTAATAAATTTAAAATAAATCATACAGATATAGGCTCTACTCCTATACAAGTTGCTTTACTTACATTAAGAATTAATAATTTACATAAACATTTTCAAAACCATAAAAAAGATCATCATAGTCGTCGTGGATTACTAAATCTAATATCACAACGTAGAAAATTATTAAATTATTTTAAAAAGAAAAATTTTCTAAAATATAATACATTATTAGAACAATTAAATTTAAGAAAATAATAATTTTATATATAATTTAAAATTCATATTTAAAATTATAATTTTATATAAAGGATAGATATTTTGTTAAATCCGATTATTCATACATTTAGTTATGGTGATAATACTGTAACTATAGAAACTGGAATGATTGCACGTCAAACAACTTCTGCAGTAGTCGTAAATATTAATGGCACAACAGTATTAGTTACTATAGTAATTAATAAAAATATTAAAAAAGAACAAAATTTTTTACCATTATCTGTACATTATCAAGAAAAATCTTATGCAGCAGGACGTATACCAGGAAATTTTTTCCGTAGAGAAAGTCGTCCTAGTGAAAATGAAATGTTAATTGCACGTTTAATTGATCGTCCACTAAGACCTTTATTCCCAAAAGGATTTTTATATGATATACAAATAATCGCAACTGTCATATCTATTAATCCAAATATATATCCAGATGTTGTTGCTATTATTGGTGTATCTGCTGCATTAAGTATATCAAATATACCTTTCAATGGTCCTATTGGAACAGCACGTATAGGTTATATTAATAAGTGTTTTGTATTAAATCCTAGTATAACTAAAATGAAACATAGTCAATTAGATTTAATTATAACTGGAACACAAAAAGAAATTTTAATGGTGGAAGCAAAAACTAATCAATTAGATGAAACAGAAATATTAAATGCAATAATATATGGACATAAACAACAACAACAATTAATTAGTAACATAATCATGTTTGCTGAAAAGGTAAACATACCTAGAGATAACCAAGTATGGATTATAAATCCTATTAATAAAGAACTACAAAAAAATATAACAACACTAGCTAAATTAGATTTAATAAAAGCTTATCATATTCCTGAAAAACAGGATAGAATAAATCAAATTGATATAATTAAACTAAATACCATAGAAGCTATACATAAACAAGATCCAAATATTAATCAACATGATATTAATGAAATTTTTCATGAATTAGAAAAAGAAATAGTAAGAACACAAATATTAATAGATAATATACGTATTGATGGCCGTAAACATAATATGATTAGAAATTTAGATGTTCGTACAGGTATTTTATCTCGTACACATGGATCATCTTTATTTACTCGTGGTGAAACACAAGCTTTAGTTACTGTTACTTTAGGTACATCAAGAGATGCGCAAATATTAGATGATTTAATAGGTGAAAAAACTGATCATTTATTATTTCATTATAATTTTCCTGCTTATGCTGTTGGTGAAACAGGTATATTAAGTTCACCTAAAAGAAGAGAAATAGGTCATGGACATTTAGCTAAAAAAGCAATATTACCTGTTATGCCAACATTAGAAAAATTTCCATATACTATTCGTTTAGTATCAGAAATTACAGAATCTAATGGATCTTCTTCTATGGCATCTGTATGTGGTGCATCATTAGCAATGATGGATGCTGGTATTCCTATTACAAATGCTGTAGCTGGAATAGCTATGGGTTTAATTAAAGAAAAAGATAATTTTGTTATTTTAACTGATATATTAGGTGATGAAGATCATTTAGGTGATATGGATTTTAAAGTTGCTGGTACAAATAAAGGTATTACTGCATTACAAATGGATATGAAGATTAAAGGTATTACACCAACTATTATTAAATTATCATTAAAACAAGCTAAATTAGCAAGATTGCATATTTTGAAAATAATGCAAAAAAACATTTCTATTCCTAAAAAACATATTTCAGAATTTGCACCTAGAATTCATATTTTAAAAATTAATCCAGAAAAAATTAAAGATATGATTGGTAAAGGTGGATCTGTTATTAGAGCTTTAACCGAAGAAACAGAAACAGTTATAGAAATTGAAGATAGCGGCATTGTCAAAATTGCAGCACAAAATTATACACAAATACAATTTGCGATACGACGTATCGAAGAAATTACTGCTGATATTATTGTAGGACGTATTTACAGTGGGAAAGTCACACGTATTTTGGATTTTGGTGCTTTTATTTCTATAGGACATGGAAAAGAAGGTTTAGTACATATTTCACAAATTACTAACACACATGTGAATAAAGTCAGTGATCATTTAACATTACTACAAAAAGTTTTAGTTAAAGTTATAGAAATTGATAAACAAGGAAGAATACGATTAAGTATGAAAGCAACAACTAGACGTTAAATACATCTTTACTAAGTATGTAGTTTACCATATATAATCATGACCATGCAATTTATTCTTCATTTTATTATTGATGATATCATTCTTCTATTTATGATTAGAAGTTAAATATAACTTCTAATCATAAATAAGATTAAAGTATGTATTCTATATATCATATTTTTGTAACAACATATTTACATCATAATTTATAATATATAAATATTATTATTTTTATAAAATATCATTAAATTTATTTATTTATTTTAAAGAGGCATGTATATTAACATGACTAACAATAATTTTCTTCAATTTAAGCTTAATAATAATATTATTAAAGCTTTAAATAATATCGGGTATATTATACCAACACCTATACAAAAAGAATGTATTCCATATTTATTATTAAAAAAAGATGTTTTAGGTATAGCACAAACTGGTAGTGGTAAAACTGCAGCATTTATATTACCACTATTAAATAATTTGCAACTCAATATAAAAAATATTCAAATTTTAATTTTAACACCAACTAGAGAATTAGCTATACAAATAGCAACATTTACATCTTTATTCTCTAAATTTATTTATGGTGTACATGTATTACCATTATATGGTGGCCAATCTTATCATATACAATTACGTGGTTTACGTTTAAAACCTCAAATCATTGTTGCTACACCAGGGAGATTATTAGATCATATTAAACGAAAAACTATTAACTTGTCTACTACCACTAGTTTAGTATTAGATGAAGCAGATGAAATGTTAAGAATGGGTTTTATTGAAGATGTTGAACAAATTTTATCTGTTATACCTAAAGGGTATCAAACGGCATTATTCTCTGCAACTATGCCATATAAAATAAAAAAAATTACTAAAAAATTTATGCATGAACCACATGAAATTAAAATACAATCTGATAATAATACTATACCTCATATTAATCAAAGTTATTGTATGATATATGTAAATAAAATAGATGTATTAATGAAATTTTTAGAAATTGAATCTTATGATGCTGTATTAATTTTTGTAAAAACTAAAAATGCTACTTTAGAAGTAGCACATATATTAAATAATTATGGATATAATAGTGCACCATTAAATGGTGATATGAATCAAAATATAAGAGAAAAAACGCTAAATAATTTTAAAAACGCTAAACTAGAAATTTTAATAGCTACAGATGTAGCTGCTAGAGGATTAGATGTTAAAAGAATTGATTTAGTTATTAATTATGATATCCCTATGGATGCTGAATCTTACATACATCGTATTGGTCGTACTGGTAGGGCTGGACGTACTGGTAGAGCATTAACTTTTGTTGAATATAGAGAAAAACGTTTATTAAAAAATATTGCATATTTTACTAAATTTAATATTATAGAAAAAAAAATACCTCATTCATCTTTTTTAAGTCAAAAAAGATTAGAAAAATTTATTATAAAAATACATAATACATTAAAAAGTCATGATATTGAACAATATAAAAATCTTTTGTTAACAAAACCATTTGAAGAATTTATAGATAAAACATTATTAACAGCCGTATTATTAAAAATTGCGCAAGGTAATAGGCCTTTAGTTATTCCTCCAGAAGTTAGTTCTGTTAAAAATAAATTTGTACGTGCAAATAAAAAAAATAATTTACATGAAAATATGATAATGTATAAAATAAATATAGGGAAAAAAGATGGTGTAGAAATACGTCATATAGTAGGTACTTTTATTAATAAAATATTAATACCTAGTAATAATATTGGTCATGTTAAATTATTTGATTATTATGCTCTCGTAGAATTATCTAAAAAAAACATTCATTCTATAAAATCAATAACAAATATAAGAATTCTAAATAAAATAATTTCTTTTAAAGAAATACATCATTATTAAATCAATTTGATTTTATTAGCAATAACAATAAAAGATATATAATATATTTTGTTATATATTTATTATATAAAATAACTTAATGTATAAAAAAACGATTAATTAATTTTTATTAATATACAGTAATAATTTCTATAAAAATGATTTATAAAAATTAATTAGTCCGTTCGTAGAAACATCATATTTATTAATATTATGTGTATCATTATGTAAATCATCTAATATTAACGTAGCAAATTTTTTACCTAATTCTACACCCCACTGATCAAAAGAAAAAATATTTAAAATAACTCCTTGCATGAAAATTTTATGTTCATATAAAGCTATTAATAGACCTAAATTATATGGAGTAATTTTTTTTATAAAAATTGAATTACTTGGATGATTACCAATACATTGTTGATATATATTTTGATTACTACCTTTTTCTTGCATATTACCAAAAGCTAATGTTTTAGTTTGTGCAATATAATTAGCTATTAGTTTATTATGAATATTTTTTACATATATAGTAGGTATAACAGGAGCAATAAAATCACATGGTATTATTTTAGTTCCTTGATGTAATAATTGAAAAAATGAATGTTGTCCATCTGTACCTATATCACCCCATATAATAGGACTAGTTTGATAAGTAATATAATTACCTACCCTATCTATAGATTTCCCATTCGATTCCATATTTAACTGTTGTAAATATTTTATTAAAAAACGCATATTATAACAGTATGGTATGCAAGCTTCAGTTTCAGTATTCCAAAAATTATTATACCAAATACTAATTAAAGCCATAATGATAGGCATATTTTGTGTAATATCACTATAAAAAAAATGATGATCCATTTTTGCAGCACCATCTAATAAATGTTTAAAATGTTTAAAACCTATAGATAATGATATAATTAAACCAATAGATGACCATAAAGAAAATCTACCACCTACCCATTCCCAGATGGGTAATACATTATCATATGGAATACCAAAATTAATAGCATTATCTGTATTAGCAGTAATACCGATAAAATGTTTTTGCATAATTTCATTAATATTAATGTTAGATTTATTATCTATAAACCATTCTTTTATACATAAAGCATTTGTTATTGTTTCTTGTGTAGTAAAGGTTTTAGAAGAAATAATAAAAATGCTATTTTCAGGTTTAATTTTTTTCAAAATATTAATTAATTGCATGGAATCTAAACTAGATATAAAATATATATTTAAATGATTTTGATAATGTTTTAAAGCTTCTATTGTCATTAATGGTCCTAAATGTGAACCCCCAATACCAACATTAATAATATTTTTTATAGGTTGATTAGTATATCCTTTCCAAATACCATTAATAATATTATTGGATATATTCTTAATTTTTTTTAAAATAATATTTATATTATTATAAATATTATTATTTTGTGATAAGAAATCATTATTATTATAGTTTCTCAATGCTATATGTAAAACTGAACGTTGTTCTGTTTTATTTATTTTTTCCCCATAAAACATATCATGTATAGCATCAAGATAATTAATTTCTTTGGCTAAATTTGTTAAATAATGCATGGTTTTATAATTAATAATATTTTTAGAAAAATCAAATAAAATTTTGTTTTCAAAATTGATAGAAAAATTTAAAAACCTTTTTTGATCTTGCTGAAAAAGTTGTGTCAGAGTTATATGTTTCATATCATATATATGATTTTGTAATGCTTTCCAAGATATAGTTTTAGTAGGATTAATATTTTTCATATAATATTATGCATATTCATTTATATAAGTATAATTGTTATATATAATAACATAATTAGGTTTTTGATGCTTTAAAAGCATATGATTTTATCACAAAAAATACTAAATTATACAAACAATAAAAATAACATAATGACTATTATTATATTACATGGATTATTTGGTAATAAAAATAGTTTACTACAATTAGGTTATTTACTAAAACAAAAAATTAATTATCCTATTATTTTATTAGATTTGCGTAATCATGGCCAATCTACTAATAATATGGATATGAGATATAGTACTATGGCTCATGATGTTGTTGAAACATTAAATTTTTTAAATATTAATCAAAAAGTAATTTTAATTGGATACTCTATGGGTGGTAAAGTTGCTATGTATTTAACTACTTTATTAAAAAATATTATTTATAAAATAATTATTTTAGATATTGCACCTATAACGTATGTTTTTTCTTTAAAAAATATTTTTTTATCTTTTAAAAAAATACATGATATGAATATCACTACAAAAATTCAAGCCTATAATATTATGAAATTATATATTACAGATCATTATACAATTAATATATTATTAGATATGTTTAATAATGGACATTGGGAATTTAATTGGTTTTTTATACAACAACAATATCGTAATATTTCTGGTTGGAATTTAATATATCCGTGGTTAGGAAAAATTATGTTTTTAAAAGGAAAACAGTCTAATTATATTAAACTTGAATATTATAAAACAATATTTAAACAATTTCCGTATGCCATTATATATAATATTAATGCAGGACATTTTATGCATATCACTCACACATATGATGTATTACAACAAATATTAATTTTTCTTGAACAATAATATTAAAAAATTTTAAGGAGATATATATGTCTAAAATAGGTATTTTTTTTGGGAGTGATACTGGTAATACTGAAAAGATTGCTTATAAAATATATAATTATTTCAATGATCTACATGTTAATATATTTAACATTGCTAACACAAAAAAAACAGATATTGAATCTTTTAATATTCTATTATTTGGCATACCAACATGGTATTATGGTGATTTACAATATGATTGGGATAATTTTATACCTTTATTACAAACAATTAATTTTCAAAATAAAAAAATTGCCTTATTTGGTTGTGGTGATCAAGAAGATTATGGTGAATATTTTTGTGATGCTTTACGTATTATATACGATATTGTTAAAAAAAATAAAGGACATGTTATTGGATATTGGCCTAATCACGGATATTTTCATCGTAAAACAAAAAGTTTAAAAAATAAAAATTATTTTATTGGTTTACCACTTGATGAGGATAGACAATCCGAATTAACAGATATTCGTATTAAAAAATGGACAACACAGTTGTTAAAAGAATTGAAATTATCAAAATAAATGTTTAAAAATCAATTATATGGTCGTATATAATTGATTTTTAAAAATAACAATGTAAACTTATTTTTTTAATGTTGTAATCCTATTAAATATTATTTTATGCTTTTTATTTTTTATATCTAAAAAAAAATATCCTTCTCTTTCAAACTGAAAATGTTTAGTAAATTTTAAATCATATAATATATTTTGTTCAATAAAACCATAATATTGTATTAAGGTTTTTTTTTTAATAACTGATAAAATATCTTTCAGGCAATTAATATTTTTTTGTGTAAATAAATAATCATATATATAAAAATATGCTTTAATTGCATAAGATGTAGAAATCCAATGTATAACACCTTTTACACCTCTTGATTTATTAAGTTTAGTCCCTAAAGTAGGCATATCATAATTACAATATACACAAATAATATTATTATACGTGTCTTTTAGAACTTTTACTGCTTTAATAACATAAGCATATCTCAAACGTATTTCATGACCTAAAATAAGTTTTTTACTATTTTTTTTATCATGTTCTAAAAAATCTGTTTTATCTATATAAATTTCTTTTGTAAAAAAAATATCTCGATAACCTTTAGATACATCATTTGGATGGTTAGGAGCAGTTAATTTAATATATTGAATATTTTCAGGAAAATTAACTATAATAAGTTTTAATGGACGTAAAACTGCCATCCTTCTCACAGCATTTTGATTTAATTCATTACGTATATATGATTCTAAATATGCAATTTCTATTAAATTATTTTGTTTTGTCACACCTACACTATAACAAAAATTTCTTAATGCAGAAGATGTATAACCTCTTCTCCGTAATCCAGAAATAGTAAATAAACGCGGATCGTCCCAACTATTAATAATTTTATTTTGTAATAAAATATTGATCTTTCTTTTTGTAAGAAGAGCATATTCTATATTTAATTTAGAAAATTCATATTGTTGAGGTTTATTTTTGATATTAATATTTTGTAATATCCAATTATATAATATACGATTATCTTGAAACTCTAATGTACATAAAGAATGTGTAATACCTTCTAACGCATCAGATATACAATGAGCAAAATCATATGTAGGATATATACACCATTTATTACCTGTTTTATAATGTGTAATATATTTAATACGATATAATACTGGATCTCTCATAATAATTACATTGGATTGCATATTAATTTTAGCTCTTAAAGATACATCACCTTCTTTAAAATATCCTAAAAACATTTTATGAAATAAAAATAAATTTTCTTGAATACTACGATTTCTATATGGACTATCAATTCCAGGATTAGATAATGTGCCCCGATACTTAGTAATATCATATGCATTTAATTCATCAACATATGCTAAGTTTTTTTTAATTAGTTCTATGGCATATTGATAAATATTATCAAAATAATCTGATGTATATTTAATATTATTAAACCACTTAAACCCTAACCAAATTAAATCTTGTTTAATTTGTTCAACATATTTCATATTTTCTTTAGAAGGATTAGTATCATCAATTCTTAAATTACATTTACCTTGAAAATATTCAGCAATAAAAAAATTTAAGCATATAGATTTTAAATGTCCAATATGTAAATAACCATTAGGTTCAGGAGGAAATCGTGTATGTATTAAATTATATTTCTTATTTTTCATATCATTTTTTATTATTTGAAAAATAAAATTTTTTTTATAATTATGATAATTATTCATATGATTATACTCGATTTAAGAAAACTGTATTTTTTTAATAAAATTAGTTGACGTTATGCTTATATATACTACATAATATACATACAAAATCGTTATATAAAGCTATGTAGCTTAAATGGTTAGAGCACAGCACTCATAACGCTGAGATTATGGGTTCGAGTCCCATCATAGCTATTATATATATTTATTTTTACGGAAGTGGCGGAATAGGTAGACGCACCAGATTTAGGTTCTGGCTATTTTTAAATAGTATACGAGTTCAAGTCTCGTCTTCCGTAAAAAATTATTTTTGGGGTATAGCCAAGTGGTTAAGGCACCGGTTTTTGATACCGGCATTTCCCTGGTTCAAATCCAGGTACCCCAGGCATTATTAATTATTAATAGTTTAACGTTTATACCAATAAAATAAAATAATCACTATGTCACGCAATAAAGTATATATTAAAACTTGGGGTTGTCAAATGAATACATATGATTCTACCAAGTTATCACATTACATCAACAAAGAATTAAATTTTGCTATTGTAACAATAGCAAAACATGCTAACATATTTATATTAAATACATGTTCTATTAGAGAAAAAGCTCAAGAAAAGTTATTTCATCAATTAGGTAGATGGAAAATTTTTAAACAAAATAATCCTAATATTATTATATGTGTTGGTGGTTGTGTGGCTGCACAAGAAGGTGAGAAAATTTTTAAAAGAGCAAGTTATGTAGATATTATTTTTGGACCTCAAACAATACATAGATTACCAAAAATGATACAAGATGTATATAATTTTAAAAAAAAATTAATTGATATTAGTTTTCCTAAAACTGAAAAATTTAATTATTTACCAGTTATTAAAACTACTCAACATACTTCTTATGTTACTATTATTGAAGGATGTAATAAATATTGTACGTATTGCATTGTACCTTTTACAAGAGGTAAAGAAATTAGTAGACCATATAAAGATATATTATTAGAAATACAACAATTAATTATTCAAGGTATCAAAGAAATACATTTATTAGGACAAAATGTTAATTCTTATAAATATATAGATATTGATAATAATATTATTACCTTTGATAAGTTATTAATTATGATTTCAAATATTAAAGGTATCTATAGAATTAGATATACTACTAGCAATCCTCAAGATTTTACTCAAGGTTTAATTAATGTATATGGTAAAATACCACAGTTAGTAAATTTTTTGCATCTTCCCGTACAAAGTGGTTCAGAAAAAATTCTATCTTTAATGAAACGAAGATATTCTTTAACACAATATAAAAATATTATATACCAACTAAAAAAAATAAGACCTAATATACATATTAGTTCTGATTTTATAGTAGGGTTTCCTGGTGAAACACAAGAAGATTTTAATCAAACTATACAATTAATTCTAGATATGGATATTGATATGAGTTATAGTTTTATATATTCTGCTAGACCTGGTACTATTGCTAGTAAAATGGTAGATAATGTTAGTTTGCAAGAAAAAAAACGCAGATTATATATTTTACAAGATTATATCCAACAACAAACAAAAAAATTTAGTTCATATATGTTACATTCTATACAAACTGTTTTAGTAGAAGGAATATCTAAACATAATCAATTTTTTTTTGGTAAAACAGAAAATAATAGAATTGTTTTTTTTAAAAGTACATATAATTGTGTCGGTAAAATAGTAAAGGTATATATTAATAATTTTTATTTATATACTTTATATGCTACATTTGTTAGCATGCATTAATTTTTTTTCATTAAACATTAAACTGAGATTATAATAAAAATTATTTTATTTAGTACAGATATATGCAAAAAATCATTTTACATTATTACCATTACCATAAATGTAATGCTTTTATACCATGTAAAAGCATGCTATACCATTGGTTAAGTATTATTTTACCTTATTTTATAAAAAAACCTATTGAAATCACAATATGTATTGTTAATAAAAAACATATAAAAATGTTAAATTATCAATTTCTAAAGATAAATAAAACTACAAATGTTTTAAGTTTCCCTAGTAAAGTATATAAAAACAACATACTATTTTTAGGAGAAATTATATTATGCCCAGATATAATATATCAAGAAACAATACAATATCATAAACAAATTATAGCACATTATGCACATTTAATAATTCATAGTATATTACATTTATTTACATTTGACCATGACAATGAATATAATACTACTGTCATGATAAAGCAAGAAATTAATCTTTTACATATTTTAGGATATACAAATCCTTATATAAAATAACATTATACGATCATGCTTATTTTTTACTATACTATAAGTAATATTAACAATCCTTATAATACATAATATGATTAATAGAATAACAATAAAATTTTTATAGGATTACATGATATGGAAAAAGAATACTATCCACATATTGTGGAACAATATGTACAAAAACAATGGGAAAAACATAATACTTTTCATGTAAATATTGATTATAATAAAAAAAAATTTTATTGCTTATCCATGTTACCTTACCCTTCTGGTAATTTACATATGGGCCATGTACGTAATTATACTATTAGTGATGTTATTGCTCGTTATCATCGTATGTTAGGTGAAAATGTTTTACATCCCATAGGATGGGATGCTTTTGGATTACCAGCGGAAATTGCAGCAATAAATCACAAGATATCTCCTGATATATGGACAAAACAAAATATTAAATACATGAAACAACAATTAAAATTTTTAGGTTTTAGTTTTGATTGGAATCGTGAAATTACTACATGTAACGATCAGTATTATCGTTGGGAACAATTATTATTTTTAAAATTATATAAATTAGGTCTTGTATATAAAAAAAACACAATAGTAAATTGGTGTCCAAATGATAAAACAGTATTAGCTAATGAACAAGTTTATAAAAATACTTGTTGGCGTTGTGGTAATACAATAGAATCAAAACAAATGTTACAATGGTTTTTAAAAATTACTAATTATGCTGAAGAATTACTATATGGTTTAAGTAAATTAAATGGTTGGCCTAAACAAGTCAAACGCATGCAACAAAATTGGATAGGAAAAAAAGAAGGTATAGAGATTAATTATAAAGTATATAAAACTAATACCATACTAAAAATTTTTATACAAAAAAAACAATATATGCATAATATTAGTTTTATAAAATTATCATTACGACATGATTTTTGTAAAAAAATATCTGTACATAATGTAACAGTAAAAAAATTTCTCGATATGTATATTTATCAAACATCATTAAAAGATAATACATTATCTTTTATTCATAGTAATTTGTTTGTTATAGATCATTTAAATAATAAAATTCCTATTATTATAGTTAATATTATGCCACATAATATTATGGCAAGTATTGGTACACCTTTATATAATTCTGAAGATTATGTTATTGCACATAAATATAATTTAATAACATATACAGAAAATAATATTAATCATTTATTACATTCTAGTGATATAAAATCCAATCTAAAACCATTATTTTGTCAACAAAAAACATTTTATTCTTTAAATGATTGGTGTATTTCTAGACAACGTTTATGGGGTACACCCATACCAGTTATTACATTAACTAATGGTGAGATTATCCCTTTAAAAGAACAGGATTTACCAATAAAATTTCCTAAATATTTATTCGATCAATATAAAAAATTTGATTATAATCAAAAAAAAATTATAAATCTTACATGGTTTAATTATAATTATAATGGTCAATATGCTAAAAGAGAAATAGATACTTTTGATACTTTTATCGAATCTTCTTGGTATTATGCAAGATATACTTGTCCAAATTATAATAAAGGAATATTGAATGCTGATGATATTAAATACTGGTTACCAGTCAATCAATATATTGGTGGGATAGAACATGCTACGATGCATTTAATTTATTTACGTTTTTTTCATAAATTAATGCGAGATTTAGGTTTAGTATATAATGATGAACCTGTAAAAAATTTATTATGTCAAGGAATGGTTTTATCAGATGCTTTTTATTATATTGATAGTAATCATAATAAAAAATGGGTTAGTTATAAAAATGTACATGTAAAATATGATGATAATAATCTAAATAAAATTTTTATAGATAATAAAAACAGAATACTAACAAGACATAAAATGATAAAAATGTCTAAGTCAAAAAAAAATGGGATTGACCCTAATAGTATTATTAAAAAATATGGCGCAGATACTTTACGTTTGTTTTTAATGTTCGCGGCACCACCAACAATATCATTAGAATGGCGAGCATCAGGAATAAATGGGATGTTAAAGTTTTTAAAAAAATTATGGTGTTTTATTTACCAATATCGGTTATTACCATATAACATTAGTATTTCTGTAAATATTACACAATTATCTAATAATTATAATCAAAAACAATTTGAATTACATAATATAATCAATAAGACAATACAACAAGTATCTAATGATATACATGAACGTCAAATATTTAATACAGCAATATCCTCTATTATGTCTTTAGTAAATTATATAATGAAATATAACATAAATAATTTAATAGATTATAATATAGTATATTATGCATTAAATATAATTTTAAAATTATTATATCCCTTTGCCCCGCATTTTAGTTATGTTTTATTAGAATATTTTGGTAATAAAAATATTGATTTTTTACAATGGCCAAAATTATTTCCTATACATAATAACCAATTTACTGTTTCATTTAATTTAGTAATTCAAATTAATGGAAAAAAAAAGTATGTTACAACTATTCCAATAGTAGATGCAAATAATAAAAAAAAAATTAAACAAATCGTATATAAAAATAATAAAATTTCAAAACATCTTGAAAAAATAAAAATTATAAAAACTATATATATATATAAAAAAATATTTAATATCGTTACTTTAAAATAAAGTATTATTTATGTAAAATATGTGTTATTTTTAACCAAATACTATTAATATTATTCATATTTGTAAAAAAACATTTTTTATGTTAGGGTTGATTAACTTGAAAAAAAATAGTGATTTGAACCTAAATAAGACTAACACAAAGTATCTTTGTTATATTATTATAGGTAGCGATTTTTATCATATTAAAGAATATATAAAAAAATTATTTTTAATATTACACAAACAACAATATAAAGAACATATTACTATTATAATTGATGCTAATCCAAATTGGACCCAGATATTTACTAAATTTTGTTGTTTAAATTTATTTTTTACTAAAAAAATAATCAATATTATTTTTTTAAACAAAAGTGATGTTACTAAACATATCAAATATATACAAAAATTATTATTATTTTTACATGATAAAATAATATTAATTATAGAAATACATAATATTATGAAATGTGATATATATAAGAAATATATGATAAATAATCTAAACATAATATCATTATGTATTAAATTTATTCTATGTGTTACATTAAATTATACACAATTTAAAAAATGGTTAATATCAAGATGTAAAACATTAACTCTAAATATTAATCATGATGCTATTGATTTAATGTATACATTTTACAACAAGAATTTATCATTATTAAATCAAATACTTTTAAATATAAATTTAAGTCAAAAAAAATTAGTGACAGTAAAACAATTAACTTTTTATACAAATACATTTATTCTTATTAAATATGATAATTTACTTGATACTATTTTAACTAAACAAGTGTATAAGAGTTTATGTATTATACATAAGATAAAATTATATAAATATAATCCTATTTTTATTATAAAAAATCTATCACATGATATTGTATGTTTAATGTTGATAAAAAAAAATATTATGAATAATAATTTATTTAACAATTTATATATATCCCAACATAAGTATAATACTTTTATACAATTATTACCTACTATTACAATAGAAAAAATATATTTGTGTATAAAATTATTATCTGTTATGGAAATAAACATCAAAAATAATAATATTAATTTATATTGTGAAAGATCTTTTTGGATAGATTTAGAAAAATTAGTTTTTTTATTTATATGAATAATATGACCATAAATAATAATTTTATAGATAATGAAATTTAATAAATATATATTTCAAAGTTATAAAGAATTACATTACAAAACATTCTTAAATAGAATATTACTAGCATGTAGTATTTCTATATTATTAGTAATCATATTAATATATAATTTATATTATTTACAAATAACATTATTTCAAAAATATAATATAGCTTCACAAAATAATTATAGCAAATTAGTAAAGATTATTCCTAGCAGAGGTTTTATTTATGATAGGAATAATATTCCTTTAGCTATTAATCAAGCATATTATCAATTAATAATTATTCCAAGAAATATAACTAATATTCAAAATACAACATTTGTTTTAAAAAAAATATTGAATATTACGATTAATATCGATGATATTAACAATTTTAAAAAAAAAAATAGAAATAACGATACTATTCCTATAGTTTTAATGAAAAATTTAAATGAAAAACAGATAGCAATTTTTGTAGCTAATAAATACAGATTACCTGGAGTATATTTACAAGCATATATGAAACGTTTGTATCCTTTTGGGTCATTATTTGCGCATACGGTAGGTTATGTAACACGAATGTCTGCAGAAAATAATATTAATAACATTGATACAGATTATCATGTTCATAACATACCTTTTGTAGGGAAAATTGGTATAGAACAATATTATGAAAATATTTTACATGGTAAAATAGGTTATAAAAAAAATATTATGAATAATAAAGGACATATTATATATCAAAATATTATTCAACATGCTCATAATGGTAATGATATTTATCTTACGTTAGACGTTAAATTACAAAAATATATTACATCATTAATATCTAATTATCGTATAGCGATAATTATTAGTAATCCCCAAAATGGGGATGTGTTAGCATTAATTTCTAATCCAACTTTTAATCCTAATATTTTTAGTCATAACATTACACAAAAACAATTTAATATTCTAAAAAATAATCCTCATAAACCCTTACTTAATAGAGTAACACAAGGAATATATCCTCCAGCATCTACAGTAAAACCTTATTTAGCTATAGCTGCATTGACTGAAGGTATTATTAATCAACATACTATTATTTTTGATCCAGGATGGTGGAAAATACCTGTACAACATCAATTATTTAAAGATTGGAAACGTTATGGACATGGATATATCAATATTATTCATGCTTTAGCAGAATCTTCTGATGTTTTTTTCTATAAAATTGCTTATAATATGGGTATTGATAAAATATTTTATTGGATGTCTAAATTTGGTTTTGGACGTAAAACTGATATTGATTTAAATAATGAAATGCCTGGTAATTTACCAAATAAATATGTAGAAACAAAAAAAAGGAATGTTCAATGGCATACAGGTGATACAATTTCTGTAGGTATTGGACAAAGTTATTGGAATGCTACTCCAATACAAATGAATAAAATGCTTACCATACTCATTAATAATGGTGTTTTAAAAAAACTGCATATTTTACAATCTCTTAAAATTAATAACAATAAATGTTTTATAAAACCAAAACCTATAAAAATTATTAATAATATCAATCAACAATTCTGGTATCTTGTTAAACAAGGAATGTGTAAAGTAGCACATACACGTCATGGAACAATGTATATATATTTTAGAGGTGCAAAATATAAAATAGCTGCTAAAACAGGAACAGCACAGGTTTATAATTTAAAAAATAAACATATTAACAATATGCAAAGATTACAAAATAAATTAAGTGATCATAAATTAATTATTGCTTTTGCTCCTATAAATAATCCCACAGTTGCAATTTCTATTGTCATAGAAAATCACAATAATCGCGAAATCATTCTAGGACATTTAATTAGAAAAATTTTTGACTATATTTTTCAACATCATAAAGATTTTAACATTTAATATATAAATCACATTATGCATAAACAAAATATTTTAAATTATATACATAAAAAATTACATATAGACATAATTTTTATGTTTTTTATTAGTTTATTATTATTCTTTAGTATTTTTGCAATCTGGAGTGCATCTGGTCAGAATAAAAATATTTTATATAATAAAATTATACAAATATGTATTGGTTTTACTATAATGTTATTAGTTGCCCAAATACCTCCAAATTTTTTTTTTAAAAATATTTTTATATTATATATAATTTTTATAATATTATTATTAGTAGTATATTTTACTGGTATTCCTATTAATGGAGCTAAAAGATGGTTAAAAATAAGTTTTATGAAATTTCAACCGTCTGAGATTAGTAAAACTATTATGCCATTATTTTTAACTTATCGTTTACATAAAATTAATTATATGATAAATATAAAAAATTTTATTATTAGTATTATTATTATTGCTATCCCAACTTTTTTAGTTATTAAACAACCAGATCTCGGTACTGCAATTTTAATTATCTTAGCTAGTACGATTATTTTATTTTTATCAGGATTATCTTGGCGTTTAATTATTATGAGTTTAATACTAATATCAATTTGTTTACCAATATTATGGTTTTTTATTATGCATGATTATCAAAGAACTAGAATATTAATTCTATTAAATCCTGAAAAAGATGCTTTAGGTGCAGGTTATCATATTTTACAATCTAAAATTGCTATTGGGTCTGGTGGTTGGTTTGGAAAAGGTTGGTTGCATGGCACGCAAACACAATTAAAATTTTTACCAGAAAAATACACTGATTTTATTTTTTCTGTTATAGCAGAAGAATTTGGTTTTATAGGTGTTTTTAGTCTTATAATGACATATATATCATTAATATTACGAGGAATTATCTTAGCTATCCGAACACGAAATATGTTAAAACAAATTGTGATATATAGCATGATATTACTTTTTTTTAGTTGCATATTTATAAATATTAGTATGGTAAGTGGCTTATTACCTATAGTTGGCATCCCATTACCATTATTAAGTTATGGTGGCACTTCATTAATAATGTTTATGATTAATTTTGGTATTATTATGTCTTTATGTACACATACAGATGATTTAATGAAGCATTATATTTTATAAATTGATAAAATCATTTATATAGGAATTACTATTTATGAATCAAATATTTAATTTTAGTCCTGGTCCAGCAATATTACCACATGAGGTTTTGCAGCAAGCTCAAAAAGAACTGTTAAATTGGCATAATTTGCATATATCTGTTATGGAAATTAGTCATCGTAGTAAATATTTTATGAAATTAACAAATATTTTAAAAGATGATTTTAGAGAATTAATGAATATACCAGAAAATTATGATATTTTATTTTGTCAAGGAGGTGCAAGAACACAATTTGCTGCTATTCCTATGAATTTATTAGATTATCATGAAAATGCAGAATATATACATACTGGATTTTGGTCTGATAAAGCTATAGAAGAAGCAAAAAAATATTGTATACCATACATTATTAATGTGAGAGAAAAAAAAAATAATATACATTATATTAAACCAATAGAAAAATGGAATTTTTCAAATAACACTAAATATATACATTATTGTCCTAATGAAACTATTGAAGGGATTGCAATTAATGAAGATATTAAAATTAATAATAAAATTATTATTGCTGATTTATCTTCTTATATTTTAACTAAAAAGATTGAAATAAAAAATTATGGACTAATTTATGCAAGTGCACAAAAAAATATTGGACCTGCTGGATTAACATTTATTATAATACGTAAAGATTTGTTAACTAATAATATATATTATAAAAGAAAAGAATTACCTTCAGCTTTTAATTATAGTATTATAGCTCAACATAATTCTATGTTTAATACACCTCCAACATTTTCATTATACATTGCTAGTTTAGTATTTAAATGGTTAAAGAAACAAGGAATGACAAAAATATATAATATTAATCAACAAAAAGCATCAATTATATATAATGTGATAGATCAAAGTAGTATTTATAATAATAATATTAATTTACAAAATAGATCTTTAACTAATATTGTTTTTACTTTACCTAATATTCATCTTGAACAGTTATTTTTAAAATATACAAAAAAAGAAGGACTTTTATTTTTAAAAGGACATAGTGCTATAGGAGGTATTAGAGTATCCATATATAATGCGATGCCGTTAGAAGGAATACAAAAATTAGAATATTGTATGAATACTTTTGAAAAGTTATATGCATAAATGTTATAATGCGTAAAATAATACAACAAAAAATGCATAATGAAAAAAATATTAACTTTATATCCTATTAAAAAAATTAATGGTACTGTAACTTTGCCAGGATCTAAAAGTATATCTAATAGAGCATTACTATTAGCTTCTTTAGCAAAGGGCAAAACTAATTTAATAAATTTATTAGATAGTGATGATACACGTTATATGATACAAGCATTAAAAATGTGTGGGATTAACATTCAAATAACCAATAATAATTGTTATATTATTGGTAATAATGGTGTTTTTAATACTAAAAATAATATGTTGTATGTAGGTAATGCGGGTACAGTATTTAGACCATTAACTGCAATCTTATCACTTAATATACAGTGTAATATTACAATAACTGGTGAATCTCGAATGAAAGAACGACCTATAAAACATTTAGTTGATGTTTTAAGATCCGGAGGAGCTAAAATCATTTATTTAGAAAAACAAAATTATCCGCCATTAAAATTATATGGAGGTTTTTTAGGTAAAAAAAAATTAATTATTGATGGTTCTATTTCTAGTCAATTTTTAACATCTTTATTAATCATATCTCCTTTAATGAAACATAATACAGTCATTTATATTAAAAATAATTTAGTTTCTAAACCATATATTGATATTACTATAGCGTTAATGAAAAAATTTGGTGTTATGATTGATAATGATAATTATCAAAAATTTATTATTTATGGTAATCAGAGATATTATTCTCCTGGAGAATATATTATTGAAGGTGATGCTTCTTCTGCTTCTTATTTTTTATCAGCAGCTGCTATAAAAGGCGGTACTGTTACATTATATAATATTAATAAATATAGTATACAAGGTGATATGCAATATGTTTCTATTTTAGAAAAAATGGGTGCAAAAATTTTTTATGGTGACAACTATATTACATGTCAATATCACAAGACATTAAAAGCAATACAAATGGACATGAATCATATTCCTGATGTTGCAATGACTATTGCAGTAACAAGTTTATTTGCACAGGGTACTACAATTATTAGTAATATTTATAATTGGCGTGTTAAAGAAACAGATCGTTTAGCTGCAATGACAACAGAATTAAGGAAAACAGGTGCTTATATTATTGAAGGTAAAGATTATATTATCATACAGCCTCCAATAACTATACCAGAAGTTACCATTGAAACATATAATGACCATCGTATGGCGATGTGTTTTACATTATTATCATTATCTAATGTTATCATTAACATTATTAATCCTAATTGTATTAATAAAACATATCCTAATTATTTTAAAGATTTTAAAAAAATTAGTTTGTATAAATAAGTTTTATTAATAATAAAGTATTTATAATAATCATAATATCTTATATAAAGTTGATGAGATGGTTGCAGAAACATATTATTATATGTTAAATTAAATTTATACATAAATAATTATTAATGTATATATATTCATGTGATAAATACATAATATTACAATTAATAATATATATTAGTTATATATTTTTTTAAAAAATATGTAATCATATATGCATGAAATGGAATTTTATGCTTTCTATTTTTAATAATACTTAATATGATGTAAGCATTATTAATAAAAATAAAAAGTTAATAATATGGTTGAATCTTTTACTCAATTATTTGAAAAAACAATAAAAAAACAAATTACTAATATTGGTTCGATTGTTAAAGGAACTGTTATTTCTATAAAAAAAGATATTGTATTAGTTGATGCTGGATTTAAATCTGAATCTTCTATACCTATAGAACAATTTAAAAATAATCAAGGTTTATTAGAAATTAAGCAAGGAGATACTATTGATGTTGCTCTAGATGCCATAGAAGATGGTTTTGGTGAAACTATCCTTTCAAGAGAAAAAGCTAAAAGATACGAATCTTGGATGCTATTAGAAAAAGCACAATTGGGTAAAACTAATATTAATGGTATTATTAATGGTAAAGTAAAAGGAGGTTTTACCGTTGATTTAAATGGTATACGTGCTTTTTTACCAGGTTCATTAGTGGATATTAGACCTATAAAAGATAGTTTCCATTTAGAAGGTAAAGAATTAGAATTTAAAGTAATTAAACTAGATCAAAAACGTAATAATGTAGTTGTTTCTAGAAAAGCCGTAATAGAATCTGAACATAGTGCTGAGAGAGAACAATTACTTAATAGTTTAAATGAAGGATTAAAAATTAAAGGTTTAGTAAAAAATTTAACAGATTATGGCGCTTTTGTAGATTTAGGTGGTGTAGATGGTTTATTACATATTACTGATATGTCCTGGAAACGCGTTAAACATCCTAGTGAAATAGTTAGTATAGGTGAAGAAATATTTGTTAAAATTTTAAAATTTGATAAAGAAAAAACACGTGTATCTTTAGGATTAAAACAACTAGGAGAAGATCCATGGATTTCTATTTCTAAACGTTATCCAATTAATACTAAATTAACAGGTAAAGTAACTAATTTAACTGATTATGGTTGTTTTGTAGAAATTGAAAATGGTATTGAAGGTTTAGTACATATTTCTGAAATGGATTGGACGAATAAGAATATTCATCCTACTAAAAAAGTACAAGTTAATCATCATGTAGAAGTAATGGTTTTAGATATCGATGAAGAACGTAGAAGAATATCATTAGGCATTAAGCAATGTACCGTTAATCCTTGGTTATCATTTGCTAAAAAACATCACAAAGGAGAAAAAGTACAAGGAAAAATAAAATCGATAACAGATTTTGGTATTTTTATTGGTTTAGAAGGCGGTATAGATGGTTTAGTACATATTTCAGATTTATCTTGGGAACAAAATAGTGAAGAAGTTGTTAAACAATATAAAAAAGGTGATAATATATCTGCTATTGTATTACAAGTAGACTCCGAACGTGAAAGAATATCATTAGGTATTAAACAATTACAAGATGATCCTTTAGATTTATATTATAAAAAATTAAAACAAAATAATATAGTTATTGGTAAAATTATTGTTATTAAAAATAAAACTGTAACTATACAATTAAGTAATAATATTCTTGGATATGTTAAATTTAGTGACCATGATAATTATAGTAATCAACATATACAAAAATATTTTAAAATTGGTGAAAATATAGAAGGTAAAATAAATTCTATAGATAAAAAAAATCGTGTGGTACATATAAAATTACGTTTGAAAGATATTGAATCATCTGTTAAACATAATATAAATAATAAACAAACTGAAAAATTTACTAATGTTATGACAGAAGCTTTTAAAGCAGCTAAATGTGAATAAAATATTATTTTAATAAACCTAATAAAATCTGTCTTTTATTAAAAAAAACAATATATGAATTATATTAGAATTGTTTTAACATCGTTTAAACAAAATTGTTATATAGTATGGTGTAAAAAAACATTGTGTGCAGCTATTATTGATCCAGGTAGCAGTAGTAATATTAGTAATATTATTGATAATTTATTACGTCAATATAAATTACTGATTAAAATTATATTAATTACACATTGTCATTTAGATCATATTGGTACTGCATATGTTTTATCTAAAAAATATCATATTCCAATAATCGGACCACATGAAAATGATATTATTTTGATAAAAAATTTAAAATTTCAAGCCATGTATTTTAATTTACCATATTGTATATATAAAGATAATTATTGGGTTAAACACAAACAAAATATTTATTTAGGACAAATATTATTTATTGTGTATCATTGTCCAGGACATACACCAGGACATGTTATATATTATAATCAAACAACAAACATTTTAATATCTGGAGATATACTATTTCCAAATAGTATTGGTAGAACTGATTTCCCTTATAGTAATTATTTAAAATTATTAACATCAATAAAACAGTATATTTTATCTTTAAATTCACAAACTTTAATTTTACCAGGACACGAAAAACCAATATATTTATTTAAAATAAAAAAATATAACCAACATATTATAAAAATTTTAAAAAATAAAAATATAAATTATATTTAAAATAATGCATTATGTGGTGTACGTGCATATGGAATAATATCTTTTATATTTTTTATACCAGTTAAGTATGATACTAACCGTTCAAAACCTATTCCACAACCAGAATGTTGGACTGTACCATATTTTCTTATATCTCTATACCACCAATAGTTTGTTTTATCTAAATTTTTTTCTGATAATCTTTGATCTAAAATATTAATTCTGTGTTCTCTTTGTGATCCACCAATTATTTCTCCAATACCAGGAAATAATATATCCATTGAAGCTACAGTTTTATTATCTGTATTTAAATACATATAAAATGCTTTAATATGTTTTGGATAATTATATATTATAACTGGATTATTAAAATATTGATTTGTTAAATATTTTTCATGTTCTATAGATAAATCTTCTCCCCAAGAAATTGCATTTAATCCTGATATTTTACTTTCTTGTAAAATATCTATAGCTTTTGTATATTCTATAGTATAATATTTTTTTAATTGTATCTTATTAATTTTTTCTAATAAATTTTGTTTAGTTTTAGAAGATAAAAAATTAATTTCATCAAGATTATTTCTTAATAGTTTTTTGCAAACATACTGTAACATTTTTTTTACAAAATGTATTATATCAAATAATGTAGCAAATGCTATTTCAATTTCTAACATCCAAAATTCAGCTAAATGTCGTGTTGTATTAGAATTTTCTGCTCTAAATGTTGGACCAAAAGTATATACTTTTGACATTGCACATGCGTATGTTTCCAAATGTAACTGTCCTGATACTGTTAAAAATGATTTTTTATTAAAGAAATGATATTTATTAATTGTATCATGAGTATTATTTTGAATCATATTATTGTTTAAAGTTGTGATATTAAACATTTTACTACATCCTTCAGTATCTAAAGTAGTAATAATAGGTGTATGTATCCAAAAAAAATTTTTTTTATGTAAAAAATGTTGTATATACATAATAATATTATGTTTCAAACGCATAATACTACTAATAATTTTAGTTCTTGCACGTAAATGAGCAACTTCTCGTAAATATTCTAAAGTATGTTGTTTTGTTGAAATAGGATATGTACCAGGATTTTTGACCCAACCTAAAATTTTTATTTTTTTTGCATATACTTCATATTTTTGTTTTTTTTTCAGTGATAAACTAAGTTTACCAGTAATACTTATAGAGCATCCAGTAGTTATTAATAGTATTTCATGATCATAGTTATGAATATCTTTTTTCTTTACAATAATTTGCATATCTTGTGGACAAGAACCATCATATACATCAATAAAAGATATATTATTTTTAGAATGTCTTTTACAACGTACCCAACCTTTTATAATAATTTTAGTGTCAACCGTAATTTTTTCTGATATTATGTCAACTATATTAGTTAATAATTCCATTATTAATTTTTCCTTAATTTTAATAAATAAAATCTATAGTAATGTTGTTATTATTTTTTATAACATAATAATTAAATATATAATCATTTGCAATTTTTTAAATACGTAATAAAACACGTGCATTACGTTCTGTTATATGTTGCAACGTATAAAAATCTTCATTTCTGTATAAAGAAATTTTTTTTACTAAATTATATAGTAAAGAAGGTTCGTTACGTCCTTTGTATTTTGTATATATATTAGGATATTTATCTTTAAATAATAAATATGGAGAATCAGATCCAGTAACAAGCTTATTTTGCGGTATTAAAAGAATATCATCATACGATGCTAAACGATATTTTTTATTAAAAAATGTTTCTGAGATACCAATAGCTAGATTTATGTCTAAACATTTTTCTAATTCATATTGATTTCCTGAAAAACAGTGTATAATTGACATAGGTATTCTACCTATCCATTTTTGGAGTATAGTAGTAAAATCACTAAACGCATTACGACAATGTAATAATACAGGTAAATTATATTGTTCAGCTAATTCTAATTGTGCATGAAAAACATATAATTGTTCTTTTATAGAAGAATAGTTTCTATAATAATCTAAGCCGCATTCTCCTAACATAATTATTTTAATAGTATTATGTTCTATTAAAGAAGATATTTTTTTAGATGAATTTTTGGTCCATAAATTAGCATAATGAGGATGTATACCAACTGATGACCAACAAAATGTATATTCCATAGCAATACGACATGCTAATTTACTATCTTGAATAGTACTTCCAATAATTAACATACCGTTAATATTATTTTGTATCGCTCGATTAATTATTAGTTCTCTATCTTTACTAAATCGTACATGAGTTAAATTAACACTAATATCAAACATATATTTTGATCCAAAAATTTATTTATTAATAAAATTTGTATTAATTTTTTTAGTCACTTCAATACCTAAATCTTTAAAACTTTCAGCTTGTGTAACAATATTACTTCTTCCTTGTAATAATTTTTTCATAATAATACTATAATTATGTTGTAATTTATTTAAATTTTTTTCAAAAGTTAATATATCATCTATAAATAATTTAATTTTATTATATAATTTTGTTGCTTTATTAGCTAATAAAATAGCATTTTCATTTTTTTTATCTACAGTCCATAAATTATAAATAGTTTTTAATGCAATCATTAATGTTGTTGGACAAGTAATCATAATATTATATTTAAGTGCTTCATATAACATTGAAGGTGTATGATTAATAGCTAATAAAAATGCAGATTCTATTGGAATGAACATTATAATATAATCTAATGCTGTAACATTATATAAATCATGATAATTTTTATTATATAATAAACGTAGATGGTTCTTAATAGATAAAATATATTTATTTAAAGCTTGTTTACGTATAATTTTATCATCACTATTATAATATTCTTCATAAGAAACCAATGTTACTTTAGCATCAATAATAATATTATTATTATTAGGTAATTTAATAATTACATCTGGTTGTAAAGTTTTTTCATGTTCTATTATATATATTTTTTTTTGCAGTTCATACTCATGTCCTTGTCTTAAACCAGATTCTTCTAATATTTTTATTAAAATAAATTCACCCCAATTACCTTGTAATTTATTATTACCTTTTAAAGCTTGAGTCAAATTATTAGCTTCTTGTGAAATGTGCATATTTAATTTTTTTAATTTTTTTAATTCATATATAAAAATATTACGTTCTATAGATTCTTTATGTATATTTTCTTCAATAATTTTTTGAAATGTTTCGATCTGTTTTTTAAAAGGATATAAATTATTAATCATATCATTATTATTTTGTTCGTCAATTTTATTAGTTAATTTTTGAAACTGTTCGTATAATTTATTATAATTATCTGTAATAAATTTTTCTTTTTGATGAAAATAAATTTTGTTATCATAAAATTTATTCGTGACAACTTTAATTTCAGATTTTAACTCCGCTATTTTATTTGTTTGTTGTAAAATAATATTTTTAAAATTTATATTATCTTGTTGACAAGATTTTAGATATTCTAATTTTTCTGTATTTTGAATACATATTATTTCAACTTTTTTAAATTTTCTTTTTAAAAATATATTTTTTTCTTTGTATTTTATTATTTTATTTTTTATAACATTATATTTATGTTCTTTGGATATATATGTATTTATTATCTTTTTTTTTTGACATAATTTATGCATAAAATTAATATATTGTTTTTGATAAAGAAATTTAAAAATTATTAGTGTGAATATTTCTATTAACAAAAAGATATATTTATAATTTATTAATATCATGTTAAATATAAACCTTGTTTAATTAATATTTCAGTTGACATTTAGTAATAAATATGGGTTAATTATCATATAATGAATATTAGGCTTGTAGCTCAGATGGTTAGAGCACACCCCTGATAAGGGTGAGGTCGGTGGTTCGAATCCACTCAAGCCTATTAAATAGATTTTATGGGGCTATAGCTCAGTTGGTAGAGCATCTGTTTTGCACACAGAGGGTCAGCGGTTCAAATCCGCTTAGCTCCACAAAATTTTTACAATATTATTTTTTAAATAAAAAATCTGTCATCTTTTGTTCTAAGAATTCAATATGTTTAATATTATTCATATTTAAATTATGTTCATTAATTAGTTTAGTTTGTTGTATCAACCATTTATCCCATGCTTTACGTGATATTTGATGAAATATTTTTTCTCCTAATTTACCAGGATATACAACATGTTCTAATCCAATTAATAACATGTTATAATGGTGACAAAAAATTTTTCTCATTATATAATATTCTCTTTATTTATATTGATAAATATTAATATACTATATTAATAGTGTTTTTGTTTATATAAATGGAAAAAGATTATGTTTTATATTAAAAGTTTTGTAAAACGATCTCGTAAGATAAGTCACCATATAAAAATATTTTATCAAAAATATTTTTATATCTTTCAAATTAAATATATAAAAAAAAAAATAAATTTATCATATATATTTAATAATACAAAACCAATAATTTTAGATATTGGTTTTGGTTCAGGTGAATTACTCATTAATTTATGTAAATATAATCAACAATATAATTTTATTGGTATTGAAGTTTATTTACGAGGTATTATTCAATGTTTACAACAAGTTATTTATCATAATATTAATAATATTAAATTTATATATCATGATGCTTTTTATGTTTTAAAATATATGTTAGCTAATGAATCTATTAGTATAATACAAATATATTTTCCTGATCCTTGGAATAAACAAAAACATAATAAACGTAGATTAATTAATCAATATTATCTTAATATTATTTTTAATCTTATTAAAAATAATGGACTACTATATATAGTAACAGATTCGTATACATATTATTTAAAAATAAGATTATGCATACAAAATATTCATTATTATAATTATGTGGTAAACCCATCGACAGAATATCAACATATGTATAAAATCAATAAACAAAAATTTTTATTTATAACAAAATTTTGGAAAAAAGCTAAGACAAACAATTGTAAAATATATTTTTTAGAATATAAAAAATATATTTTAATTAAATAAAAATTTCTAAAAAATCATTTAGAAATAAATACCCTTTTTTTGTTATTATAAAATATTTATTATTTTGTTTTAAATATCCATATAATATAGCTTGTGTAATAAATGGCAGAACAAAAGACATAGTTAATTTAGTATTGATTATCAGTTCTGTTTTTTTTATTTTTTTAAACAAACGTGCTCTATTTAAAAAAAAGTTAAATAATTTATCTTTTTTAGAAAAATAGTTTATATAAGAAACATAATTACCTAATATATATTGTTGAAAATTTTTAGTTTTCATAATATGTATAGTTTGAAAGTTTATATCTGTAATTTTGCTATGTGCAGAACAACCTAATCCTAAATAATCTTTATTATACCAATAATTTAAATTATGCTGACATTTATCTTTTTTACTTTTAGAAAATGAAGAAATTTCATAATGTATATATTTATGTTTATTAAAAATTTTATGACCTGATATAAACATATCCCATAATAATTCTTCATGTGGTAACTGATAATATTTATACTGACTATTTTTAACACTTAATTGATACCACGAAATATGGTTTGGGTTTAAAGATAATGCCTGTTGTAAATCACTTGACATTTCTTCTAAAGTTTGTCCTGGCAAACCATACATTAAATCTATATTAATATTATTTATATGTTTTGTAGTTAAAATATTTATGGTATTATAAATATCTGTAACAGTATGTATTCTTCCTAAGATATGTAAATATTTTTTATTAAAACTCTGGGCCCCAATAGAAATACGATTAATTTGATTACTATATTGTATCATATTATAATTATTTTTATGTGTTGGATTGATTTCCATAGATACTTCTATATTTGGTGGAATATATATTAATTTTTTTATTTCATGCAAAAAATACTGTATAAATTCTGTTTTTATTAAATTTGGTGTTCCTCCCCCAAAAAAAATACTTGTAACATATATATGTTGTTTTAAAAAAAACAAAGTATTTTTTAGATCTAAAATCATATGATCTATATATTTTTTTTGTATTGTTTCATATGTATTTTTATTAGTAATATTTATGGAATAAAAATCACAATACCAACATTTTTTAATACACCAAGGGATATGTATGTATAAACTACAATTAATATATTTATTCATATACATAAAATGTAAATTTTATATTATAAACCATAATTGTGGGAAAAGATCCATAGCCACAAAATTCATACAATATAACATTAAACTAATAATAAATGGAGTAATATCTACATTACCAATAGGTAATATAATTTTTTGTATTGGTTGTATTATTTGATTTGTTAAAACAATTAATATATAATCAAAGTCATTAGATTTTCTATTAAACCAACTAAATACAGAACGTATAGTTATTAACCAAAATATTAAATATCCTAAGGATTTACATAATACAAGGAAACCAATAAAAATTAATGTAATAAAATTATGAAATGGTATATTTTTAGTATTTAATAACATTAAAATAGGATATTTAATATTAATTAATACAACTAAAATTATTATTGACGATAATTCTATATTTTTTATATTAGGGAAAAAAGTTTTAATAGGTTGGACTATTGGTTTAGATAACATATTAATAAATGTCGCAAAAGTATTATATGTATTTTGTATCGTATAAAAAATCCATATTCTTAATATTAACATTAAAATTAAGATATCAATTACATTACGAAATAAAAATATTACAACTGACATATTTATAAACCTCATATTTTATGATAAAAATTACTATATAAATAATAACTATTATGATATAGAAAATGTTTATGTATTTATTTTAATACTAAATTCTACATCAATAAGATTATCTAGTATTAAACCAACTTTGTAAAATAATAGAAGCTGATATAGCATCAATATCATATTTATATAATTTTTTCCATCCTCCATCAGCAAAAATCATATTTTTAGCTTCTACAGTACTTAATCGTTCATCATATAATTCTACATGAATCTTAAATTTACTGTTTAAATTATATGCAAATTTTTTAGTTAATATTGTAGTATATTGTGTACTACCATCCATATTTAACGGTAAGCCAACAATCATTTTTTTAGGTTGCCAAGTATTTATTAACTGACCTAATATTAACCAATTAATTTTTCCATTTTGTTTTTTATTTTTAATTACTTTTAAAGCATGAGCAATTTTTATTATTGTTTGCCCTACAGCAACACCTATGTTTTTGGTGCCGTAATCAAATGCTATTATAGTCATAATATATTTTTATATTAGATATGTTTTTTGTAATAAATTATATGTTAAGATATCTTTTTATATTTAACAAATAAAAGATTAATTATTTTATAGTTAATAAGTTCTAAAATATTTATTAATATAATTTTAACCAATAAATAATATTAAATATATTTATTTGTTGCTTTATTTGTGTTTTATCAACCATAATGTTAAAATCGTCGTTAATTTATTAATACAAAATAGTAATACTGGTCCTCTTAAAATACTGAAATTTTTAGAGGTCATTTTAATTTTATAATATGAGGCTCTGGTCTAATGCAGAACCAAAGAATCCGTATTCGTTTAAAAGCTTTTGATCATCGTTTAATAGATCAATCTACAGCAGAAATTGTAGAAACTGCTAAACGTACAGGTGCACAAGTACGTGGTCCTATTCCTTTGCCGACCAAAAAGGAAAAATTCACAATTTTAATCTCTCCACATGTTAATAAAGATGCAAGAGATCAATATGAAATTAGAACACATAAACGTTTAGTAGATATTGTGGAACCTACAGATAAAACTGTAGATGCATTAATGCGTTTAGATTTAGCTGCTGGTGTTGATGTACAAATTAGTTTGGGTTAATTATTACCCATAGAATAAAATATATTTTTTAAAATGGTGGTCATATATCATGATAAGTTTAATCGGTAAAAAAAAAGGGATGACACGAATTTTTACTGAAGATGGTTTATCTATTCCAATAACAGTTATACAATTTGAAAATATTTATGTAATACAAATTAAAACTATAACTAATGATGGATATAATGCCATTCAGATGACAACAGGAATAAAAAAAAATAATCGTGTAAATAAAGCTGAAACTGGACATTTTGCTCAAGCAAAAACTAATGTTGGATCTATTTTATGGGAAACTAGTTTAAATAATATACAATCTTATCATATAGGCCAAAAAATTAGTATTTCAGTTTTTCAAGAAATTTATAAAGTTGATGTCACAAGTTTATCTAAAGGTAAAGGATTTTCTGGTACTGTTAAAAGATGGAATTTTAGTATGCAAGATGCTAGTCATGGTAATTCTCTATCACATAGAGTACCTGGATCAATTGGACAAAATCAAACTCCAGGTAAAGTTTTTAAAGGTAAAAAAATGTCTGGACAATTAGGCAATAAAAAAGTTACTGTCCAAAATTTAAAAGTTATTAAATTAGATATTAAAAAAAATATTATTTTAATAAAAGGTTCTACACCAGGTTTTACAGGTACTAATGTTCTAGTTAAACCAGCAATCAAACATTATCCTATATAATTATCAAATACAATATTTTACAGGATATATATTATGGAAATAATAACAAGAGATACTAAAGAAAAAATAATTATTTCTGATAATATTTTTAATAAAACTTATAATTCATCTTTAATACATCAAGTTATTAAATATTATCAAAATATAGGACGTCAAGGAACAAAAGCACAAAAAAGTAGAGGTGAAGTTAAAGGATCTGGCAAAAAACCATGGAAGCAAAAAGGTACTGGTAAAGCGAGAGCAGGAACTGTCAAAAGTCCACTTTGGCGTTCTGGAGGTGTAACTTTTGCTACAAAAAATAAAATTTATAAACCAAAAATAAATAAAAAGATGTATCGTAATGCATTAAAAATAATTTTTTCAGAATTACATAGAACTAATAGATTAATTTTATTACAAGATTTTGTAATTACACAACCCAAAACTAAAGTTTTAATAACTAAATTAAAAATATTAGATATAAAACAAGCATTTATTATTACTACTTTAATAGATAGAAATTTGTTTTTAGCATCACGAAATCTGTATTATATACAAGTCTCGAATTCTATTAATATTAATCCAGTTTATTTGATTACAAAACAACATACTTTAATTACTATAAATGCTATTCAACATTTAGAAGAACAATTACAATCATGATGATGCATAATTATTTTACAATTTTACAAGCACCACATATATCCGAAAAAGTATCTTACAATTCAAAAAAAAAAAATATTGTAATAATAAAAATTTTAAAAAAAGCTTCCAAAAAAGATATACAAATATCTATTGAAAAAATTTTTAATGTAAAAGTTAAAAGTATTAATACTCTTATCATTAAAGGAAAATTTAAAAAAAATAAAAAAAATAATTATTTTTATCCTACCTGGAAAAAAGCATATATAACTTTACAAAAAAATTACAATATCGATTTTAATATTAATATTCATTAGTATGGGCAGTGTATAATATGATAATTAAAAAATATAAACCTACGTCTCCTGGACGTCGTCATATGGTTAAAATCAGAAATTCATTTTTATATAAAGGTGCACCATATAAATTAAAAACAGAAAAAAAAAGTAAAACTGGTGGACGTAATAATAATGGACGTATTACCACTAGACATATTGGTGGTGGACATAAACAAGTTTATAGAATTATAGATTTTAAACGTAATAAAGATAATATTCCTGGTACAATAGAACGTATTGAATACGATCCAAATCGTACGTCTCATATTGCTTTAATTATATACGCAGATGGTGAAAGACGTTATATTTTATTACCAAAAAATTGCAAAACTGGTGATATGATACAATCTGGGGAAAATGTAGATATTAAATACGGTAATACGTTACCAATAAAAAATATTCCTATTGGTACTATATTACATAATGTTGAAATAAAACCTGGTAAAGGCGGCCAAATTGCACGTTCTGCTGGTTCTTATGTACAACTAATAGCACGGGAAGATTCTTATGTTAGTATAAGATTACGTTCAGGAGAAATTAGAAAAATTCAATCAGCATGTAGAGGTACTATAGGTGAAGTTAGTAATAATAAACATATGTTAAGATCATTTGGTAAAGCAGGAGCTAAACGTTGGATTGGTATTAGGCCAACAGTCAGAGGTACTGCAATGAATCCTATTGATCATCCACATGGCGGTGGTGAAGGTAAAAATTTTGGTAAACATCCAGTAACCCCATGGGGAATACAAACAAAAGGTAAAAAAACACGGAAAAATAAAAAAACAGAAAAATATATTATCAAACATCGTCATAAATAAATTTATTTAATCATGTAATTTAAAAAGGTTAATTGATATGCCACGTTCTTTAAAAAAAGGTCCGTTTATCGATCGACATTTATTAAAAAAAATTGAACATAATATTAATACGGGTACTAAAAAAATAATACGTACTTGGTCAAGACGTTCTACAATATTACCTAATATGATTGGTTTAACTATTTCTGTACATAATGGTAGACAACATTTACCAATATTTATTACTGATGAAATGGTAGGACATAAATTAGGTGAATTTGCACCTACTAGAACATATCGTGGTCATATTGCAGATAAAAAAATTAAAAAAATTGTAAAATAAAATAATCATTGATATATAAAGAGGATAAATGGAAATTATTGCAAAACATAAATATGCACGTTCTTCAGCACAAAAATTAAGATTAATTGCTAATATAATTCGCGGTATGAATATGTCTAATGCATTAGATGTTCTCAATTTTTCTCCAAAAAAAGCATCTTTATTAATAAAAAAGGTATTAAATTCTGCAATATCTAATGCTGAACATAATTATGGTATTAATATTGACCATTTAATAATATCTAAAATTTTTATAGATATAGGTACTAATATGAAACGTATTATGCCAAGAGCTAAAGGACGTTCAGATCGTATATTAAAATATACTAGTCATATTACTATTATTTTATCTAATAATATCAAATAAGGAAACATATTTATGGGACAAAAAACACATCCTAATGGTCTTAGATTAGGTATTATTAAAACATGGAATTCTACTTGGTTTGCAAGCACAAAAAATTTTGCAAATTATTTATATAATGATTATAAAGTACGACAATTTTTATATAAAAAATTAATGAAAGCTTCGATTACACGTATTTTAATTGAAAGACCATCAAAAAGTATTAAAGTAACTATTTATACTGCTCGTCCCGGTATTGTTATTGGTAAAAAAGGTGAAGATGTAGAAAAGCTTAGAAAAGAAATTTTTAAAATTACTCAAGTACCAACACAAATTAATATTACAGAAATTAGAAAACCAGAATTAGAAGCTAAATTAGTAGCTGATATTATAGCAGTACAATTAGAAAAAAGAATTATGTTTAGAAGAGCTATGAAAAGAGCAATACAAAATACTATGAGATTAGGTGCACAGGGTATTAAAATAGAAATTAGTGGACGTTTAGGAGGAGTAGAAATTGCACGTACTGAATGGCATAGAGAAGGAAGAGTTCCTCTACATACGTTAAGAGCTGATATAGATTATAGTTTTTCAGAAGCTAACACAACTTTTGGTATTATAGGTGTTAAGGTATGGATTTTTAAAGGAGAAATTTTAAATAAAGTTGTACATGATACAAATATAGTACCTAAATTAAAAAATAATTCTTATAAATTTTATCGTAAAATACGGAAATAATTGAGGTTTTGATATTATGTTACAACCAAAACGTACAAAATTTAGAAAAATGCAAAAAGGACGTAATCGTGGTACTATTACCATGCATATCGCATTTGGTTTATATGCATTAAAAGCAATTAGTAGAGGACGTATAACTTCTAAACAAATAGAATCAGCCAGGAGGGCAATTAGTAGAGCTATTAAACGTCAAGGAAAAATTTGGATACGTGTTTTTCCTGATAAACCTATTACTAAAAAACCATTAGAAGTTCGTATGGGTAAGGGGAAAGGTAATGTAGAATATTGGGTATCTTTAATACAACCTGGAAGAATATTATACGAAATTGATGGCGTAACTGAAGAAATAGCACGCAATGCATTTCGTTTAGGTACTGCTAAATTACCAGTAAAAACAATATTTTTAAACAAAAATTAGTGTTTATCATAATATGAATACAAAAGAAATATTAGAACATAATATACCAGAATTACAAAAAGAATTATTAGCTTTATTTAAAGAACAATTTAATTTAAAAATACAATTACAATCAGGACAATTAAAACAAACACATTTATTAAAAAAAGTAAGAAGAAATATTGCTCGCATTAAAACAATTTTATTACAAAAAAATATTAAATAAGGTTTAATATATGATAAAAAATATTCGAACTTTAAAAGGTACAGTAGTAAGTAATAAAATGAATAAAACTATTGTTGTTAAAATTAGTAAATTAATTAAACATCCTATTTATGGTAAATTTATTAATCGTACAACAAAATTACATGTTCATGATGAAACCAATTCTTGTAATATTGGTGATATTGTATCTATAAAAGAATGTCGACCATTATCTAAAACTAAATCATGGATATTAGACAATATTATTCATTCTATCACAGTATAAATATTGGAATAAACTTTAATAAAATTATAATAACATTATTTTTGATATATAAATATTACATGGGAAATTATATATTATGATACAAACAAATACCATACTAAATGTAGCTGATAATTCTGGTGCACGTAGTGTAATGTGTATAAAAATTCTAGGAGGTTCTAAACGTCGTTATGCTAATATCGGTGATATTATTAAAATAACTATTAAGGAAGCCATTCCTAGAGGTAAAGTAAAAAAAGGAGATGTTTTAAAAGCTGTTATTGTCCGTACTAAAAAAGGTATTAGCCGTTTTGATGGTTCTTATATACGTTTCGATCATAATTCTTGTGTATTACTAAATGATAGTAATGAACAATTAATTGGTACGCGAGTATTTGGACCTATTACTAGAGAACTAAGAACAGATAAATTTATGAAAATAATTTCTTTAGCACCAGAAGTTATTTAAATTATAGAGAAAAATTTATGGCAAATAAATTACATATTAATGACATGGTTGTTGTTATCACAGGTAAAGATAAAGGTAAAACAGGACATATTAAATCTTTCAAAAAAACACAATATGTTCTTATAGAAGGTATTAATTTTGTTAAAAAACATAATAAACCAAATCCAAAAATTTCTTATCCTGGTGGTATTGTCCAACAAGAAGCTTATATACATATTTCTAATATTGCTATATTTAATAACCAAACTGGTAAATCTGATCGTATTGGTTTTAAAATACAGAAAAATAAAAAAATACGTTTTTTAAAATCAAATCATGTCAATATTGATGATAAATAGGAAAAAATATGTATGTCACAAATATATCATAAATATAAAAAAAAAATAATACCAAAATTAATGTCTTATTTTAAATATCATTCTATTATGCAAGTACCATGTATTAAAAAAATAGTGCTTAATATAGGTATAGGCAAAGTAATTAGTAATAAAAAATTATTAGATAATGCAATACAAAATTTAACAATTATTAGCGGTCAAAAAGCCATTAAAACACAATCAAGAAAATCAATCGCTGGTTTTAAAATTCGTAAAGGTGATTATATTGGATGTAAAGTAACATTGAGAAAAATAAACATGTGGTATTTTTTTGAACGTTTATTATGGATAGCAATACCACGTATTAGAGATTTTCGTGGTTTTTCTCCTAGATCTTTTGATGGTTTTGGTAATTATAATATAGGAATAAAGGAACATATTATTTTCCCAGAAATTAATTTTGATAAGATAGATCATATATGTGGTTTAAATATTACAATTAATACTAGTTGTCAAACTAATAAAGAAGGATATGAATTATTATCTGCGTTTAATTTTCCATTTAAGGATATGAAAAATTATGGCTAAAGAATCTATTAAAGCTCGTGAAAAAAAACGTATCAAATTAGGTAATAAATTTTTTTTAAAAAGAAAAAAATTAAAAAAAATTATTTCTAATGTAAATACTACAGAAAAAAAACGTTGGGATGCTATTTTTAAATTACAATCCTTGCCACGAGATTCTAGTATTACACGTCAAAGAAATAGATGTCAATTAACAGGAAGACCACATGCTTATTTAAGAAAATTTGGATTAAGTCGAATGAAATTACGAGAAGCTGCAATGAAGGGTGATATCCCAGGATTAAAAAAATCTAGCTGGTAAGTATAAATTTTATAAATTAGAGGCTATATTAATATGAGTATACAAGATCCTATTGCTGATATGTTAACACGTATTCGCAATGGTCAATTATCTAAAAAATCTGAAGTAATCATGCAATATTCAAAATATAAACAAGCTATTGCGCAAATTTTACAAAATGAAGGTTATATTAAAAATTTTTTTATCATAAAAAAAAAACATATACAACTTGGCATTATTTTAAAATATTTTAACGGTACAGGAGTTATTGAAACTATTAATTATGTTAGTAAACCAGGATTAAGAATATATAAAAAAAAGAATAAATTACCTAGAGTAATGACTGGTTTAGGTATTACTATTATTTCTACATCAAAAGGTGTCATCACAGATTATACAGCTCGCAAATATGGTGTTGGCGGCGAAATTATTTGTTACGTTGCTTAATCATTATTATAAGGGAAAATATATAAAGATGTCTAGAATAGCTAAAAAACCTATTATCATTAATAATAATATAGAAGTAACTATTCATAAGCAAACAGTAACAATAATAGGTAATAAAAGTTTTTTAAAAAAAACATTTCATATATCTGTCCAAATTATTTTAAAAAATCAAACAATATTATTTCTTCCTAGACATAAATACGTTAATGCATGGGCACATGCTGGTACTGCAAGATCTATTGTAAATTCAATGATTATTGGAGTAACACAAGGTTTTATGAAAAAATTAATTTTATCTGGTATAGGATATAAAGCTACATTAAAAGACAATACTATACATTTATTATTAGGTTTTTCACATCCAATATTATATAAATTACCTAATAGTGTAGTTGGAAAATGTGTTAATCAAAATGAGATTATATTACATAGTTTTGATAAACAACTTTTAGGACAAGTAGCATCAGATATTAGAGCACATAAACCACCAGAACCATATAAAGGTAAAGGAATACGTTATGATAATGAAAAATTAATAATAAAAGAAACTAAAAAAAAATAGGATAAATATAATATATATGATTATTAAAAAAAATCTTGCTCGTATGAAACGAGCAAAAAAATTAAGAAAAAAATTAGCAAATAATAAAAATGTACGTTTAGTTATACATCGTACTTCACGTCATATCTATGCACAAATTTTTAATTCACAAAATATAGTATTAGTAACTTCTTCTACAGTAGAAAAAAATAATAAAATTACATTATCCTATACTGGTAATATTAAAGCTGCAGGTTTAATAGGGCAACAAATAGCAAAAAGAGCTATAAAAAAAGGTATTATTAAGATATCATTTGATCGTTCTGGTTTTAAATATCATGGACGTATTCAAGCTTTAGCAGAAGCAGCACGTAGTTCAGGTTTGCAATTTTAAATTTAATTTTTAATAAAAAAAGGAGTTATGGATGATACATTATCATTCTAAAGATAATAGTTTTGAATATAAAGAAAAATTAATTAATGTTAATAGAGTATCTAAAACAGTAAAAGGGGGTAGAATTTTTTCTTTTACTGCTTTAACTGTAATAGGTAATGGTAAAGGTCGTGTAGGTTTTGGATATGGTAAAGCACGTGAAGTTCCTAATGCTATCCAAAAAGCTATGGAATATGCTAAAAAGAACATGATTAATGTTTGTTTAAATCAACAAACTATACAATATCCAATGAAAGGACATCATACCGGAACATATGTGTTTATGCAACCAGCATCAGAAGGTACTGGTATTATTGCAGGTGGCGCCATGAGATCTTTATTAGAAGTAGCAGGAATTTATAATATTCTTGCTAAAACTTATGGTTCCACTAATCCAATTAATGTTGTTAAAGCTACTATGAAATGTTTATCTACAATGAAAGACATTAATATGATTGCTGCAAAAAGAAATAAAACTATTAAAGAAATAGAGAGAAATATTAGTAATGTTAAAAAATATTTATATTACACAAACTAAAAGTGCTATAGGTAGATTACCTAAACATAAACGTATTTTAGTTAGTTTAGGTTTAAAATATATTGGACATACCGTTACAAAAAAAAATACACCTATTATTTTAGGTATGATACGTAAAATTTCTTATATGTTAAAAGTGAGTAATTAAGATGTATGTAAATACTTTTCATATTAATCCAGACATAAAAAAACATAAAAAAAGATTAGGACGTGGTATTGGTTCTGGAACAGGTAAAACATGTGGTAAAGGACATAAAGGACAAAAAGCACGTGCAGGTCATAAAATTAATAGATCTTTTGAAGGCGGTCAAACTCCTTTACATAGAAGATTACCTAAATTTGGCTTTATATCAAAACGCAAAAAATACTGCAAAGAAATTAATTTAAATGATTTATCGAAAATAGATACAAAAGATGTTACTTTACAAGTATTACGATATTGTAAAATAATTAATAAAAAAATAAAACATGTTAAAATTATAAATACTGGCATACTTAATAATAGTAAAAATATTTTCAATCTTTCTTGTACTAATAGTGTTAAAAATATACTTATAAAGTTAGGTGGTAAAATTAAGGAATAAATAAATACATGATTAAACCATTTAAACAATCTATACTACAAAATACTAAACAAAATTTTCATGAATTAAAAGAAAGATTATTATTTCTATTAGGTGCATTAATAATTTTTCGTATAGGATCTTTTATCCCTATACCAGGGATTAATATTGATATATTAAATCATATTTTTTTCCAACAAAATAATACTATACTAAATTTATTTAATATATTTTCTGGTGGTGCATTAAGTAGATCATCTATTTTTGTATTAGGTGTTATGCCATATATTTCTGCTTCCATTATTTTACAAATATTAACATCAATACATCCTAAATTAATAAAAATAAAAAAAGATGGAGCGTTAGGCAGAAAAAAAATTAATAAATATATAAAATATACAACATTATTATTAGCTATTATACAAGCAATAGGTATTTCTACTGGTTTGCCACATATACCAGGAATGGAAAATCTAGTATTACACCCTGGCATTAGATTTATATGTGTATCTGTATTAACATTAGTAACTGGTACAATGTTTTTAACATGGCTAGGCAACCAAATAACTCATCGTGGTATTGGTAATGGTATTTCTATTATGATTGTTATGGGTATTATTTCTAGTATACCAATACATATAAAAATAATGTTAGCACACATTAAACATGGAAACTTAAATTTTTATTTAATATCGTTTATGTGTATAATAATATTATTATTAATATACATTATTGTTTTTATAGAACAAGGCCAAAGAAAAATTATTGTACATTATGCAAAACAACATTACAATAAATATATGTATAGTATGTCTAATATTACCCATTTACCACTAAAAATTAATATGGCTGGGGTAATGCCTGCTATTTTTTCTGCAAGTATTCTTTTATTTGCTTCTACTATTTTTTTCTGGTTAGGACATTTTCCATATTTATATTGTTTTTATAAAATTGCTATATCTTTACAACCAGGGAAACCATTATATATTTTATTATATATATGTACGGTATTGTTTTTTTGTTTTTTTTATACTTTAATTATTTTTAATCCTAAAGAAATTGCAGATAATTTAAAAAAAACCGGGGCATATATACCAGGTATTAGACCAGGAATACAAACATCAAAATATATTTTTACCATTATGTCTAGATTAAATTTTTCTGGTAGTTTATATATTAGTTTTATATGTTTAGTACCTACTATTATACATAATTTAACCCATATTACACTATATTTTGGCGGTACTTCATTACTAATAATAGTAGTAGTAATGATAGAATTAATTATTCAAGTACAAACCATTATGATATCTAAACAATATGACTCTATTATGAAAAAAATTAATTTTAAAAGATAATATTTATGTTATTTAAATAGGATTATATGATGAAAGTACGTACTTCAGTGAAAAAATTATGTCGAAATTGTAAAATTATTCGTAGGAATAGAATTGTTTATGTGGTTTGTAATGTAGATCCTAAACATAAACAACGACAAGGATAATAATAAAAATATATTTAGATTATCAAATTTTTTATTTTAAATTATATAAAGGCATATCACAATGGTTAGAATAGCAGGAACTAATATACCAGATAATAAAAGAACTATTATTGCCATTAAATATATTTATGGTATAGGTAAGTCTTATTCATTAAAAATTTGTAAAAATATTAATATTTCTTTAAACACTAAAATAAACCAATTAACAGAAAAACAAATAGAGCTTCTAAGGATAGAAGTATCTAAATTTGTTATAGAAGGAGATTTAAGACGCAAGACAAGTTTAAATATTAAAAGATTAGTAGATTTAGGATGTTATAGAGGTTTAAGACATCGTAAAGGTTTACCTGTAAGAGGGCAACGTACTAAAACTAATGCACATACTAGTAAAAAAAATAGTAAATATATGAAAAAATAATATATGTTTTGTGAGAAAAAATATGGCTAAGATAAAAACAGAAAAACAAAATAAAAAAAATACTAGAAAAAATATTATAGATGGTATTGCACATATTCATGCTTCTTTTAATAATACTATTATTAGTATCACAGATAGACAAGGAAATATATTAGGATGTGCGACAGCTGGAGGTTCTGGTTTCAGAGGTTCACGTAAATCTACACCATTTGCTGCACAAGTAGCAACAGAAAAATGTATAGAAAATATTAGGAATTATGGTATTAAAAATTTGGAAGTTATGATCAAAGGACCTGGTCCAGGTAGAGAATCTACTATACGTGCATTAAATAATGCAGGTTTTCATATTACTAATATAACAGATGTGACACCAATACCACATAATGGTTGTCGTCCTCCCAAAAAAAGAAGAGTATAAATATACTATTTAAATAAAGGAGAATTAATATGGCAAAATATTTAGGGCCAAAATTAAAATTAAGCAGACGTGAGGGAACAGATTTATTTTTAAAATCTAATGTACGTGATATTAATACAAAATGTAAATTAGAACAAATTCCTGGACAACATGGTTTTAAAAAACCAAGATTATCGGATTATGGTATACAATTACGCGAAAAACAAAAATTACGTAGAATATATGGTGTATTAGAAAAACAATTTCGTAATTATTATATAAAAGCTTTACGCTCAAAAGGTAATACTGGTTATAATTTATTATGTTTATTAGAAAGAAGACTAGATAATATTGTATATAGAATGGGTTTTAGTACGACAAGAGCTGAAGCACGACAATTAATTAATCATAAATGTATACAAATTAATGATCATGTTGTTAACATTCCTTCTTATCAAGTTACTCCTACAGACAAAATAGCTGTTGTAGAAAAATCTAAAAAACAATTACGTATTAATGCAGCTTTAGAATTATCTCAACAAATTGAAAATTGTGTTTGGATTACAACTGATAAGAAAAAAATGGAAGGTGTATTTACAAGATTGCCAGAAAGATTAGAATTATCATCAGATATTAATGAACATTTAATTGTTGAATTATATTCAAAATAATTTTTGATAATATTATATATAGAGAATACATACATGCAATATAATTCTATTACAGAATTTTTAAAACCACGTTTAGTAGATATTAAATACATTACTACTAAGATAGTACGAGTAACATTATCACCTTTAGAACGTGGTTTTGGACATACATTAGGTAATGCATTAAGAAGAATATTATTATCTTCTATGCCTGGATATGCAGTTACAGAAGTTGAAATTGAAGGTATATTACATGAATTCAGTGCAAAAGAAGGCATACAGGAAGATATTATTGAAGTATTATTAAATTTAAAAAATTTAGCTATTAAAACACACAATAATAAAAAAGAAATGATATTACATATTGATAAATATGGTATTGGTGTAGTAAAAAATGCTGATATTATACATAATAATGATATAGAAATTATTAATCCTGATAATATTATTTGTAATATAACAGACAAAAACACTACAATTAAAATAAAATTAAAAATAGAATTAGGTCGAGGATATGTATCTGCACAAACTAGAATGCAAAATAAAGAATCTAGTAGTAATAGACCTATAGGAGTCTTATTAGTAGATGCATCTTTTAGTCCGATAGAACGTGTTATTTATTATATTGAATCTGCACGGGTACAACAAAGAACTGATTTAGATAAATTAATTATAGAATTAGAAACTAATGGGACTATAGATCCAGAAGAAGCTATTAGAAAAGCAGCAACCATTCTTTCTGAACAATTACAAACATTCGTTAACTTGAGTGATATTAAACAAGAAGAAATAAAAGAAGAAAAACCAGCTTTTGATCCTATTTTACTACATTCAGTAGATGACTTAGAATTAACTGTTAGATCAGCAAATTGTTTAAAAGCAGAAGAAATACAATTAATTGGTGATTTAGTACAACGGACAGAAGTAGAATTGTTAAAAACACCAAATCTAGGTAAAAAATCTTTGACAGAAATAAAAGATATATTAGCAACTAAAGGATTAACATTAGGAATGAGATTAAAAAATTGGCCTTCTAAAAACAATATAGATAAAAAATAAAATGTATTATAAATGATATTATACACGATAATCTTCGATATATATAATTATGTTAATGATGAAAGTGGAGGTTTTAATTTTTATGCGTCATAGAAAAACAGGTCGTTATTTAAATATGAATGGTAGTCAACGTAGATCATTATTTATTAATTTAGTCAATGCTTTAATTGATAAAGAAATTATTAAAACAACTTTAGTTAGAGCAAAAGAATTAAGACGTGTAATTGAACCTTTAATTACTAAAGCAAAAAGAAATACTATTGCTAATAAAAGATTTATCCGTACTAAAATTAATAATAAAGTTAATCTTATCAAATTATTTGCTGTCTTATCAGTAAGATTTCATAATAGAATGGGGGGTTATACACGAATTATTAAATGTGGTTTTAGAGCTGGTGATCATGCTCCTCTAGCTTATATAGAGCTTATGGATAGGGAAAAATAAAATAAAGTATGTTTTTTTACAGATTATTTAATCTACTACCTATATGAAAAATATGTTTATTTTTAATAAAATTTATAAAAGTAATCATATCCATTTTTTTCTTATTACTTGGTTGTATTATTTTAACATTTAGAACGCCATCGGATGTATTAATTTGCATTCCATATTTATTGATGGATAAAATACATCCATAAGGATGCATTATTTTATTAGTATATAAAATAACTTCTGATATTAATATTTTATATCTTTCATCATAAGCTATAAAATAAGCTCCAGGATAAGGATTAAAAGCACGGATCATACTATTTATTTTATAAGCTGACCATAACCACTTAATCTCACATTCTTTTTTGTTTATTTTAGCAGCATAAGTAGTTTTAATATAGGTTTTTTTTTGTATTATCAAAGATATTTTTTCTCTATTTTTAATCTTATTTAAAATAAAGATTAATCCATTAATACCATAAGTAGATAATTTTTTATATAAAAAACCATAATTGTCATTAGAATGAATACGATATATATATTGATATATAATATCACCATGATCTAGTAATGCATCCATTTTAATAATAGTAATACCTGTATAATTATCGTTAGCTAATAATGCTCTTTGTATTGGTGCCGCGCCTCGCCAACGTGGTAATAAGGATGCATGTACATTCATGCAAAACATACGAGGTATATCAAGTATATCCTGTGAAATAATTATACCATAATCCACAACAATGATAATATCACACCTGTATTGTTTGATACTATTAATAAATAGTAAACTATTTGGTTCTAAAGTTTGTAAAATATCAATACCATTTTCTAATGCTATCGTTGTTACTGGATTATTAATTACACGATTTCTTTTTTTAGTACAAATATTAGGTTTAGTAATAACACAAGAAATATTATATTTAATTAATAATTTTTGTAAGTGTATAGATGCAAATAAAGAAGTCCCCATAAAGATAATATTCATTTTATATTTTTTTTGTTTGTTTTTTATACATTTTATCATAAATACGTTTATATTTTAAATTAGATAAATAATCAATAAATAAAATGCCATTTAAATGATCTATTTCATGTTGTATACATGATGATAATATGTGTTGTGCTTTTATAATCATAGTTTTATGTGTTAATGTTGTAAATTTCATTTGTATGGTTTTATATCTTAAAATATTATGTCGTTCTTGGGGTATTGATAAACAACCTTCTAAGCTATTCATTTGTTCATTACTATGTGATATGATAGTTGGATTAATACAAACTAATGGATTATTTTGTGATGATGTTATATCTATTACTATAATCCGTTTATGTATGCCAATTTGAGTAGCTGCTAATCCTATACCACCAAATTCATACATAAGATCTAACATTTTAATACTTAAATATTTAGTATCAATATTAATATCCTGTATGTATTGTGCTATCAGTCTTAATTTATTATCAGGAAAATATAATAACTTCATTTATATGATCATTTATATTATATATATTAGGTATATTTTATTATACATCGTTTATATTATTTATATAATATAATTATATAAATAATATATAGTAAATTTTTAATCTTAATGTTATTACAAATGAATATTTATACATAAATATATTTAGTAAATAAAATTTGTTATGATAAATATAAATTTGATAATAAAATGTAATCATATATATTTATAAATAATATTTATATTTTTATTTATATTAATAATATATGCTTTTTAGCAGTAGAAAAATTATTTAAATATTATTTAATAATATTAAACATTTTGTATATTAAGGTTAAAATATATGAAACAATTAGCTGTATTTGGTAATCCAATTCATCATAGTAAATCACCTATAATACATGAATTATTTGCACAACAATTAAAAATTAAACAAAATTATCAAAAAATTTATGTTCCTCTAAACAATTTTAATAATGTTATTTTGAATTTTTTTAAAAATGGCGGTTATGGTGCTAATATTACAGTACCATTTAAACAACATGCTTATCATATATGTGATATTTTAACAAAAAGAGCACAAAAATGTGGTGTAGTTAATACATTAAAAATGCTATCATCAAAAATTTTAGGTGATAATACTGATGGTATTGGTTTATATACTGACTTAATTAATCAAGGTTTTTTACAACCTAAGAGTAATAGCAATATTCTTATATTAGGTGCTGGAGGAGCTGTAAAAGGTATTTTAGACTTATTAATACAAAATAACCATTTTATTACAATAGTTAATAGAAATTATCTAAATGCCTGTAATCTTGTAAAAAATTTTCATAATATAAAACAGTTATCTTGTATAAAACAAGAAGATTTACAAAATGTATATTTGAATAATAAAAAATATGATTTAGTTATTAATGCATCATCTACTAGTATGAAAAATAAACTTTTTCCTTTACCGGAAAATATTATTCATCCTGATATTTTTTGTTATGATCTTTTTTACAGTACAAAATTAACAACATTTTTACAATGGTGTAATATTCATGGTGCAAGAAATATATCTGATGGCATCGGTATGTTAATTGAACAAGCAGCATATTCTTTTTATTTATGGCATGGTATTATGCCAATAACAACAGATATTATAAAAACATTTAAACAAATATATATTAATAATGGATAAAATTATGACTTACAAATTACCTATTTTAAATTATAATTATGATGCTTTAGAACCATTTTTTGATTATCAAACTATGAAAATACACCATACTAAACATCATCAAAATTATATTAATAATACTAATATATTATTAAAAAATAATAATATCACACATATTCCAATTAAAGAATTATTATCTTCAATACATACTTATCATTTAAATACACAACAACAAACATTGTTATATAATAATGCTGGTGGACATGCTAATCATAATTTTTTTTGGAAGATCTTAAAAAAGAACACTAAAATGAATGATATTATAACTAAAGCATTAATAAATAATTTTGGCAGTATTAATTTTTTTCAAAAAATATTTGAACAACAAGCATTAAACGTATTTGGTTCGGGATGGATATGGTTAATTAAACAAAATAATACATTACAAATTACAACTACTATGAATCAAAATAATCCTTGGATACATATTAAAAATAATATTTTAGGTGAACCTATATTAGCATTAGATCTTTGGGAACATGCATATTATTTAAAATATCAAAATAATCGTAATTTATATATTCAATCTTTTTGGCATGTAATTAATTGGGATAAAGTAACAGAACTTTTTCTTAAGAATAATTCATAACATGCTATGATATACTTTATTGTGACATTGATAAAGTATATCATTATACGTCAAAAAAATATTTTTTAGAATTTTTATTTTATAGAGAAAACATCATGCATGAGTATGCACTTGAAATTAAAAATTTAAATAAAATGTATTTAAATCAATATCAAGCTTTAAAAACATTTAATCTTAATATTATGAAAGGTGATTTCTATGCTTTATTAGGCCCAAATGGTGCTGGGAAAACAACATTAATAGGGATTATAAGTTCTTTAATAGATAAAACTTCTGGCACAGTGAAAATTTTTGGTTATGATATTATTAATGATATGTTTCAAGCTAAAAAAAAAATTGGTTTAGTACCGCAAGAATTTAATTTTAATCCTTTTGAAACTGTTATACAAATTTTAACGAATCAAGCAGGCTACTATGGCGTTACTAAAAAAATTGCATATACTAAAATATGCAAATATTTAAAAATGCTAAATTTATGGGAAAAAAGAAATACAAAAGCACAAAAATTATCTGGTGGTATGAAACGTTGTTTAATGATTATTAGGGCACTAATACATAATCCTTCTTTGTTAATTTTAGATGAACCTACTGCAGGTATTGATATTGAATTAAGACATTATTTATGGGATTTTTTTAAACAAATTAATAAAATTGGCATAACGATTATTTTAACTACACATTATTTAGAAGAAGCAGAACTATTATGTCGTAATATAGGTATTATTAATCATGGTGTTTTAATAGAAAATTGTTCAATTAAAGATTTGTTTAAAAAATTAAAATTTGAAATATTTATTATTTCTTATAGTAGTAATACATTACAACAACCTAATATTATTGGTTATAAACATAAATTTATTAATACTTCTTCAGTAGAAATTATAGTGATCAAAGAACAAGGGTTAAATAATGTATTTCAACAATTTATAAAACAAAATATTAATATCATTAGTATCCAAAATAAATATAGTAGGTTAGAAGCATTTTTTATAAATTCGACTCAATAATTTATTTTATAAAAGGGTTAAATATGATTTATACTAATTTAGTAGCACTAAAAACAATATGGATTAAAGAAATTAACCGTTTTCGTCGTATCTGGATACAAACACTGGTGCCACCTATTATTACAATATCATTATATTTTATAGTATTTGGTAATTTAATGAGTAAACATATAAAACAATTTAGTAGTTTTAGTTATATTCAATTTATTGTACCAGGACTAATTATAATGAGTATTATTAATAATGCATATGCTAATGTTTCTGCTTCATTTTTTAGTGCAAAATTTCAACATAATATAGAAGAATTACTTATAGCACCAGTATCTACCCATGTTATTATTTTAGGATATATTGGAGGTGGTATTGTCCGTAGTATAACCATTTGTATCATTTTAATGTGTATTTCTATGTTGTTTATTACATTAAAAATATATTCATGGATTTTATTTATTATAATTCTTTTATTAACAGCGATGTTATTCGCTTTATTAGGTTTATTAAATGCAATATTAGCTAAAAATTTTGATGATATTAATTTTATACCAACATTTATTTTAACACCTTTAACTTATTTAGGTGGAGTATTTTATTCCAATGATTTTTTGCCTGTATTCTGGCAAAAAATATCAAGTATAAACCCAATTTTTTATATTGTTTCTGGATTTAGATATAGTTTTTTAGGAATTAATGTGAAATCTATGTGGATGACAATAAGTATGTTAATACATTTTATTATATTAATATATCTTATGTGTTATAAATTAATAAATAAAAGAAAAAATTTGAAAATATAAAAAATATTTTTGTTTTTTATATTAAAATATATAGATAATTTTTTAAAGATGATTGTTATTTATTTAATAGTATACAAAATTATTCTATCATTTGTTTTTCTCTAATTTCAGATAATGTTTTACAATCAATACACAAATTAGCTGTTGGTCTAGCTTCTAATCTTTTTATACCAATTTCTACTGCACAAATATCACAATAACCAAAATTATTAGTATTTAATTTGCTTAAAGTATGTTCAATTTGCTTAATAAGTGTTTGTTCTCTTTCTTGATTACGTAATGTTAAATTTAATTCTTCTTCTTGTACAGCACGATCTATAAGATCTGGATAATTGGATGTTTTGTTTTTTATATATCTAATGGTTAATTTTTTATTACTTTTTAATTTATTACACCATGCTTGTAATATTTGTTTAAAATGTAATAATTGTTTATGATTCATATACTTTTCATGAGGTTGTAGTTGGTAAGGTTGTACTCCTGCGATAGATAAAATATTTAATGATGATAATGTACATTTTTTATTCATAACAAGATTCCATAATGATGTGCGTAAGATATCATAAAAATATTAATTAATGATCTAGTTTAACAGAACTATAGTTGAAAAAACATATTTTTTTATATATTCAAATAACTTATTTATATTATTCAAAATATAATATGAAAACTATGGATAATAATTATGTTAAAATAGATAAATGATGTTTTATATAAAATTATATATGTGATTTAACTTGTAATATGATTATTAATCATATAAAATTGTTTTTAAATGATAAAACATCTTATTAATAAGATTTAAATATATTCTTGTACTTAAAATATTTAAAATTTTCATGTTTTTTATTTAAAGGATCATTATTTAATATGAATAATACTGCTATAATTAATTTAACAAATATAAATTTTACAACAAAAATTAATCTTAATATGTTTGTTTTAGTAGATTTTTGGGCAGATTGGTGTAATCCATGTAAAATATTTTCTTCTGTATTTGTAGCTGTACAACCACACTATAATAATATTCTATTTGCTAAATTAAATATTGAAAAATATCCACAAATCGCACAAGAATATAATATTCGGAGTATACCAACAATTTGCTTATTTAAACAAGGGAAATTAATTGATAAGATGGTTGGTTCAATACAACAACAACAATTACAAGATTTTTTAAATAAATATACAACGTAATATAAAAAACAATATTATAATACTATAGTGTTAGTATTAACATCTTATTTTACAAGTAGGAGAGTATTATCATGATATATTAATTGATGTTTATATTAATTTAAGTTTGAATATACATATTAATATATGTTTGTTTTATTTATTATATAATAAATATATTATTTTACAAGAAACCTTCAAGAATCATTCAAAATTAAGACCCCACCATTATGAATCTTACCGAATTAAAAAAAAAAACAATATCTGAATTAATAAAATTAGGTGAAAGTATTGATTTGGCTAATTTAGCTAGAATGCGTAAACAAGATATTATTTTTACTATATTAAAACAACATTCCAAAATTGGCGAAGATATTTTTGGTGATGGAATATTAGAAATATTACAAGATGGATTTGGATTTTTGCGTTCTTCTGATAGTTCTTATTTAGCAGGTCCAGATGATATATATGTTTCTCCTAGTCAAATTAGACGTTTTAATTTACGGACAGGCGATACTATTTCAGGGAAAATACGTCCTCCAAAAGAAGGAGAAAGATATTTTGCATTATTAAAAGTAAATACAGTTAATTTTGATAAACCGGAAAATGCAAGAAATAAAATTTTGTTTGAAAATTTAACACCATTACATGCTAATAATCGTTTAAGTATGGAAAGAGGTAATGGTTCTACTGAAGATCTAACATCACGTGTTTTAGACTTAGCTTCTCCAATTGGTAGAGGACAACGAGGATTAATTGTAGCACCTCCTAAAGCAGGCAAAACAATGTTATTACAAAATATAGCACAAAGTATTGCATATAATCATCCTGACTGTATATTAATAGTATTATTAATTGATGAACGTCCTGAAGAAGTAACAGAAATGCAGAGATTAGTCAAAGGTGAAGTTATTGCATCAACTTTTGATGAACCATCTTTAAGACATGTTCAGGTATCAGAAATGGTTATTGAAAAAGCTAAAAGATTAGTAGAACATAAAACTGATGTTATTATTTTATTAGATTCTATTACACGTTTAGCACGCGCTTATAATACTGTGGCACCTGCTTCCGGTAAAGTTTTAACAGGTGGTGTAGATGCAAATGCATTGCATAGACCAAAACGTTTTTTTGGTGCTGCAAGAAATGTAGAAGAAGGAGGTAGTTTAACTATTATTGCTACTGCATTAATTGATACCGGTTCTAAAATGGATGATGTTATTTATGAGGAATTTAAAGGAACAGGTAATATGGAATTACATTTATCTCGTAAAATTGCTGAAAAAAGAGTATTTCCAGCAATTGATTATAATAGATCTGGAACTAGAAAAGAAGAGCTATTAAGTTCTACTGAAGAATTACAAAAAATGTGGATTTTAAGAAAAATTATACATCCAATGAGCGAAATAGATGCAATGGAATTTTTAATTAATAAATTATCAATGACGAAAACTAATAATGATTTTTTCCATATGATGAAAAGATCATAATTTATAAAATTAAATATGTTTTTACAACATATATATTTTATTTATATATTAATATATATGTTGTAAAATATTTACTAATGTTTTTTTATAAAAAATATGTAAATATTTCTAGACTTTAACATAAATTTTTTGTTAATATAACCTTGTTGTGTACACCCGTAGCTCAGTAGGATAGAGTACTGTTTTCCGAAAACAGTGGACTCAGGTTCAATTCCTGTCGGGTGTAAGTTAATTCTGTATTTATAGTAATATTCTAAAATAGTTTATGATGGTGGCTATAGCTCAGATGGTAGAGCACTGGATTGTGGTTCCGGTTGTCATGGGTTCAAATCCCATTAGCCACCCAAGAATAACTAAAAATAATATAATTATTATATTCGGTGAGTAGCGCAGTTTGGCAGCGCAACTGGTTTGGGACCAGTGGGTCAGAGGTTCAAATCCTCTCTCGCCGATTAAAAATATGATTTTATTTATTAAATTATATCTTTGTATAAAAATATATTATGTTTCATAATATATTTTTTAATATCATTAACTGTTACAACTATCATATTATGTTTTTTGGCAAAATTTATTGTGTCATATATATCTGCCATTGTACCGTTTGAATTAGTTAATTCACATAAAATTCCTATAGGATTTTTATGTGCTATTTTTAATATATCAATTGTAGCTTCTGTATGTCCAGGTCTTATTAAAACACCACCAGATAACGCCCTTAAAGGAAATACATGTCCTGGACGATGTAAATCTGTTGGTTTAGCATTATATGCTGTTGCTGTTTTAATTGTAGTATATCTATCTTTAGCAGATACTCCTGTAGTAACTCCTTTAGCTGCCTCAATAGTTACTGTAAAACCTGTTTGATATTTACTAGTATTATTTTGTACCATCATGGGCAACTCAAGTTTTTTACGTAAATTTTCTGTAATGCATAAACAAATAATACCGCTACTATAACGGATTGCAAAAGCTATTTGTGGTATAGAAATAGTTTCAGCAGAAAAAATAATATCACTCTCATTTTCTCTATGTTGATCATCCATGATGATAATACCTTGTTTATTGTATAAACTATAAATAGCATTATTAATTCTAATCAAATAGTTTCCAAAATAATGATCTAATATTTTTTTTCGTGTCATAAAATTAATTAAATATATATTTTATATGCATAATAATTAATATATTAGTATCTAATTTATACTTATAAAATATTTTTTTAGTAAAATATTTTTAAATAAAAATTAATAATAAAATGATGATATATATTACATTTTGATCAAACTCAAAAATTTGAGCTTATTAGTTATATTATATATTATAATTATTATGATAAGTTTAAATTTTTATGGAGAATATGGTGAAAACATATTTAGTAGGTGGAGCAGTCCGAGATTTACTTTTAAATTTAAAAGTTACTGATCGCGATTGGTTAGTTGTAGGTTCTAATATTAATAAAATGATAAAATTAGGTTATAAATTAGTTGGCAAAGATTTTCCAGTATTTTTACATCCCAAAACACATGAAGAATATGCTTTAGCACGTACGGAACGTAAAATTGGTCATGGTTATACAGGTTTTTCTTATAAAACTGAACAAGTTACTTTGGAAGAAGATTTATTACGTAGAGATTTAACTATCAATGCTATAGCACAAGACGAATTAGGATATTTTCATGATCCATTTAATGGAATTTGTGATATTAAAAATAAAACTTTAAAACATATTTCAGTATCATTTCAAGATGATCCTTTAAGAATATTACGTGTAGCAAGATTTGCAGCTAAATTTGCACATTTAAAATTCCATATTCATCATAGTACATTAGATATGATGAAAAATATGTGTAATTCTGGAGAATTATTATATTTAACACCTGAACGTATTTGGAAAGAAACAGTAAATGCTTTAAAAACATTAAATCCGCATATATATTTTCAAGTTTTACGTAAATGTGGTGCTCTATCTATTTTATTTCCTGAAATTGATAAATTATATGGAATACCTGCACCAAAAAAATGGCATCCTGAAATAGATACTGGCATACATACTATGTTAACTTTAAAAGTTATATCAAAATTAACAACAGATATTTCAGTACGTTTTGCATCTTTATGTCATGATATTGGTAAAGGTGTAACTCCTAAAACTTTATGGCCAAGTCATTATGGACATAACAAATTAGGCGTGCCTATCATTCAAAGATTATGTCATCGTTTAAAAGTACCAAATAATATTAAAACATTATCTGTATTAGCTGTTAAAACACATGATTTATTACATAATATTCATAAACATTCACCTAAAACGATATTAGATATATATAATGTCATAGATGCTTGGCGTAATCCTCAAAGAGTAAAACAAATTGCCTTAATTAGTGAATCAGATGCTAGAGGCCGTAAAACATTTGAAAATATCAATTATATACAGGGTAAATATTTTATAAAAATTTATCAATATTTACGTAAGATGAATATCCAAAAAATTATTTCACAAAATAATATTCTTGTACACAAAGGTTGTGATATTAAAAATATTATATATAATCAAAGATTGCAATTATTAAAAAAATTTTTACAAAAAAAATAAAAAATTATATATAATTTATATATATAATTATTAAGATTATTAATCGATAAATAACAAAATATAACCATGATATATGATTAATTAAAAATAAAGATATTTTAATAGTTAATAAACTAATAATAAATGATACTAATAAACTTTCAAATAATAGTAATATATTATTAATGTTAAGTAATGTGTGATTTTTATATAAATCTAAACAACTTGCTCCTAAAATTACTGGAATAGCCATTATAAAACATAATTTAGTTGCTAAAGTACGTTTTATACCTAATAATAAATTAATAGACAATACAGCACCAGATCTGGAAAAACCTGGTATTAAAGATAAACATTGCATTAAACCAATAATATATAATTTCTGATAATTTATATTATTTAAAGAATATATAATATTATTTTTAGGTTTAAATATTTCTGCTAGACATATTAATATACTACCTATTAATAAACCATAAATTATATTTTTAATATTTGTAATATGTTTAATATATTTATATAAAAATAAACCACATATTACAATTGGTAATGTTACAAGAATAATATGTATTAAATTAAATTTTTTGTTCGTAATAATGTTGTATTTAAGAGTATTATTTAAAATATCTATAATATTTGTTCTGAAAAATATACATGTTGCTATCATTGATCCTAGTTGTATAACAGTAACAAAAAGTTTGAAAAAATCATTACATGATATATGAAATAATTTGGATAATATAATAATATGTGCTGTAGAAGATATAGGTAAAAATTCTGTTAAACCTTGTATAATGCTTAAAAACATGATTTTATAGAGCTTATATTGTATTAACATATATAATAATTTTCCTATGCATATTTTTTATGTAATAATGTCATTCAGAGTTAGTTTGGGATTAATCATAATACTAGAAGATTGATACTGATTTTGTTCTGAAATTTTTTGCATGCCAACATATGCTATCATAGCTGCATTATCTATACAATAATTAATTTTACTAGTAAATAATTGTATTTTATGTGATTTTAATTGGTTAAAAAAATATTTTCTTAAAGTATCATTAGAACTAACACCCCCTGCTATAACAAGTTGATGTATATTATATTTTTTAAGTGCATAAAAACTTTTTATGAATAATGTTTCTATTATCGCTTCTTCAAAAGCATAAGCAATGTTAGCTTTCATTTGTATATCATGTATGTTATTAGCATCTATAAATTTTTTTACTGCAGTTTTAATACCCGAAAAACTAAAATTAAAATTATTTTTATCAGATGTCATAGGTCTAGGAAATTTTATCTGACAAGGTATAGCTAGTTTAGCTATCTTACTAAGATATTTTCCGCCTAGATATTGTAATTTTAAAAATTTAGAAACTTTATCATATACTTCACCGATAGCATCATCAATATTAGTTCCAATAATCTTATATTTACCTAATTGATATGCATATATTAATTGGGTATGTCCTCCAGAAATTAATAATCCTAAAAATGGATATGATGGTTTTTTTTTTGATAACATTATAGATAATAAATGTCCTTCCATATGATTAATAGGTATAATAGGAATATTTAAAGAAAATGCTAATGCATGACCAAAAGTTGCACCAACTATTAAAGAATTTATTAAACCAGGTCCACAGGTGTAAGCAATACCATCTATGTCATGTAATTTTTTATTGGTTTTTTTTAAAACTTTATTAATTACAGTAATAATGTTTTTTAAATGATATCTTGCTGCTATTTCAGGTACAATACCACCATATTTATGGTGTATTTTTTGTATTTTAATATAATTACATAAAATACCGTAATTACTATCATATATAGCTATTGCTGTATCATCACAAGAAGTTTCTATTCCTAGAATTAACATAATATTTTTAAGTTTTTTCGTATATAATATAACAAAATATATATATATAATATATAATTAATATTATATATTATTTTGTGAGTAAAAATTATATGCCAGTTATTAGAGTACGTGAAAATGAACCATTTGATTTAGCTTTAAGACGATTTAAACGTTCTTGTGAAAAAGCAGGTATTTTAGCAGAAGTGCGTCGTAGAGAATTTTATGAAAAGCCTACTACAATTAGAAAACGATCTAAAGCTTCTGCTATTAAAAGACATATGAAAAAAATTTCTAGAGAAAAATTGAAACGAACACGTTTATTTTAATAAAAATATTATGAATAACATATCATAATTTATTAATACCAGTATATTATTGTAAATAATACATATTATGAAATATTTTTCCCGTGATCTTATCAATTATGTATTAGACAAAGCTAATATTGTATTTTTTATTAAAAATAAAATTAAATTATACAAAAAAGGACAAAATTTTTTTGGTATTTGTCCTTTTCATTTAGAAAAAAATCCTTCGTTTGTTGTTAATGAAATAAAAAAACTATATCATTGTTTCGGTTGTGGTGCTCATGGTAATATTATTGATTTTGTTATGCATTATGATCATTTGTCATTTATACAAAGTATTACATTAATTATCGAATTTTTTAATATTACGATTATTAGTAGCACACAAAATATAATAACTAATAAAAATTTTATACAAAAAAACCTATTATATAAATATTTAATATATATACATCAATATTATAAGTATGTTTTATATACTTGTAATGAAGGCAAAATAGCTTATCAGTATCTCTTAAAAAGAGGATATAATAATAATATTATACGATATTTTTCTATCGGTTATTCCCCTAGTATAATACATCAAAAAATTTTGTTAAATACAACACTATTAAATATTTTACAATATAAATTAAAAATCATTAATTTACATACATTAACTAAAAAATATTATGATATTTTTCATAACCGTATTATTTTTCCTATAAAAAATTTACAAGGTTATATTGTAGGTTTTGGCGGTCGTATTATACAACAAAATAAAATACCAAAATATATTAATTCTTCTGATAGTATTATTTTTCATAAAAATCATGAACTATATGGTTTATATGAAATTACTCAACATAAGAAACACATAAAACATATATTAGTAGTTGAAGGTTATACTGATGTTATCAGTTTATTTCAATTTAATATTAAATATGTTGTTGCAGTATTAGGTGCACATATTAGTAGTATTCATATTAAAAAATTGTTTTGCATAACAAATATGATCATTTATTGTTATGATGGTGATGCTGCTGGTATGAAAGCACATTGGAAGTCACTAAAAAATAGTTTAATCCATATGGTACATGGTAAAAGTATTGGTTTTATGATTTTACCTAATAATGAAGATCCAGATAGTTTAATTAGAAAAGAAGGTACTATTTTATTTGAAAAACGTATTAATAATATTTTGTTATTTTCAGATTTTTTTTTTCAAATATTGTTATCTAAAATTAATATTAATACCTGTGAAGGTAAAACTAAATTAAGTTATATGGCATTATCTTTGATTCGAATGATTCCTGATTATTTATTTCAAATAAATTTAGTTAAACAATTAGGTAATAAAATTGGCCTAATGAATTTATTAGATATTTATCAAAATAATATTCAAAATAATCATATTTATAATATTCAAAAAAATGATAATTTTCTTAAAAAAACTACTATACGTTTATTAATTAGTTTATTAATACAACATCCACAGTTATCTTGTTTAGTTCCTAAAATACATGTATACCTTACTACTAAGGTGCATGGTTTGTCATTTTTCATTCATTTAATTCAATTGTGTAATAGTAAAAATATTACTACTATACAAATTATAGAAAAATATAGATTTACTAAATTAAAACAATACCTTGAAATACTTGCCTTATGGAATCATATGATTCCTAATAAACAAATAAAATTCTTTTTTATGCAATTAATACATAAATTAAAAATTCAAATTTTAGAAGATAGACAAAATTATTTAATATCTGTAGAACGTACTATAGGATTAAATATAGATGAAAGAAAAGAATTATGGTTTTTAACTAAAAGATTAGCTAAAAAATAATATTATAAATAAACAATGTTTGTTATATACATAAATATTTTTTTTAATAAAACTTTTAGTATGATAATCATTAACATATATTTTTATGTTGACTTTATATAAAGTAGAATTTTATTTTTATAAATATAAAAAATAATTTATTTCATATTAAGAAAAATTTAATAATTAAAAATTTCATTTTAAATATTATAAAGAAGATAAAATACATGACTATTAAAATAATACAGGAAACACTTGAAGAAGATTTTATTTTAAATCAAGAACATATTCCAGAAGAAATAACACAACAAGTTTTAACAAATAATAATGACAGTGATTTAGGGAAAACAACAGATCCTGTACGTATATATATGCGCGAAATGGGTACAGTATCATTATTAACTAGAACTGGTGAAATAGATATCGCAAAAAAAATAGAAGCTGGTATGAATCAAATTCAATGTGCTATGGCAGAATATCCTAATACTATCATGCATATATTATATCAGTACGATTTAATAATGTCTGGGGAAAAAAAGTTTTCGGATATTATCTATGGTTTTACACATACCATACAACCAAAAGATAATTTAAATAATAATAGATTTTTATTATCATCTGAACATAATTTATTAACAAATAATGATCATCTTATTGATCCTATATTAGCTAAAAAAAAATTTATACTATTACGTAATCAATTTTATAAAACATATAATTTAATATGCAACGAGGGATATTATCATAAAAAAACATTAATTGAAATAGATAACCTTATTAAAATTTTTATACAATTTAGATTAATTTCTAAAGAATTTTATTTTTTAGTTAATAATATCCGTAAAAAAATATTTTATATTAGAAAACAAGAAAATAAAATCATAAATTTTTTTATTAAACATTATAATATTACTAAAAAACAATTTTTAATTTTTTATAAAAATCATGAATCTAATGAACAATATATTTTTTCTAAACTACAAAAATATAAATTATGTCAACAATATTTCACAAATGCTATATACGAAAAATTATATAAAATTTTTTTAACATTAAAAAAAATTGAAAAAAAAACAAAATTAACTATAGCACAAATAAAAAAAATTTATAAAAAAATACATATAGGTGAAATAAAAGCACAAAAAGCTAAGAAAGAAATGGTCGAAGCAAATTTGAGACTAGTTATTTCTATTGCTAAAAAATATACAAATAGAGGATTGCAGTTTTTAGACTTAATACAAGAAGGTAATATTGGTTTAATGAAAGCTGTAGATAAATTTGAATATAAAAGAGGATATAAGTTTTCTACTTATGCCACTTGGTGGATTAGACAAGCTATTACCAGATCTATTGCTGATCAAGCTAGAACTATACGTATACCAGTACATATGATTGAAACAATAAATAAACTAAATCGAATATCAAGAAAAATTTTGCAAGAAATTGGTAGAGAACCTACTCCAGAAGAATTATCAGAATATTTAATGATACCTGAAGAAAAAATTCGAAAAGTATTAAAAATTGCTAAAGAACCAATATCTATGGAAACACCTATTGGTGATGATGAAGATTCACATTTAGGAGATTTTATTGAAGATAATACGTCTAAATTACCATTAGAATCTGCTACTTCTGAAAGTTTACGTATAGCTACATATAATATTTTATCTAGTTTAACACCTCGAGAAGCTAAAGTATTAAGAATGAGATTTGGGATAGATATGAATACAGATCATACATTAGAAGAAGTAGGTAAACAATTCGATGTTACAAGAGAAAGAATACGACAAATAGAAGCTAAAGCATTACGTAAATTAAGACATCCTAGTCGTTCCGATATTTTAAAAAGTTTTTTAGATGAATAAAATAATTTATATATTTAAAGATTTAAGTATATATATCATTTTCTATTTTAGTAATATATTTTTTTCTTCTTGTCTTAATGTTAAAATTTGATAACCATTTTTCGTTACTAATATAGTATGTTCATATTGTGCAGAAAAAGATTTGTCTTGAGTCTTTACTGTCCAACCATCATTTGCTACATATACATCTTTACTACCTATGTTAACCATTGGTTCTATTGTAAAAATCATACCTTCTTGTAAAATAACACCATAATCATAAGCATTATAATGTAATATTTGTGGTTCTTCATGAAAATTTTTACCAATACCATGACCACAATAATTACGTACTACAGAAAAATTTTCATTTTCTACATATTGTTGTATTGTTTTACCAATTAAATATAATCTTAATCCTGGCTTAATAATTTTTATTGCTTTATATAAACTATTTTGTGTTACGTTACATAATTTTCGTAATTTTGATGAAATATTGTTACCAACATAAAACATTTTAGAAGTATCACCATAATATCCATTATATAATACTGTAACATCAATGTTAATAATATCACCATTACATAAAATTTCGTTTTTATTAGGTATGCCATGACAAACAACATCATTACGAGAAATACATACTGATTTAGGATATCCTTTATATCCTAAAGTTGCAGGTTTTGCTTTTTGCACATTTATTATATAATCATGACATATACAATTAAGTTGTTCTGTGCTAATACCTGGTATGATATATAAATCAATCATTTCTAAAACTTCAGTAGCTAATTTACAAGATTGTATAATTTTATTTATTTCACTAGCTTTTTTAATTAAAATATTCATAGTTATTGTTAAATTATTAATATTAGTTATTTGTCTATATTTTTTTATAAAAAATACTGTATATACAATATTTTACAAGTGTAAATATGTATTTATTAGAATACTAAGTTACTATATAATAGTAAATATATAAATATTTATTTTAAGGAATATAACAATGTCTTTAACTATTCAAGAAATGTTTAAGGTAGGAGTTCATTTTGGACACCAAACACGCTATTGGAATCCTAAAATGAAAAAATTTATTTTTAGTCATGTTAAAAAAGTACATATTATTAATTTAGATAAAACATTAATTAATTTTAATAAAGCATTATTAGAACTAAAAAAAATTAATCAACGTAAAGGTAAAATTTTATTTGTTGGTACTAAAAAATCTGCATCTATTTTAGTAAAAAAAACTGCACAGATTTGTAACCAATTTTTTGTTAATCATCGTTGGTTAGGAGGCATGTTAACTAATTGGAAAACAGTAAAACAATCTATTAAAAGATTAAAAAATCTTGAAATACAGAGTAAAAATGGTACATTTAACCAATTAACCAAAAAAGAAGCTTTAATACGTAATAAAATGTTATTAAAATTAGAAAAAAGTTTAGGTGGTATTAAGAACATGGGAGGCTTACCAGATGCCATTTTTATTATTGATGCTAATCATGAAAAAATAGCTATACAAGAAGCTAAAAAATTAAATATTCCTATCTTTGCTATTGTTGATACTAATTCTAATCCAGATAATATTAATTATGTTATTCCAGGTAATGATGATGCAGTAAGAGCGATAAAATTATATTTATTAAATGTTACAAAAATATTAACCATGCAAAAAACATCACATTTAACAATAAAAAATAATAATATTGTACATCAAACAATATGATTTTGAGAATAATAATATAATGAAAATTACAGTTACAAAAATTAAAAAATTACGTGCTCTTACAGGAATTGGTATTATCGAATGTAAACAAGCTTTATTGCAAACTAAAGGTGATATTGCCTTAGCAGTAGACTATATCAGAAAAAATTTAAAATTACATATTTTAAATAATATAAGTCAAACAACTACTGAAGGTTTTATTATTGGATTAATTACGAAAGATCTTGGTATATTACTAGAAATTAATTGTCAAACAGATTTTGTAGCTCGTAATACACATTTATATAATTTTGCTAATGATATTTTACAATATGTTAAACAACATCCAAATACTAATATTATAAAAATACGTAATATATTTAAGAAAAAATTATTATATTTAATAAATATTATCAAAGAAAATATTATTCTTACACAATTAGAAATTATTCAAGGAGTATTTATTGGATCATATATACATCATAATAAACGTATAGGTGTCATATTACAATCTAATTTAGATAATCAATCTATTATGAAAAAAATTGCTATGCATATAGCTGTTTTAAAACCTCGTTATATTTCTAAACATGACATACCTCAAAATATAATAGATAAAGAATATCAAATACAAAAAAGCCTTGTACAAACTTTAAATAAACCAAAAATGATTCTTAACAAAATAATTAATGGACGTATAAATAAGTTTATTAATAATATTACATTAAATAATCAATATTTTTTACTAGATACAACAAAATTAGTTGCAAATTATTTACACGAAAATAATATGGTTATTACAAAATTTTTATATTTAGAATTAGGACAAAACACAAAAATATATTAATAGATAAATAATAAAAATATGAATCTTAAAAAAAAAATAATTTATAATAGAATAATATTAAAAATAAGTGGTGATTTTTTACAAAAAGATAATTATTTAGATGTCAATAATGATTTAATAAATAATTTTATTACAGTAATTAAAAATATTATACCATTAGGTGTACAAATTGGTATTGTAATTGGCGGAGGTAGTATATTTAAAGGTAAAAAACTTGCACAAAATAATAATATTAAAACAGTATTAGGAGATCATATTGGTATATTATCGACTATTATTAACGGATTATTATTATGTTCTCAAATGAATTTACATAATATCAATACTGTCATTATGTCTGCTGTAGCTATAAAAAATATTTGTGATGAATATAATATTATTAAAGCATTAAATTTAATTAAAAATAATCATATTATTATTTTTGTTGGTGGTCTTGGTTGTCCTGCATTTACTACTGATACAGCAGCATGTTTAAGAGGCATAGAATTAGAAGCTGATGCTATTTTTAAAATTACTAAAGTTAATGGAGTGTTTGCACAAGATCCTATTAAATTTCCTCATGCTAAATTTTATAAAAAAATAGATTATAATTTTATTTTATATAGACAATTAAATATTATGGATCATACTTCTATTATTTTATCACGAGATGCGAATATACCTATACACATTCTAAATATTAATAAAATAGGTTTTTTACAGCAAATTATTACTGGATGTAGTATCAAAGGAGAGGTAATAGGCACATTAATTACCAATATATAAAACTTTTGTATATATGGAAAAACACAATTTGGAAAATGTAAATATGTATAATGATATTATAAAAAATAATGAACAAAGTATGCAACAATGTTTTAATAATTTTAAAAATAAAATTAATATAATGTCTATGAATAGAGTCACACCTCAATTATTAGAACATGTTGTAGTTACCTCTGTATATAATAAAACAATACCTATACATCATATAGCCACTATAATAGTACATAATGTTAATACGTTAAAAGTAACACCATTTGATAAAAAAATTATTAAAAATATTGAAAAAGCTATTTTAACTGCTAACTTAGATGTTAGTACTCAAATTATAAATTTAAGTATTTATATTACTATGCCAATTATTACTGAATCACGGAAAATAAAACTTTTACAAAGAATTAAAACAGAAACGGAATTATTTCGTATTTGCATACGTACTATTCGAAGAAAAACAAATAATAAAATCAAATTATATTTAAAAAATAAAGAAATTAGTGAAAATGTAGAAAAAAAACTTCAACATATCATTCAAAAACATACAGTACATTATATAACATGTATATCTAATTATTTAAAACAAAAAGAAAAAGATATATTACAATATTAAATATTATTTATGTTATTTAATTTAATTTTTTAAATAGGATAAATTATATGAAATACCTAACTATATTAGGTTCTACTGGATATTTTGGACGTAATATTTTGTCTGTAATATTAACTAATCCTAATTTATATAAAATTAAAGTTTTAGTAGCAAAACATAATGTTGAATTAATGATTAAACAGTGTATATTATTTAATCCAGATTATGCAATTATGTATAAAAAAAGTCATGCTATAATTTTACATAATAATTTACAAAATATTGGTATTAAAACAAAAATTTTATTTGGTAAACGTAAAATAATAGAAATTACAGCTTTAGATGATGTTGATCAAATTATTATTACTATTAAAAGTATTATCGGACTTTTATATATAAAAGAGGCGATTAAATCTAGTAAAGTAGTTTTATTAACTAGTATAGAATTATTAATAATAATACATAGTCTCTTAATTAAAGATATATATAGATTTAAAGCGAAAATCTTACCTATTAACAATAGTCATAGTGCAATTTATGAGCTCATGCCGAATAATATACAAAATAAAATGGGTATATGTAACTTATATAAAAATGATATTAATAGCATTATCTTAATTGGTTCTGGAGGATTATTTTTATATTTACCTATAGAAAAATTTAAATATATTGATATTAAATCTTGTATAACTACACCTTTTGTAAATCATAAAAATATGATTAATATGTCTACTATGATATCACAAGGTTTTGAATATATTGCTACTAAATATTTATTTAATGCAAAAAAAGAGCAAATAGAAATTATTATTAATCCAGAATCTATTATTGCAGCAATGGTACGTTTAAAAAATAATAGTGTTAATGCTAAATTAAATTATCCTAATATACAAGTTACTATTGCTAGTATGTTGGAATGGCCATATAAAATTAATACTGATAATAAACCAGTAAATTTTTATGATATACAATCCTTAACTTTTTTAAAACCAGATTTAATTAAATATCCATGTTTAAAATTAGCAATAGAAGCTAGTTATGAAGGATTATCGGCATTTATTATATTAAATGCAGTTAATGATATTACTACTGAATTATGTTTAAATAAAAAGATATCATTTATAGATATTGCTCATATAAATAGTATTATTTTAGATAAATTATCTTTTAATAAGCCTAAAAATATTTATGAAGTATTGTGGATAGATAATTATGTACGTCAATATACGCATTATTTTATAAAAAAAAAAAAATATAGTAATATACATAAAATTAACATTAAGTATTAATACTTTAAATTATATGAATATGCAAGCAATAAACATTTTAAATAAAAAAAAATGTCCTCAACATATTGCTATTATTATGGATGGTAATAGGCGTTGGGCACAAAAACAAGGTAAAAAAGGTATTATAGGTCACAAAGCTGGTGTTAATGTAGTAAAAACAATTATTCATTCATGTATAAAATACAAGTTAAAAGTTTTAACATTATATGCTTTTAGTAGTGAAAATTGGAAACGTTCACCTTCAGAAATAATATTTATTATGAAATTATTTAAATATATTTTAAATAACGAAATTAATAATTTTATTAAATATAGAATTAAAATTAATGTTATTGGAGACAAAACAGTATTAGATACTGATTTACAAAAATCTATTATAAGAGCAGAAAAATTAACTAAACATAATCATGTGTTAATAGTAAATTTAGCAATAAATTATGGTGGTAAAAGTGATATTATTTACGGTATTAAAAATATTATTAAACAAGTATATAAAAAAAAAATTACCATACAAGATATTACTGAAAAAACTTTTACAAAATATTTAGCATTACATGATGTACCACCAATAGATTTAGTTATACGTACAGGTGGTAATATACGTATTAGTAATTTTTTTATATGGCAAATTGCTTATGCGGAATTATATTTTACTAATATATTATGGCCTGATTTTAATGAAAAATGTTTTTTACATGCACTGGAAAATTATTGTCAAAGACAACGTCGTTTTGGTGGTAATGTAGCTATATAATATTGATTATATGTATGTATTTATGTAAATTTATTATTTTTAATAGGAGTATACAATTTTGTTAAATATTTTATGGGATATAATCATGTTAATGATTACTTTATGTATATTAATTATCATACATGAATATGGACATTTTTATATAGCTAGATATTTTAATGTATGTATTACATGTTTTTCATTAGGTTTTGGACCAAAAATAACTGAATTTACTGATAAATATGGAACTAAATATATTATAAGATTATTTCTATTAGGTGGTTATATAAAAATATTAGATGATAAATATCATCCCATAACAAATAAAATTAAAAAATATATACAAAAATATAAATTATTATTTTATGATCAATTATCTTTTTTTAAAAAATTTTTAATTATATTAAGTGGGCCTATAGCTAATATAATATTTGCAATAATTATTTATTGGTTTGTATTTTTTATTAGTTTGCATAATAATAAACCAATTATCAAAAATATATATTATAATTCTATTGCAGATCACGCAAAATTACCTATAAATACAGAAATTAAAAAAATTAATAATAAAACTGTTTTAAATTGGGATGATGTAAATATAGAATTACATAATATTTTTTTAAGTCATCAAAAAAATATTGTTTTTCTTCTTAAAAATATTAATCAACCTTTATTGTTTGAGAAAAATATTTCGATTAATTTTAATACATTAAATGTATATCATAATAATTTTATTGCTGCACTAGGTATTATTCCAGAATATATTAACATTATTCCTATCATTACTTCTATTGAAAAACATTCTATAGCTGCACAAATACATTTAAATATTGGTGATCAAATTATTAAAACTAAGGGATCCAAGATAATGAATTGGTATAATCTACAACAATATTTATTTATGCATAATAATCGTAATATTTTTTTATATATAAAAAGAAAAAATCAAATTTTATTAATGAAAGTACGTTTGCCAAAATTAAAAGAAATGTTATTACAGTATAATTATATTGGCATTACTCCTAAAATTATATATTTAAAACAAAATATATATAATACTAATTTTAAATATAAGTTTTTGATATCGTTATCTATGGCATGTAAAAAAATTTTTATATTAATAAGAATAATATGTTTTTCTTTAAAAAATCTTATATTAATACATAATATTAGTCTTGATCATTTTAGTGGTCCAATATATATTGGATATATGATAGGTGTTCTTGCTAAAAAAAGTATCATATCTTATCTATGTTTTTTAGCTTTAATAAGTATTAATATAGCTATAATGAATTTATTGCCCTTACCTATATTAGATGGAGGACAATTATGTTTTTTAATATGTGAAAATATTATAAAACGAAAAATATCATTATATATAAAAATACTGGCATATAATATAAGTATTATATTAATAATTTTTATTATGGGTATATCTGTTATACATGATTATACAAAAATATTACATTACTAAAATACATGTTATTTATACGTTTATATTTGTTATATTTATAAATTTATTTTATATAACACCATTACAGGCACAATTATTAAAACATTGTAATTATAAAACACATAATTTATTAAATAAAATATCTAATATACCACAACAAAAAATAAAAAATACTATTTTATTTATTGGCAATAAAAAAATTAGTAGTTATATTTTATATAACATAATTTATAAATTAAAAATTACTAGATTTAATATAATAGATAAAGAAAAAATATTTTTGTTAAAAAAATATATAAAACATATATATAATATATATGGTATTCCTAATATAGCAATTTTTATTATTAAAGATGATAAGATATATAACAAAATATATATATTTATTAATGAAATAGGAAAAGTTAAAATCCAACGCATTAATATTATAGGTAATTCTGCTTTTACACAACAAATATTATTAAAAAATATTAATCTATATTTTATGAAACTTGGGTATTATTTTGGTCTGTATTCTTACAATCAACAATTAATATCACGTATCATACATGATATAACACATTTTTATATTAAACAAGGTTTCTTAAAATTTCAAATCACTAATATTAAATATAATATTATACCTCATAAACATAGTATTAATTTAGATGTTTTTATAAAAGAAAATCAACTGTATATTTTAAAAAAAGTTTTTATTCATATAAATAGCAAACAACTTATAAAACCAATACATAACATATCTAATTTATATTTAAATCAAACATATCAAACAAAAAAAATATTAATTTTAAAAAAAAAAATAATAAATTATTTAATAATGTGTGGTTTTTTACATCCTACAATTATGATATATAAATCATATAATATTACAGTAAATAATATGGTTCTACATATTTATATAAATACTGGTATGAAATATTATGTACGATATATCAAATTTATACATAATAAAATTATTCCAGAATACTTACTACAAAATAATCTTTTACATAAAGAACATCATATTTTAAATCTAAACTTAATAAAACAAACCAAAAATAAATTAAAACAACTTGAATATATTCAGGATGTATCAGTATTATTTCATAATAATCATGATAAATTAAATTCTGTAGATGTTATTTATAATATTCATAATAATAATACAAATATGTTTAATTTTAATTTTGGTTTAAATAATAATAAATTCATGTTAAATGCATATTTACAAAAAGATAATTTTTTAGGTAAAGCAAATAATCTTTTAGTAATAATTAATAAAAGTGTTAATGAATTTTATTGGAATGTTTTATTGATTAAACCATATATTTTTTATAAAAACATCAGTATGGGTATAAAAATATTTTTTCATCATCCTGAAAAAAATATGAATTTTATAGATATTAAAAAAGGCATATACACTATATTAAAGTTACCTATCTATTCCACACATTTTGCTATAAAAAATTATATAGGATTACTACATCATCAAATACGTCATTTCACTACATCAATACCAATATATGTAACTAATTATTATACTAATAAAAAACAACATATTACTTTTCAGAAAAAAATTTATTCATTAATAGAATATAATATAAAAAATTTTTTAATTTTTAATACTTTAAATCATCAAGAACAACCTACAAAAGGTATTTTGGCAATTTTAAGTTTTAATTTTTCAATTTTGCAAAAAATTTATTATAATAATTATAAATTAATGTTTAAATATAATCAATATATTCCGATATATATCAAAATATTGAATAAATATCATAAAGCATATATTTATCTCATAAATTTTATCATTAGGAGTAAAATAGGGTATATAAATAGTCCTACAAATAATACTTATATTTTCCCTGAAATGATGTGGATGAATCACAATAATATTGTTAGAGGAATTAAACCTAATATAAAATTTCAAAAAAATTCTTATCATTCTATAAATCATTTAAGATATATTAATCCTGTATCATATAATGATAATATTATGTTTCAATTAACAACAGAACTAAAATTTTCTATACCTCCATATATACCAATGTATCAATATTTACAAAATTTTAAACCATTATTATTTTTTGATATAGGTAGTATATGGCACTTTATATATACAAAAAATATTCTCTCTAAATTAGATGTAACATATAAAAAAAATTTTTTTACAGAACTAAGATCATCTATCGGTTTCGTTTTAAAATATAAAACACCACTAGGTGTTATTACTTTTACATGTTCATACCCATTAAAAAAATCTATACATGATCAAATACAATTATTTCAGTTTACTATTGAAAATAATTAATGCAATTTATAATAATTAACATTAAATTTAAATGTTTAATTATAACAATCATTATGAAAAAATATTTATTTATAAAATTTCTTTTAAATGTATAATATGTTGGTATTGTAATATAACTAGTATTATAGAGATAATTCATTGAATAATATTCTTTACATTAATGAAATTTTAAATATTTTACCACATCGTTACCCATTTATTTTAATAGATCGTATCATATATATTGATACTAATAAATTAGTAATACATGTTATAAAAAATATTACTATTAATGAACCATATTTTATAGGGCATTTTCCTAATAAACCAATTTATCCTGGAGTATTAATATTAGAATCTATGTTACAAACTACAGGAATTTTATTATATAAAACTATATCTAATAATGTTATTAAACAAAAAATGTTTTATATTGTTAGTATTAAAAATATACGTTTTAAACAAAAAGTTATTCCTGGAGATCAAATAATTATTAAAAGTTATTTTAAATATAACAAAAAAAATTTTTTTTTTTATGATTCTATAGCTATAGTTAATAATATTATTGTTTGTATTGCAAATAAGATTTGTATACAAATTACAAAATAAAATTGTATAATTATATTTTTCTAAAATTATTATAAAATGACAAAAAAAACTTTTATACATTTAAATATTCATAGTGATTATTCCATACAAGATGGATTATCAAAAATTGAACAATTTATTCAACAAGCTATTAAATTTAATATGCCTGCAATAGCTATAACAGATATTACTAATTTATTTGGTTTAATAAAATTTTATCAATTAGCACATCAATCTGGTATTAAAGCAATTGTAGGTGCAGAATGTAGAATAAAATTTCTCCAACAATGTACTAAAATAACTATTTTAGGCATAAATAATGTTGGTTATCAAAACTTAAAATATTTAATATCTATAGCACATCAATATGGTTATGATAGTTCTTTTGGACCTATAATTAATTATCAATTATTACAAAAATATAATCATGGTTTAATTATTTTATCTGGTGGTATAGAAGGTGATATAGGTATTAATTTACTTGAAAATAATTTTAATAGAGTAACAAAAATTATCTCTTTTTATAAGAAATATTTTTATAATCGTTTTTATTTAGAATTAACACGTACTAATAAAATACATGAAAAGAATTATATTAACATGGCTTTAAATTTAGCTTATGATTATTCTTTACCTGTTATAGCAACTAATACTGTACGTTTTTTAAATAAAAATGATTTTCAAGCTCATAACATACGTGTTGCGATTAATCAAAGTACAACTTTAAGTATATTTTTAAGAAATAATCCTTATAGTCAAGAACAATTTTTTAAAAACTCTCAAGATATGATTACTTTATTTGCTGATATACCAGAAGCTATACAAAATAGTATTGAAATTGCACAAAGATGTAATATTTTTTTAACATTAAATAAATATTTTTTACCTAAATTTTATATTAATAATATTACTCCAGAAAAATATCTTATACAAAAATCTTTTTCTGGTTTGGAAAAAAAAATTATATCTTTATTACATAAAACTTCACAAAAAATTAATAAAAGCATTTATGAAAAAAGATTATCAAAAGAATTAACAGTTATTAATAAAATGGGTTTCGCAAGTTATTTTTTAATTGTTATGGAATTTGTACAATGGGCTAAAAAACATAATATTCCTGTAGGTCCTGCTAGAGGTTCTGGAGCAGGTTCATTAGTAGCATATGTTTTACAGATAACAGATGTAGATCCTATAAAATTTAATTTAATTTTTGAAAGATTTTTGAATCCAGAAAGAATTTCGTTACCGGATTTTGATATTGATTTTTGTATGGAAAAACGTGATTTAGTTATTGATCATGTAAAAAAAATATATGGTTTAAACTCAGTAGCACAAATTATTACTTTTGGTACTATGACTGCTAAAGCAGTCATTAGAGATGTAGGTAGAGTATTAGGTTTTCCTTATGATTTTATTAATCGTATATCTAAATTAATACCTACAGATATAGGTATAACTTTAAAAAAAGCTTTTGTAAACAAAAAATTATTAGATATATATAAATCAGATAATAATGTAAGAGACTTAGTTGATGCTGCTGTAAAATTAGAAGGAACAATAAAAAACATAGGGAAACATGCTGGTGGTGTAGTAATAGCACCTACACAGCTAGTTAAATTCATGCCAATATATTGTGATCATACAGGTAATAATATTTTAACACAATTTGATAAAAATGATATTGAAAATATTGGTTTAGTTAAATTTGATTTTTTAGGATTACGTACATTAACAATATTACATCATACATTAAAAATGATAAAACAAAATTATAATATTAAAATTAGATTACAAAACCTAAAATTAGATGATATAAAAATTTTTAATTTTTTAAAAAAAGCTAATACTGTAGGTATTTTTCAATTAGAATCAAAAGGTATACAAGAACTAATTAAACACTTACAACCAGATAACTTTGAAGATATAGTATCTTTACTAGCTTTATTTCGTCCTGGACCATTACAATCCGGTATGGTTGAAAATTTTATTAATCGTAAACATGGCAAAGAAATAATTTCATATCCTGATAAAGTTTGGCAACATGATAAGTTAAAACCAATATTACAATCAACATATGGCATTATTTTATATCAAGAACAAGTTATGCAAATTGCACAAGTATTATCTGGATATAGTTTAGGACAAGCTGATGTTTTACGTCGTGTAATAAGTAAAAAACAACATCAAGAAATGATAAAACAAAGATCATTGTTTTTACATGGTGCTAAAAAAATGAATACTAACAAAACGTTAGTAATGAAAATTTTTAATTTTTTAGAAAAATTTTCTGCATATGGATTTAATAAATCACATTCTGTAGGTTATGCTTTAATTTCTTATCAAACTCTCTGGTTAAAAATATATTATCCACATGAATTTATGGCTGCTGTTTTAAGTTCTGAATTAGATAATACAAAAAAAATTATGAATTTAATTCAAGAATGTAAAAATATGCATATTAAAATTATACCACCCACTATTAATGATAGCTTATATAAATTTCATGTTCATAATAAAGATATTATATATGGTTTAGGTGCTATTAAAGGTATAGGATCATATCAAGCTTTACAAATTATTAATAATAGAATGAAATATGGTAAATTTAAATCTATGATAGATTTATGTATACGTATGCATTATGATAAAAATAATAAACATATTATTGAAAAATTAATTTTATCTGGTGCATTAGATTGTTTTTCATACCATAGAAGTGTATTAATGTTACATTTAGATAATATTATTAAAATAACAAATATTTATATAAAAGAAAAAAGTACAAAACAAATGAATTTATTATCATTACAGAATCATGTAAATTTAGAAAATAGTTTATTAAATATAAAAAAAATATTTTTATCAAATAAAGAAATTTTTTTAAAAGAAAAAAACATTTTAGGAATGTATTTAACAAATCATCCTCTTATTGATTATTATAAAGAAGTAAAATATTATACTAATAATATTAGTATAAAACAAATGTGTAATACTTATAAAAATAATATAATTAAAATTACAGCATGTGGTATTATTACAAATATACATCATAATATAAATTATAAAAAAGAAAAATGTGTTATTTTTGATATAGATGATAATACAGCGAAAATTGAAGTAAATATGATGTTAAATATATTCTATAAATTTAATTATTTAATCAAAAATAATCACATAGTTATTTTATATGGTACTCTACGTTTAGATAATTATCTAAATGTTTTTAAAATTGATGCTTATAATATTATTAGTTTAATAAATATGAGAAAAAAATTTTTACAAAATATATATATTATTATACATAATAAAGATATTATGTTAGATGACTTATTTATATATATAAAACAGATCCTATCTGTTAAATATCATGATGATTATATTCCTGTATATTTTTACACAACTTTACAACAAAAATTATTTTCAAAAGAAAATTTTTATTTTAATCATCATGACATAACATTATCACAAATACAATATTTATCTCAACTAAAATATTTTGATGTAAAATTTAATTTTAAATAATTTTCATTATAAATACTTTTAAAGAATATATAACTACATAAATAACAATTAAATTATGTTAATTACAAAAAAAATACAATATATTTTATACAAACTACATAATATTTTACTATCGTATAGTGGTGGTTTAGATTCTTCTGTATTATTATATGATTTAGTACAATTACGTAAAAAATATCCTAGTATAACAATTAGAGCAATACATATTAACCATAATTTAAATTATATATCTAAAACATGGATTAATAAATGTTTTCTGACATGTAAAAAATTGCATGTTGATTTTATATATAAAAATATTTTTATATATAAAAAAAGTAACATAGAAGAAGAAGCAAGAATAAAAAGATACAAGATCTTGAATAATTTAATTAAAGCTGATGAATATCTTGTCACTGCACATCATCTTGATGATCAATGTGAAACAATACTGTTGGCTTTAAAAAGAGGTAGCGGACTAAAAGGATTATCAGGTATTGCAGAACAAAATAATATTAAAAAAATGAAAATATTTCGTCCGTTACTATATATTTCGAAAAAAAAAATTTTATGGTATGCTCTACAACATAATATTACTTGGATTGATGATCCAAGTAATATAGATAATAGATATGACCGTAATTTTTTAAGGAATATTATTTTGCCACAAATTAATATAAGATGGCCGTTTTTTAGAAAAACTATTATTAGATCTGCAAAAATATGTCAAGAACAAGAAACATTATTAAATGAATTTTTAAATCCTATTTTAAATAATCTTATCCAAGAAAATAAAAGTATATTTTTTATACCTTTAAAATTTTATAGCGTATATAAACGATATGCTATTTTAAGAAAATGGTTAGAATATAATAAATGTCATATGGTTACATATAAAACATTATCTTTAATATGGAATGAAGTAATATGTGCTCAAAAGTTAACATCTAAAATTATAATACATAAGAAAATAATTTGTAAAAATAATACATATTTATTTTGTTTAAATTATATTCCTACTTTACAAAAAATTATATTGTTTTGGTACGATATTAAGCATGCTTTAATTTTACCATATAAACTAGGTACATTATGTATTGTTAAAAAAGATATTACTAATAGTATAGTAGTACGTTATCCATATGAAAACGAAAATATATATGTTAAATTTTATGATAATCAAAAGATTTATTTTTGCCAAAATAATTTTAAAAAAATAAACATTAATCATATATGGAATAAATTATCTATTCCGATTTATAAAAGAAACCAAATACCATTATTATTTTATAACAATTGTTTAATTGCAGATTTAGAAAATAATTTAATCACTATACATGGGAAAGTAATGCCAAATAACCAATCTCTATACATTACATGGATAAAAATAGAATAATTATTCTTGATTTATAATATATGAAACAATATTTTTTATAGATAAAATTATTTTAGTATTAGTATTTCTAGATTTATATTCTATATTATGATTTTTTAAATGTTTAGCACTAATAATAATTATATGTGGTATACCGATCAGATCCATATCAGTTAACATTTTCCCGAAACTAATTAGTCTATTATCTAATAATATTTCTAATTGATGTTTTAAAAATTTTTTATATAAAGTATAAGCAATATTTTTAATAGCATCATTATTATGCATATTAATAGGAATAATAGCTATTTTAAATGGTGCTAAAGTAGTAGTAGGCCAAATAATACCATGTTTATCATGGTGCTGTTCTATAATAGCAGCCATTATACGAGTAATACCAATTCCATAACAGCCCATATATAGATATTGTTTTAACCCATACATATCATAAATATATAAATTCATTGCTTCAGAATATTTTGTATCTAATTGGAAAATATGTGCTATTTCGATACTTTTTGTAATGATTAATTTATTACCATTAGGAGCTAAATCATGATAAGTAATATATCTAATATCTTGAATATTATTTGGTAATATTAAATCTATATTCCAATTAGCATTAATATAATATTGGTTATTATTAATACCAATAATAAAATTATACATATTAATTACTGAATAATCTGCAATGATAGGAATATTTATATTATAAGGTCCTAAAGAATTAATATTATGTATATGAAAAATATTTTTAATCTCTATTTCTGATAACATTTTACATGATATAAATAATGGATTTTGTTTAATAAATTTATTTATATTAAATTTATAACCATAACGAATTAAAATCATAACAAAAGAGTTTTCTTTATTATTATTTTTAATAATAAAAGTATTAATAATTTTTTTTGTTGATATATTATTATCTTTACATATATCTAATATTTTTTTTGTGCTAGTGATAATTTGTTTTTCTAAGATTTTTTTTGCGTTAATATTTTTTTTTTGTGGTAATAAGTATGTAGCATATTCTATGTTAGCAATATAATCATATTTAGAAGTATGTACTATACAATTTTCTCCATGTTCAGAAAACAAATGAAACTCATGTGAAATAGTACCGCCAATAATATTATTATCAGCTATAACCGTTACATAATCTAATTTCATATAATTAAAAATTTTTTTATAGGTATGCAACATATTATTATATGTTTGTTGTAAACAATTTTTGTTTAAATGAAAAGAATAACTATCTTTCATAATAAATTCTTTTGCGCGTACACTACCTAATCTAGGTCTAATCTCATCTCTAAATTTTGTTTGTATTTGATATAAATGTATTGGTAAATCTTTGTAAGATTTAATTATATTTAACACACAATATGTTATTGCTTCTTCATTAGTTGGGCTTAATATAAAAATATTTTTTTTTCTATCTATAATTTTAAATAATTCCATACCGTAATCAAGGTTACGACCACTTTGTAACCAAATATTGATAGGCTGTAATATAGGTATTGATATCTCTATTGCATTAACTAAATCCATAGATTTTCTTATAATGTTATTTATATTTTTTATAATTTTTAAACCTGTAGGTAACCAATAATAAATTCCAGAAGATAGTTTTTTAATAATTCCTGCTTCCAACATAAGAATATGACTATTTAAATGTTTTATATCTTTTTTTTTAATGGTACAAAATAAATATTTATCAGCTAACAAAATACATTCCTTTTATCCTATATTTATTAAATATAATATAATGAATAAACATATTATATGTAATTAAATTTGTATTAAATTAGAAATCCAATTCATAAATAATAAATATCCATGACTTTTCCATCTATTAACAGGTTTTAATGTAATATTATTGTTTATAAAATAATGATAAGGAATATCGATAGATATATTTTTTTTAATATAATACTTATATTCTTTTGCAAGAGTATAACGATCATATTCTGGATGTCCTGTAACAAATATATATTTATAATCTGTAAATATATACACACCAGATTTTTTAGAATATGATATAATATCAAAATATTTGTATTGTTTTATAAAATTAATAGAAAAATTAGCATATCGTGAATGAGGTACGAAAAAATAATCATCAAAACCTTGTACTAAATAATGCTGTTTATTTGATATTTGGTGTTTAAATACACCTATTATTTTTTTATAATTCGTATTTTTAGGTATATGATATAAAATATATAAAATAGCTTGTACAGACCAACAAATAGATAAAACAGATTTTACATGGTTTAATGACCAATATATCACACGAACAAATTCATCCCAATATCTTACATCTGTAAACTTTATTAGTCCTAATGGTGCTCCAGTAATAATTAAACCATCATAATATTTATTAAATATTTTATTTAGTGTAGTATAAAATTTTTTTATATGTATATTAGTATTTATATTATTTGAGGATATATGATCAATGTTTAATAACGTTAATTTTATAAGAGATGAAGATTGTGATAGTATTTTAATTATTTGATTTTCTGTATCTATTTTATCATACATTAAATTTAATAAAACAATATTAATTATTTTACATGATGAATATTTTTGTAGAATATTATTTTGTATATTAGAAAAAATTAATAAATTTTTCTTTAAAAAATTTTTCATAACTGGTAGATGTTGTGGTACTATGACAGGCATAAATATGATTCCTTATATGTCTTAAATAAATAATATTAAATATTTATATTGTATATGGATCGTTATGCATGGGATACCATTATATATATTATTAATAATTTTTTAATAAAACAACATATCATAATATTGGTTATTTAATAAATTTATTTATTTATAATATGTAAAATGATGTATATCATGCATAGTAATATCTTGAACATTGGTTAGTTCTGTAAAATTATTTAATAGTTCTTTTACAATCCAATTATTCAAAGTATGTTGACTCATTGCACAACCTTGACAACCACCAATAAATTTTACTAAAGCAATTTTTTCTATTGTTACAGTTTTTAATTGTAAAGAACCACCATGTTTTAATAATATAGGATTAATAATATTTATAATATAAGATCTAATTTTTTTTTCTAATTTTTTTATATCAGTATTTTGTTCTATTTTTTTATTCATGATAATGTTAATTATATGGTATATTTTTACTTTAAAAACGGTTATATTTATATTATATAAAATCATTATTTTTTTATAATATATATTGTATGTATAGTAGACATATTATTTTAATAATATATCTTTTTTTATTATAAACATAACTCATGAGAAAATAAAATATGCGTCCAATGTTAAATGTTGCTATACGTATAGCACGTCAAATAGGAGATATAATTTTAACATATTATGAAAAACAAAAACAGTATTTTAATGATGAAGATTATAATTTTATTATAAAAAAAATGATATTTATGATTAGTAGAATGATTATTCGTACTTTACAGAATACATATCATCAATCATTTAGCATTAAGTATAAAAAAGAATTATTAATATTACAATGGCAACAAACTATATGGATTATTAATCCTTTAGATGGTATAGATAATTTTATTAAAAAATTTCCACATTTTTGTACATCTATAGTAATTTTAATAAAAGGAAAGACAGAAATATCTTTAGTATATGATCCACTAAGAAATGATTTATTTACAGCTATTAGAGGACAAAATACTCAATTAAATGGTTATAAATTACGTTGTAATGACAAAATTTATAATTCTACATTATTTATTACTGTAAATACAAATTATTTAATAAACAATCAATATATTAATATCATGAAAATATTTATTGAAAAAACTATTGCGTTACGTATGTGTGGTTCTATTGCTTTAGACTTAGCATACTTATCTGCAAATAAAATTAATTGCTATATATATGATAATATATCACATTTTTATTATTTTTTAGCTGGTGAGCTACTTATAAAAGAATCTGGGGGTTTAATAACTAACTTAATAGGTCATTGTTATGATAAACATTCAAAAAATATTTTAGCGGCACATGCAAATATATTGAAAATATTTTTATCAAAAAACCAAATTACATAATATGTGTAATGATATCTAGATAATTATTTAAAAAACTAAATTTGAAAATTACTATCACTATATGATTATTAAAACAATAGAAAAAAAAATAAAAATTGCATTAAATCCTATATTTCTTAATATTAAAAATAATAGCAATGATCATAATATAATTACACATTTACAAATTACTATTGTATGTGAACATTTTACAACACAAAATTTAATACAAAGACATCGTTTAATTTATAAAATACTAACTAAAAACATCATGCAGCAAATACATGCTATATCATTAAATACATATTCAGTCATAGAATGGAATAATATTATTCACGATAAGAATGTTGAATGTCTGTAATATTATTAATAAAATCAACATTTAAATATATAATATTATTATATTTAATAATATCAGTTTATTAATAATATCATTATTAATCATAATTTTTTATTAAAAATGATGACTATTATTGAATAAATAATATTAATACACATGATTTAGATAAAACTATTGTATATATTATAAAATATGAATAATATTTTCATTTTATATATTAAACATTTATCTAATCATTTTATTGATAAGCATTTATTATATAAATATTAAAACATGTATTTTATGTAAATATTATATATATGTTAAAATTTAATTAAGTTATAAAATAGTATATTAGTATTTCACTACAACATTAATATACCAAATTTTATATTTTAGGTCAGTATGATATATCATACAAAAATGTTTAACATATTGTATGCATATAACAAATTTTTATGTTAGATATGTTGTTTTTTATATACAATAATAAAACTTTTTAGACATGGTTAGATAATAATTTATATATATATAAATATATGCATAGTTTAAATCACTAATTATATTAACATTCTATATAATGATTATAATTTATACATAATAATATAGAAATTAATAGGATATATACAATGTATAACAATAATAACAATATAAATAATATACCTAATTATTATAATTACGTTCCTATGGTTATAGAACAGAATAGTCGTGGTGAACGTTCTTATGATATTTTTTCCAAATTATTAAAAGAAAGAATTATTTTTTTAACAGGTTCTATAGAAGATAGAATGTCTAATCTAATTATAGCACAAATATTATTTTTAGAATCTGTCAATCGTCATAAAGATATTTATCTTTATATAAATAGTCCAGGAGGTATTATTACATCAGGATTATCCATTTATGATACAATGCAACTTGTTAAACCAGATATTAATACTATTTGTATTGGACAAGCTTGTTCTATGGCAGCATTTTTATTAGCTGCTGGTGCAAAAAAAAAACGTTTTGGTTTACCTAATTCACGAATCATGATACATCAACCATTAGGTGGTTATCAAGGACAAGCAACAGATATAGAAATATATACTCAAGAAATTTTAAGAATTAAGAAACATATAAATATATTATTATCATTACATACAGGACAAAATATTTCTACTATTGAACAAGATACAGAAAGAGATAGATTTTTAACTTCTAAGGAAGCAATGCAATATGGCTTAATAGATGATATTATATCTTCTCATGAAAAAATTCGATAATTGTATTTAATATATAAATAGAGGTTATGTGATGACAAATAAAAAGGATAATTTAAATAAAATTTTATGTTGTTCTTTTTGTGGTAAATTTCAAAATGAAATTGGTAAATTAGTATCAGGTCATAAAGCATATATTTGTAAACAATGTATATTATTATGTAATAATATTTTTAATAAAACAAAAAATAATAATAATATGTATGATGATGTATTATTAAAACCCCAAAATATTTTTAATTATTTAAATAAATATGTTATTAATCAAGATAATGCCAAAAAAACTTTAGCTGTAGCTATTTATAATCATTATAAAAGATTACGTTTATATGATAAAAAACATAATAATGATATTGAAATTGAAAAAAGTAATATTTTACTCGTAGGACCAACTGGTAGTGGTAAAACATTATTAGCAAAAATATTAGCACGTATATTAAATGTACCATTTGTAATTACTGATGCTACTGCTCTTACAGAAGCAGGATATGTTGGTGAGGATGTAGAAAATATTTTGCAAAAACTATTACAAAATGCTAATTATAATATTGAAAATACAGAGAAAGGTATTATTTATATAGATGAAATTGATAAAATTGCTAAAAAATCTGAAAATGTTTCCATCACAAGAGATGTATCTGGTGAAGGTGTTCAACAAGCTTTATTAAAACTGATTGAAGGTTCTGTAGTATCTGTACCGCCTCAAGGAGGTAGAAAACATCCACAACAAGACTTTATACAAATTAATACAAATAACATTTTATTTATTTGTGCTGGTTCGTTTTATGGTTTAGATAGAATTATTACTAATAGATTAAATTTAATTAATCATAGTATTGGTTTTAATATAAAAAAACAAAATAAACATATAAATCATCAAACTAATAATATGAATAAGCAAATTAATACCACAGATTTAATAAAATTTGGTCTAATACCAGAATTTATCGGTCGTTTGCCTATTATAGTAACTTTAGATGCGTTAGATAGTAAAGGATTAATGCAAGTTTTAACTGAACCACATAATGCTTTAATAAAACAATATCAACAGTTATTTAAATATGATAACGTTGATATAATGTTCGATATAAAAGCACTACAAGAAATAGTACGACAAGCTCTTATTTTAAATACAGGAGCAAGAGGGTTAAAAACTATTATGGAAAAAGTATTACTAGATATTATGTATAATATACCTTCATTATCTAATGTTTATAAAATCAGTATTACTTATGAAGTTGTGAAAAACTTATCTGAACCAATTATAGAATATAAAAAGAATGTTATTAATAAAGTATAAATAATGAACAATTGTTTTAACAATAAAAGAGGGTTGTTTTATGGATGTTAATCATTCAGAACCTATTGTAATGCCTGTATTACCATTGCGTGATGTTGTAGTATATCCTCATATGGTAATTCCTTTATTTATTGGTAGAGAAAAATCTATACGTTGTTTAGAAGCAGTAATGAAAAATAATAAAAAAGTTATGCTTGTAGCACAAAAGAATGCTGCAAAAGATAACCCTGATATTAATGATTTATTTACAATTGGTACAGTAACATCAATATTACAAATGTTAAAATTACCTGATGGTACATTAAAAATATTAGTGGAAGGAATACAAAGAGCTCAAATTGATATTTTATCAGATAATGGAGAATATTTTACAGCACAAATTATATATATTAACTCTCCTAAAATTGAACCTAAAGAACAAAAAGTTTTAATACGTACTGCTGTGCATCAATTTGAAGGATATATTAAATTAAATAAAAAAATTCCACCTGAAGTTTTATCTTCTTTAAATAATATTCATCATGTAGATAAATTATCTGATACTATAGCTTCTCATATGCCTTTAAAATTATCTGATAAACAATTAATATTAGAAATGTTTAATATTCGTGAAAGGTTAGAATATCTGATGGCAATTATGGAATCTGAAATTGATCTTTTACAAGTTGAAAAAAAAATTCGTAATAGAGTTAAACAACAAATGGAAAAGAGTCAAAGAGAATATTATTTAAATGAACAGATAAAAGCTATACAAAAAGAACTAGGTGAAATGGATGTGCATCCTGATGAAAATGATATTTTAAAAAAAAAAATAGAAATAGCTAAAATGCCAAAAGATGCAAAAGAAAAAACATATTCTGAATTACATAAATTACGTATGATGTCCTCAATGTCTGCAGAAGCGACAGTTGTACGAGGATATATTGAATGGATGATTCAAATACCTTGGTTTCAAAAAAGTAGATTAAAAAAAGATCTATATAAAGCTAAAATTACATTAGATCAAGATCATTTTGGTTTAGAACATGTAAAAGAACGTATTTTAGAATATTTAGCAGTACATAATAGATCGAACAAAATTAAAGGACCAATTTTATGTTTTGTTGGACCACCTGGGGTTGGTAAAACATCTTTAGGTAAATCTATTGCAAGTACAACAGGTAGAAAATTTATTAGAATGGCTTTAGGTGGTATTCGTGATGAAGGTGAAATTAGAGGTCATAGAAGAACATATATTGGTTCTATGCCAGGTAAAATTATACAAAAAATTACACGTTCAGGAGTAAAAAATCCATTATTTTTATTAGATGAAATTGATAAAATTGCATATGATATGCGTGGTGATCCTTCTTCAGCATTATTAGAAGTATTAGATCCAGAACAAAACATGTCTTTTAATGATCATTATTTAGAAATAGATTATGATCTATCTGATATTATGTTTGTTGCTACTTCAAATTCTGTTACTAATATACCGTTACCATTATTAGATAGAATGGAAGTAATTAAACTTTCTGGATATACTGAAGATGAAAAATTAAATATTGCGACAAAATATTTATTACCTAAGCAATTTTATCGTAATGCTTTAAAAAAACAAGAACTAATTATACAACAAGATACTATTTTGGATATTATTCGATATTACACTAGAGAAGCAGGTGTAAGAAATTTAGAACGAGAATTATCGTCTTTATGTAGAAAAGCTGTTAAAACTATTTTAATAGATCAAAATACTAAATTCATTGAAATAAACAAAAAAAACTTAAAACAATATTTAGGTGTAAAAAAATATGATTATGGGAAAGCAGAAAATATTAATCGTATTGGTCAAGTTATTGGTTTAGCTTGGACAGAATCTGGAGGAGATTTATTAACTATTGAAACAGCATGTATTCCTGGTAAAGGAAAATTAACATATACTGGATCTTTAGGTGAAGTTATGCAAGAATCTATCCAAGCTGCTTTAACTGTTGTGAGAGCTCGTACAAAAAAATTAGATATTAATAATGAATTTTATAAAACTACTGATATACATGTTCATGTTCCTGAAGGAGCTACACCTAAAGATGGTCCTAGTGCGGGCATAGCTATCTGTACTGCTTTGGTATCTAGCTTAAGTAATTCACCTGTAAAAGCTAATATTGCCATGACTGGTGAAATTACTTTAAGAGGTCAAGTGTTACCTATTGGCGGTTTAAAAGAAAAATTATTAGCTGCACATAGAGGTGGTGTAGACATAGTATTAATACCATATCAAAATAAAAGAGATCTAGAAAATATTCCTAAAAATATTATAACTGCTTTAAAAATATATCCTGTAAAAAATATTGAAGAAGTATGGAAATTATCTTTATTAAAAAAAATAAATTAGTTATTTTTTATGCAAAAAATACTTCATAAAAAATAATATTGATATAACTAATCAAATTATAACATATGTTTAAAAAAATTATAGAATTTACAAAAAGTTTAATTCAATGTCCATCTATTAGTCCTAAAGATTACGGTTGCCAAAAAATATTAATTTCTTTTTTGCAAAAATTAAATTTTAAAATTGATTTAATGAATATTAATCAAACAAGTAATTTTTGGGCTTATCATACTAATGATAATATTACACCAACATTAGTTTTTGCAGGACATACAGATATTGTTACTCCTGGAGATATCTCTTTATGGAAATATCCGCCTTTTGAGGGAATTATTCATAATAATATCATGTATGGTAGAGGTACATGTGATATGAAAGGTGCGTTAGCTGCAATGGTTTTTGCAGCTAAATCTTTTATACAAAAATATAACCAACATCATGGTAAAATAGCTTTTTTAATTACTTCTGATGAGGAAGGTGCGGCACAAGATGGCACTAAACAAGTAATTAATCGTTTAATAAAAAAAAAAGAACAAATAAATTATTGTATATTAGGTGAACCAACAAGTTACCAAATAATTGGTGATAATATTAAAAATGGCAGAAGAGGTTCTTTAAATATTACTTTAAAAATTTATGGTATACAGGGTCATGTGGCTTACCATAAATTAGCTATAAATCCAATTCATACAGTAATACCTTTTTTATATGAATTATTAAATATTACGTGGGAACCAAAAAATAAAGATTCCATTAATACAAGTATGCAGATTACTAATTTTATATCTTCTATACAAAACAATACTAATGTAATTCCTAATCATATTATTTTACAAATTAATTTTAGATATATGCATACTATGCACTATAATATTTTTTTAGATAGATTACATTTAATTCTTAAGAAATATAATATTTTTAAATATCAATTTGATTGGGATTTAATTGGCAAACCATTTATAAGTAATACTGTCTATGATCAAAAAACACAATTAATTAGTATTGTTAAAAAAAGTATTGCAACAGTTAATAATGTGATACCTACTATTATAAATGATGGTGGTATTTCTGATGGCAGATTTATTATAGCTACTGGTGCACAAATAGTAGAATTAGGTTTAATTAATTCTACTATTCATAAAATAGACGAATGTACACATATTGACGATATATATACATTATATAAAATTTATTATAATATTATGAAAAATATATTATTATAAATATTTAGTATTATATAAATAAATATTATTAGGATTACAAATATTTATTTTTGAAGGATGTTTTATATACTGGAAAACATTATTTTTGAAAAAAATATTATCTACATAAGACTTCTGAAATGTGTTAATATCCATTACACGATAACACATATATACACGTATATTATTTATATAAATATTATATACTTTAGGTATGTAATGACCATGTTGACCTTCATCATATACAAAATTTATATTTAAAATACTAGAATTTACAAAATATATCTTAGTATCTTGTAAATATATTTCATGTATATCTCCACCACGAACAGCATTATTTTTAATTCTTAAAAACGATTGTATTTTTTTTCCAAATGTTTGACAGTTTTTTATAAAAATATTATTAATACCTCCGCTGCATTCACTACCTAATACTACAGCACCATGACCTTTATACATGAAACAATTTTGTATAATAATATTACTAGAAGGAATATTATTCTTCCTGCCATCATCATTTTTACCAGATTTAATAGCAATACAATCATCACCAGTATTAAAAGAACAATGTTCAATTAATACATTATTACAAGATTCTGGATTACAACCATCATTATTTGGACCAATGCTATTAATATAAACATGACTAATATGTATATTATTACTTAATACAGGATGTATTTCCCACATAGGAGAATTAATGATAGTAATATTTTTAATTAATATATTGGTACATAAATAAAATTGTATAAAATTAGGACGAAGATAATGATGATATCCAAAAATTCTTTTTTTTATCGGAATATTATCTTTCATCATATTCATTAAAACTTTTACATCTTTATTTTGTAAATAATTACCATTTATATCATTTTTCCAAGACCACCAATTATTAATATTAGCTTGACCATCTAATATACCATGTCCTGTAATAGCGATATTTTTTTGTTTATAAGCATAAATTAATGGTGTATAATTAATACAATCAATGCCTTCCCAACGTGTTAAAACATTAAAATATTTTTTAGGATCAGTATAAAATTTGATGATAACATCATCTTGTAAATGTATGTGTACATTACTTTTAAGATGTATTGGCCCAGAGTAATATTCTCCATTTGGTATCACAATAATTCCACCACCATTATTATGACAATTAGTTATGGTATTATTAATAATTTTTGTAATATCAGTTTTGTTTTTAAAATGCGTATATATATAACGTTGTTTTTGATTAGTATAAATAGAATTTATATTTTTTTTAATAGCATTAAATTGTTTATAATTTAACATATATATTATAAAAACATTTTGTTATAAATAAAATTATTATATAATATAGTTATTTTATATAATTTGATTTATATCATACTATTTAAATATATTTATGTGTTAAGAATAATTAACATAGTCCTTATTTATTTAATATATCAGTAATAGTTTCAGTTAATATTTCTGCTGTTAAACCAATAGACTCGTATAATGTAGGATGAGCATGCATAGTTAATGCTATATCTTCAATATCACAACCCATTTCTATGGCTAAACTAATTTCTCCTAATAATTCTCCTGCATTATGTCCAATAACAGCACCACCAATAACCCTATTAGATTCTTTTTCTATAATTAGCTTTGTTGTACCATGTTCAGAATTAGTTGCAAGAGCACGACCTAATGCTTGCCATGGAAATGATGATGTTCTATATTTTATATTATCATGTTGAGCTTGTTTTTCAGTTAAACCTACCCAACCAATTTCAGGATTGGTATATGCTATTGAAGGTATAACTTTAGGTATAAAATAATGTTTTTTACCTGCTATAACTTCAGCTGCTAAATGTCCTTCATGTATTCCTTTATGCGCTAACAAAGGAGTGCTAATCACATCACCAATAGCGTATATGTTGGGTATATTAGTTCTCATTTGATTATCAACGTTAATAAAATTTTGTGCATTAATATCTAATTTACCAAAATTTTTATTAATGTACTGTGAATTTGGAGTTCTCCCTATAGCAATTAAAATAACATCATAATATTTTGCATATACAGATTTGTTATTATCACTTGTTAAGTGCACATGTAATTGGTCTTGTGTAATATCTATAGAGATTACTTTAGTATGTAACATTATATTAAATTCTTTATGAATAATACTTTTATATATATTTATAATATCTGTATCAACTTCTGATAATAATACATCAGATGTATCTACAATATCTATTGCAGCACCTAAAGAACAATAAATGGTAGCCATTTCTAATCCAATAATACCAGCGCCTATAATTAACATTTTTTTTGGTATAGTTTTTAACATTAAAGCATCTGTAGAATTCCATATTCTTGGGTCGTTTTTATACATACTAGTCATAGTATTTGGTTTTGAACCAGTTGCTATAATAGCATTATCAAAATTAATTATTGTAGTAGTATTATTATTTATTACTTCTACACTGTTTTCATTAATAAAATGTGCCATTCCATTAATAATATTTACATTTCTTTTCTTGGCTAAAAATTTTAATCCATTAGTTAATTTAGTAATAATATTATTTTTCCATAACAATAATTTTGAAATATTAACTTCACACACATGATTTAAAATACCATATTTCATTAATATTTTTTGTTCTTTTAATATATTTGTAATATGTAGTAAAGCTTTAGAAGGAATACATCCAACATTTAAACATACACCTCCTAAATTATCATATTTTTCTATAATCGTAGTTTGCATGCCTAAATCACTGCAACGAAAAGCAGCTGAATATCCTGCTGGTCCACCACCAATAATTATTATCTGTGTTTTTTTATTTTTATTCATAAAAATTATAATCTACATGTAAGTTAAAAAAATAAATATTAAATTAATAAATTTCTAATATCGGATATTAAATCACATATGAAATTTAAAAACATAACACCATCTACACCATTAATGATTCTATGATCATAAGATAAAGATAATGGTAACATTAATCTTGGAATAAATTTATCATTATTCCATATTGGTTGTATCATAGCTTGTGATATACCCAAAATAGAAACTTCTGGCGCATTAATGATAGGAGTAAAAAAATTACTACGTAATTGACCTAGATTAGAAATAGTAAAACATCCACCTTTAAGATCTTGAGGTATTAATTTATTATTTTTAGCTTTGTTTGCTAAAAGTATAATTTCTTTAGAAATTTCAATAATATTCTTATCTAATACATTAAATATTATTGGAACAACTAAACCTTTTGGTGTATTAACAGCAATACCTATATTATAATATTTTTTAATAATTAAAGTTTTATTATCTAAAATAGATGAATTAAAATAAGGAAATTGTTTTAAAGCATGAGCACATATTTTAATAATAAAACTCAGTATAGTAATTTTGATATTATGTGTCTTTTTTAATTCATAATTTTTTTTAGTGCGGAAAGATTCTAATTCGGTTATATCAGCTTGAATATGTTGTGTAACATGAGGAATATTTTTCCAATTATTTGTTAAATTAACACTAGTTGTTTTTTGTATGTTATTTAAAATAACTATTTCTACAGGACCATATTTTTCATAAAGATTTTTAGTATTAGTTCGTATATTATCAAAATTATTATCTTTTATATATCGCATAATATCTTCTTTTACAATTCTGTTTTTATTACCACTACCTTTAATTATAGATAAATTAATATTAAATTGACGTGCTATTTTTCTGATATATGGAGTAGCATAAAAATATTCTGGTTCTATTTTTTTTTGTATAACTGGTTCTTTTTCTTTTATATCATTTTTTTTATTAAATAATTTAGTATTATTTAATATTATATTTCTATCAGTTGTTTTATTTTGTTTAGTTGTATTTATACTTAAAGTATTATTTGTGTGTTGTTTTGTATTTAATAAAATTAAAATTTGACTATTAGTTTGTACTATATCGCCAATATTAACACAAATTTTTTGAATTTCACCTTCTTGATCTGCAGGCACTTCTATAGAAGTTTTATCGCTTTCTACAACAATAATACTTTGATCTTTATGTATATAATCTCCTACTTGCACTAAAATTTCAGTAACTTTCATATTGTCATTGCCAATATCTGGTAATATGATAATATTATTATTCATGTAATTCCTTTTTAAGAGATTCTAGGATTTTTTTTATTAATATTAATATTATATTGTTTGATAAAATGTTTAATAATATTATTACTAATAATATTTAAATCCAATAAAATATTTAATACAGCAAGTACAATATATGGCGCACTAATTTCAAAAAAATCACGTAAATTTGCTCTACTATCAGAACGACCAAAACCATCAGTACCTAATACAAAATAATTATCTGTAGGTACATATTTTCTAATTTGTTCTGCAAAAATTTTCATGTAGTCAGTAGCAGCTACTGTAGGGTAATTTTGCATAATATTAGTTATATAAGGTATACGACGTTTTTCCATAGGATGCAACATATTCCAATGGTCACAATCTTGTCCATCACGTGCAATTTCTGTAAAAGAAGTTACACTAAAAATATGAGAACTAATATCATACTCTTCAGATAAAATTTGTCCTGCTTGAATAACATGTTGTAATATTGCTCCTGAACCTAATAATTGTATGCAATTATTTTTATTGCCATTTATATTACGTAAATGATATATTCCTTTACATATTCCTTCTATTATATTAGCAGACATATTTTTGCTTATCGAAGGCATTATATAATTTTCATTAGTAATAGTTATATAATAATATATATTTTCTTGTTGTGGACCATACATACGATATAAACCATTATATAAAATAATAGCTAATTCATACATGTAAGCAGGATCATAAGAAATACAATTTGGTATTGTTAAAGATTGTATATGACTATGTCCATCTTCATGTTGTAAACCTTCGCCATTTAAAGTAGTTCTACCAGATGTCGCCCCTATTAAAAATCCTTTAGCTTGTTGATCTCCAGCAGCCCAACAAAAATCACCAATACGTTGGAAACCAAAAATAGAATAATAAATATAAAATGGAATCATAACTAAATTATTAGTCGAATATGATGTTGCGGCAGCTAGCCAAGAAGCAAATGCACCTGCTTCATTAATACCTTCTTGTAAAATTTGTCCTTGTATATCTTCTTTATAATAAGATAAAGTTTCTTTATCTTGTGGAATATAATTTAATCCATTAGAATTATAAATACCAATTTGTCGGAAAAGTCCTTCCATACCAAATGTACGGGCTTCATCTGCTATAATAGGCACAATTCTATTTTTCAAAAAAATATGTCTTAACAGCATATTTAATATTCGAACAAATGCTTTTGTTGTAGAAAGTATTTCAGATGAATAATATAAAAAATTATTGTAATCTGATATATTAGGCAATATGATTTTTTCAGTAAAACGTTCACGACGATATGGTACATAACCACCTAAATTTTTACGTTGATTATGTAAATATTTGAATTCTATAGAATTTTCTGGTAAAGAAATATAAGGTAATGTATGTAGAATACTATCATGTATAGGTAATGCCAATTTATCACGTATATATTTTAAACTCTTAAAATCTATTTTTTTAACTTGATGTGCAATATTTTTACTTTCAGCAATTTCTCCAAGACCATAACCTTTAATTGTATGTATTAATATTACTACAGGTTTATTTATAATTTGATAAGCTTTTTTTATAGCAGCATAAATTTTTTTAGAATCATGACCACCATAATTTAAATTTTCAATATCTATATCTGTTAAATTTTCTACTAATGATAATGTTTCATTATACTTTTTAAAAAAATTATTTCTAATATAATTTCCATTTTTCGAAGTTAAGTTTTGAAAATCTCCATCTACTGTTTCATTAACTAATTGTATTAATTTATTGGTTTTATCATTATCAAATAATTTTTGCCAACGATGACCCCAAATCACTTTTATTACTTCCCAACCTGCTCCATAAAAAAAGTTTGATAATTCATTAATAATTTTACCGTTACCATATACAGGTCCATCTAATCTTTGTAAATTACAATTAATGATAAAAATTAAATTATCTAGTTTTTCTCTTGCAGCAATATTTAATATTCCTTTAGATTCTGGTTCATCCATTTCACCATCACCTAAAAATGCAAAAACTTTTTGGTGTGACGTATTTTGTAATTTTCTATTATGTAAATATTTTAAAAATTTTGCTTGATATATTGCTGAAAGCGGACCTAAACCCATAGAAACTGTAGGAAATTGCCAAAAATTTGGCATTAGTTTAGGATGGGGATAAGATGATAAACCTTTACCACATATTTCTTGACGAAAATTATCTAAATGTTGTACATTTAACCTTTTTTCTACAAAAGCTCTAGCATAAATACCTGGAGAAATATGTCCTTGAAAATAAACTATATCACCATTTTTAGTATTATTATAAGCTTGGAAAATATGATTAAAACACACTTCATATATATGTGCTGCAGATTGATATGATGCAATATGCCCACCTAAATCTAAATTTTTTTGTGAAGCTCGTAAAACTATCATAATAGCATTCCAACGAATAATATTACGTATCTTGCGTTCTATATTTATATTACCAGGATATATAGGTTCTTCTGATGACATAATTGTATTTACATAATTGTCTTTATGATCATCATCATGAATATAATTTATATAGTTATTTATTTGATTTAATAAAAATTTTGCTCTGTGAATGCCATGTTCTTGGAGAACATATTTAATAGATTGTATCCAATCATTAGTTTCCATGGGATCCACGTCATGGTACTTCTTTTTTGACATGGTATATATTTCCTTGTAAAAATACACGATGAAGATAAAATTAAATTATATTTAATATATTTTAAAATAACAAAATTTTTTTATATAAAAAAAATATATAAAATAATTTTTTGTATATACAAATTTTAAAATTATTTAAATATTTGTTATATTACCTTTTTGTTGTAACCATTTACGACGGTCTTCAGATCTTTTCTTCGAAAGTAACATATCCATAATAGCTATAGTTTTATTTTTATCTAAAACAGTATTATCAATAATTAGTTGTATTAGTTTTCTTGTACTAGGATTGAACGTTGTTTCTCGTAATTGTTTTGGATTCATTTCTCCTAATCCTTTAAATCTTTGAACATTAATATTTTGTTTTTTTATTTGATGATTATTTTGTGTTAAAATTAATGATTTTTCTTTTTCATCTAAAGCATAAATAACTTTTTTACCTATATCAATACGATATAATGGTGGCATTACTACATAAATATTCCCATTTTGTACTAATGGAAAAAAGTGTTTAATAAATAAAGCACATAATAAAGTTGCAATATGTAAACCATCAGAATCAGCATCAGCTAAAATACAAATTTTATGATATCTTAATTTTTTTAAATTACTATTATTAGGATAAATACCTATAGCTAGTATAATATCATATATTTCTTGAGAAGATAAAATTACTTCAGAACTAATTTCCCAAGTATTTAAAATTTTTCCTTTTAGAGGCATGACAGCTTGATAATTTTTATCTCTAGCTTGTTTAGCAGATCCTCCAGCAGAATCACCTTCTACTAAAAATAGTTCTGTTTGTTTTGGATCTTTAATAATACAATCTGCTAATTTACCAGGTAATATAGAACTAATATAATTTTTCTTCTTAATTTTTTTTTTAGATTCTCTAATACGTTTTTGAGCATTTGATATTACCATATTAGCAATATGTGTACCGATTTTAATATTTTGATTTAACCATAAAATAAATGCATCACGAACTATATTAGCAACAAATATAGTACATTGTCTGGAAGATAAACGTTCTTTAGTTTGCCCAGTAAATTGTGGATCTTGTATTTTAAGTGATAAAATATAAGAACAATGTGTCCAAATATCATCACTACATAATTTAATATTTTTAGATAACATATTATGTAATAAACAAAAATTTTTTATACCTTCTAATAAACCTAATTTTAAACCATTAACATGTGTACCACCATATATTGTTGGAATTAAATTGACATAACTTTCTGTAATACAATAATTATTGTTAGGAATCCATAATACTGCCCAATCTAATTGTTTGATATTACTATGGTAATGACCTATAAATGGTTGGTCTGGTACAGTTACATGTTGTTTAGTTGAATTCATTAAATAATCACATAAACCATTTTGATAATTCCAAGAATAATGTTCTTTAGTATTTTTATTATGGAAATTAACTATTAATCCAGGACATAATATTGCTTTTGCTTTTAATATATTTACTAAATGAGATGCTAAAAAAAAAGTACTTTCAAAAAAATGTTCATCAGGCCAAAACCTAATATTTGTACCAGTATAATTAATATTATTATTAATAATATTTAAATTTTTAATTTTATTACCATATGCAAAAACAATATTATATATTTTACAATTACGAAATATATTAACTTCCATTCTTTTTGATAATGCATTAACAACTGAAATACCTACACCATGCAAACCTCCTGAAAAATGATAATTTTTATTTGAAAATTTACCTCCAGCATGTAAACGGCATAAAATTAGTTCTATAGCAGATATACCTTCTTGAGGATGTATATCTATAGGCATGCCTCTGCCATCATCAGTTACTTCTAATGACTGATCTTTATATAAAACTACTGTAATATTTTTTGCATATCCAGATAATGCTTCGTCTACACTATTATCTATTACTTCTTGTCCTAAGTGGTTAGGATGAGTAAGATCAGTATACATACCAGGTCTACGTTTAACAGGATCTAACCCTTCTAATACTTCTATTGAGTCAGCGTTATATTGATTTAAATGATTCATTATTTATTAAATAAATAGCAATTTTGATATGTTTAATATAAAATAAATATACACTTAGTCAATTATTATTTATAACTATTTATTGAGATCAAAATAATCCATACATAATATGTAAAATTTTATTATATAAAATCATTAATTATATAATAAAATAATATTTTTTTATATGTTTTGTCATTATTAAAATTTTTATTATTTATTCATATAATTAACAAAATTTTTTTTAAAAAAAATTTTTTTATACAACATTAATAATATCTCTTGTGTAAATAAATTATATTGTAATAATATATTTTTTATATATTGATTAATAATATTATAACTTATTGTGATAAACGTTTTAATAGAAATTCCTATAATTAACATAATTAATGTAGCAAAAATATTAAATGATAAATGTGTGAATATTATATTTAATTTAAAATACATTAAAGATTGATATATACCAAATATAATATAAATATTACCCAATATGATTAGGTATCTTATAATTATATTAATGATATCTAAATACATCATGTAAGACTGTAATTCTATTAATTCTTGTTTAATATATAAATTGATAGTTACAGTAGTATCTTTAATTATAATTTCTGGAATATTTGTAATATAATCGCAAGTTTGGGTAAATTTTTTAAATCCTTCATAAAATATTTTTTCAATACCAAAAATATTTTTTTGCGTTTGTATGTTTTTATATATATCGGATAAATCTTTTCCAGACCAAAATGTTTTTTTAAAAATAATTAAAAGATATAATAATTGAGTAATTAAAAAATATTTTTTTACAATAATAATAAATGATATACAAAATATAATTAATAAAATTATTATTGATAATTTTATAATTAACATGGATTGCCATAAAATATTACAAATATTCATAAACTATCTTTTCAATGTTAAAAAATAATATTGCTAGTCAAATTATATGTTAAATTTTTTGATAGAAAAATACTATCTATAAATATAGAGTATTATTGTAAATAATATTCTTGTGCTAAAGATACAAGAATACTAAAACTACATGCTAATAATACACCAATAAACCAAGTAAAATACCACATAATATTTATTATTCTCCTATAAAATTTTTTAATAATAGTTTAAAGGATTTTTTTTAATATGTTGTTTAGTAATTTTAAAAAACATTTTTTTATAACACCAATATGAATATAATAAAATAATTGGTATAAAAATTAACGCTACATATAACATAATACTTAATGTTAATCTACTAGATGCAGCATTCCAAATTGTTAAACTATAATTTGCATATGTCGAAGGAACAATAAAAGGAAATATTGCGATTGCTATAGTGGTAATGATACTAATTATATTATATATAGAACAAATAAAAGCAAGTATATGTTTTTGGTATATTGATAATACTATAAGACATAGTAAATTTATAATACTACTTATTGGTATAATCCACAGATATGTATTTTTTATAAAATTATTTATCCAAAATCCTTCACTATATGCTATATCTGATGTTATCAGAGGTAAATAGTGCATTGCTTGTATATTTAATACATTTAATTTATAACCTCGTATATAAAATATAATATATGTAAATGTTATTATGATCATAAATATTAAAGACATAGATATCATAGGTATAATAATATTTAATTTATTATTAATATTTTTATCATTAATTCTTAATTGTAAAAATGTAGCAGCTTGATTTAATACAACCAATATAGTAGTTATTATAATCATAAAATTAAATAAACTAAAAGGTAATAATATCTCTCTGTTATAATAAATATGATAGTATTTGTCAAAATAAAAAGGTATTCCTTGTAATATATAACCTAATATGGTTCCTATTGCAATAGTCGGCATAATACTACCTATTGCAATAAATATATCACAAATAGTTTCCCATATTGTATTAGGTAGTTTTGTACGATATTCAAAACCTATAGGACGTAAAAATAAAAAAATAAGTAATATAAACATAATTATATAAAAACTAGAAAATAAAGTAGCATAGACATTAGGCCAAGCAGCAAACATTGCTCCAGCAGCTGTAATAAACCATACTTGATTACCATCCCAATGAGGAGCAATAGTATTAATAATTATTCTTCTATCAATTTTTTTCCGTCCAAGTATAAATAATAAAATACCTACACCCATATCTAAACCATCAGTAATCATAAATCCAGTTATTAAAATAACTATTAAAATATACCAAATAATACATAATATTTCATAATTTAACATTTTTAATCTCTAATTTTATTGATATTTTGCTCAAAGAAATATTTACCTGTTTGTAAAACACTAGGTCCTATACGTGCAATCTTAAACATAAAATATAATTCTATAATAAATAATATAGTATAAATTATAGTAATCATAATTATAGAAAACAATATTTCTGATATATCTATAGTAGAAGCAGCCATAAATGTAGGTAATATTTCACCAATAGCCCATGGTTGGCGTCCATATTCAGCAACGAACCAACCTGATTCAGAAGCAATCCAAGGTAAAGGAATAATATATAAACAAAATCTTAATAAATATTTTTTGTGATTGATATTGTTTTTTAAAGCATAAAAAAATACAACAGCCATAGTTATTAATAAAATTATGCTAATAGCAACCATAATACGAAACGCAAAAAATAATGGCAAAACTAATGGAATGGCATTCTGTGCTATTTTTTTGATATCATCGTTATTAATAAGATTTAAATCATGATAATGATATTGTTTAATTAATAATCCATATCCTAGATCTTTTTGATATTTATTAAATATTTTTAGAATATGAGTATTATAATAACCACTATTAATTTGTTCTAAAGCTTTTAAAGCTTGTATACCATTACGTATTCTTATTTCATAATTTTTAGTTATCTCTTTAATACCCATAATAGGAGTGTTAAGTGATCTTGTCGCAATCATACCTAACATATAAGGTGCAGAAATAGAATATTTATTAGTTTGTTTATTTTGATTAGGTATACTAAAGATGGTAAAAGATGCTGGAGGTTTTTGTGTTTCCCATTCTGCTTCAATAGCAGCTAATTTTGTTTTTTGTACATCTCCTATTTGATAACCTGATTCATCACCTAATACCATTACAGATAATATAGATGCTAAGCCAAAACTAGCTGCAATAATAATAGATTTTTTTGCAAATAATATATCTCTTTTTTTTAATAAATAATATGAACTAATGCCAATAACAAAAACAGCTCCAGTAGTATATCCTGCAGCCACAGTATGTACAAATTTAACTTGTGCAACTGGATTAAATATTAAATTCCATAAGTTATCCATTTCCATACGCATTGTTTTATAATTAAAATGTGATGCTATAGGATTTTGCATCCAACCATTAGCAATTAAAATCCATAAAGCAGATAAATTTGATCCTAAAGCAACTAGCCATGTTGTAATAACATGTTGGATTTTATTTAGTCGTTCCCAACCTAAAAAAAATAATCCTACAAAAGTAGATTCTAAAAAAAATGCCATTAAACCCTCTATGGCTAATGGTGCACCAAATATATCTCCTACATAATGTGAATAATAAGACCAATTAGTACCAAATTGAAATTCCATTGTTAAACCTGTAGCGATCCCTAATGCAAAATTAATACCAAATAATTTACTCCAAAATTTTGTCATATCCCTATATATACTTTTATTAGATATAACATATATAGTTTCCATAATTGCTAATAAGAAAGACATGCCTAATGTTAACGGAACAAAAATAAAATGATACATAGCGGTTAATGCAAATTGCCATCTTGATAAATTAACTACATTAAACATAATCATCACCTAATGTTTTTCTATTTAATTAATTTATAAATAATTATATATAATTATTTTGATAACTTATTAAGTTTAATACAACATTTATATATAAAAAATATTTTTTATTAAATTTACATATTTAATAATAATATTATAGGATCTTCTAATAATTTTTTTAAATATACTAAAAAACTAATTGCTTCTTTTCCATCAATTAAACGATGATCATATGATAATGCTAAATACGTCATGGGCATAATACAAATTTCTTTGTTAATTACAATAGGTCTATTTTGTATTGCATGTATGCCTAAAATAGCACTTTGTGGTGGATTAATAATAGGAGTAGACATTAATGATCCGAATACACCCCCATTAGTAATAGTAAATGTACCACTAGATAACTCATCTAGAGTTAATTTATTATTATTACTTTTACAAAGTAAAATTTGGATTTTCTTTTCAAGAGATATAATTGATAGTATATCAGTATTTTTAATAATTGGTGTGATTAAACCTCTTTGTGTAGCTATTGCTATATTAATATGATATGTATCATTATAAATGATATCTTGATTATCAATATACGCATTAATTTGAGGATATTTTTTTAAAGCAATTGCAGAAGCTTTAATATAAAAAGGCATAAATCCTAATTTAATTTGATATTCTTGTTGAATGTTAGAAGCATATTTCTTTCTAATAATTTGTATTTGCTCCATATTAACTTCGTTAAAAGTTGTTAATGTAATTGTATTATTTTTAGATAACATTAATTGTTTAGTAATTTGTTGTCTAATAGGTGTCATAGGAATACGTTTTTTATTTTTTAATGTTGTATATTCTGACATGAGTGGTTTATTCTTTTGTATATCTTGTAATATATTGTTCTGTACAGACATTTTACGTCTAGTAGAAGGACTATAAAATTGCTTATTTTGTTGTATACATTTTTTTTGATAATTTTTTATAGAAGTATTTGTTTTAATATTAATATCATTATTCTGAATTATTTGTTCTATCACACCAATTATTTGTTGTGATTGTACTTTACTGTTTTGTGATACTAATATTTGTTTTAAAATACCATGAACAGTAGCAGGTATTTCTAATACTATTTTATCTGTTTCTAAATCTACTAAAACATCATCAATATTAATAATATCACCTGGTTTTTTATGCCATTGTATAATAATAGCATTGTTTACTGACTCTGGTAATTCTGGAACAATAATATTAATATTATTCATATAATATTTTCCTTATTTTATGAAATTATTTTTTTAACAAAAGATTATCAGCATTAAAAGCAGTAAATAATATTTTATCTTGTTGTTTTTTATGTATAGAAATGTATCCAGTTGCTGTAGAAGCTGATTTACCCCTACCTATATAGTTAATATGGTAATGTAATTTTTTATAGAAATTATATTGGATATATATCCAAGCACCTTGATTTTCGGGTTCTTCTTGACACCAAAAAAAATTTTTAACACATATTACATATTTATGAATAATTTCTGTTAAATCCTGTATAGGGAAAGGATATAGTTGTTCAATTCTTATTAAAGCAGTATTAACATGATTATTTTTTTTTCTATATTCCAATAACTCATAATATATTTTGCCAGTACAAAAAATAACACGTTGAATATTATGTATTATTTCTGTTTCTATTAATACTTTAATGAAATTATTATTTACAAAAGAATTTAAAGATGAAAAAGATAATTCATATCTTAAAAGTGATTTAGGTGTAAAAATAATTAATGGTTTATTATTATGTATTTGTGTACATAACAAATGATATATTTGTGCGGATGTTGTTGGTACACATAATTGTATATTATTTTCTGCACACAATTGTAAATATCTTTCTATCCTAGCTGAAGAATGTTCTGGACCTTGACCTTCATAACCATGTGGTAATAATAATACTAAATTAGATATATAATTCCATTTTTTTTTACCAGAAATAATAAATTGATCTATAATGACTTGGCTAGCATTTGCAAAATCTCCAAATTGTGCTTCCCATATCGTTAAATTACGATTATGTAGAGTATAGCCATATTCAAAACCTAATACGGATGCTTCTGATAAAACAGAATTATAAATATAAAAATTTCCTTGTGTAGTACTAATATTTTGTAGAGGTATATAAATATTATCATTATTTTGATCATATATAATAGCATGTCTATGTGCAAACGTTCCTCTAATGCTATCTTCACCAGAGATACGACAAGATAAACCTTGTGTAAGTACAGTTGCATATGCTAAGCTTTCAGCTGCGCCCCAATCTAATAATTTTTTTTCTTCACACATTAAAAGTCTGTCTAAATAAATTTTTTTAACAAGTTTGTGTATATTAATAAATTTAGGAATTATACTTATAGTATAAAGTAACTTTTTTAAAGTTTCTTTAGTAAAATGGTTATTTGTACTTGTATTATTTTTATGTAAATTTTTTGGATAAATTTGTTTTGTATATGTTAAACGATATTTTTTTTGTAATAAAGTATTATATTTATAATATAATTTATATATAAATTTTTGATCAATAAGTTTTTCTGATAATAGTTTTTGTTGATATATAGTTTGCACGGTATCATGTTGTTTAATTAAATTATACATCATAGGTTGTGTCATATATGGATCATCAATTTCACTATGACCATGTCTTCTATATGAAACTAAATCAATAAAAACATCTTTATGAAAATAATTTCTATACATTATGGCTAATCTTATTATATAAATAACATCTTCTATACTATCTGCATTCACATGAAAAATAGGACAACAAGTTATCTTGGCTATATCTGTACAATAATAACTTGATCTTAAATCATTAATAGCTGAATTAGTAAAACCAATTTGGTTATTAATAATAATATGTATAGTACCATAAATATTATATCCATTAGTATATGACATATTTAATGTTTCTTGTACTATTCCTTGTCCTATAATTGATGCATCCCCATGTATTATAATTGGTAATATCATATTTTTACTAGAAGAATCATAATATGATCTTGTGATACCCATAACTACAGGATTAATATATTCTAAATGTGAAGGATTACATACTAAATGCAAATTTATATTTTTCTTATGTATATTAATTACAGAAGAATAACCAAGATGATATTTGACATCATCTATAATAGATACATCAATATCAGTTTCATTAAATTCATTAATAATCTGTTGTATACTTTTACCCATAATATTTGCTAATACATTTAATCTACCACGATGTGCCATGCCAATAATAATATTATTTGTTTTTTGTAGCGTAGTATTACTTATATAACGTATTACTTCTTTCATAACAGGAATTATTACATCACAACCTTCTATAGAAAATCTTTTAGTTCCTGGAAAATTTTTCCCAAGAAATTTTTCAAAGGTTTCTGTAGCAATTAGTTCTTCTAAAAATATTTTTTTTTCATCATTATTAAAATGATAAGTAGATAGTTCTATTTTTTTTTGTAAAAAAATTTGTTCTTTAGAAGGTAAATGTATATATTCTATACCGATAGAAGAGCAATATATTTGTTGGTATTTATAAAAAATATCTTGAATACTTTTCATGTTATTACATAGCAATATTTTTTTATTAATATCTTGTATATCAATATTAAATGTTTGCATGGTTAAGTTTTTATTTATATTTTGTACACATAAAAAATTATTTTTAGCATAATAATGTCCTATACTTCTAAAAGCATGAATTGCTTGTAATACTTTTTTTTCTAGAACTTGTTGATGTTGTAAAGGCATAATATCTGCTATATTTTTTTTATTTATATGTATATTTTTATTTAAATTAGTAAAAAAAATATGCCATGTGTCATGAATAGATTGAGGATGAGTTAAAAATTGCCTATATAATTCTTCTATATAAGTAATATTAATACTATTTATAAACCAATGTAAATAATTTTGATTCATTTTTATACTCTGATAATTTATCATATGAAATTTACTTTTATATAACTATCAAACAATAAATTTGCATAATTACATATTTTATTATAAAAAATAATATAATATTTCACTATAAAATCATTTTGTTTTATTTTTAGTTATATAAAACTAATTATATGTTTTTAAAGTTTGTTATAAGGATATATTATCTGCAAAATTTTTATAAATATACTTATATCTATAATAAAGATCAATTAATTATTTTGACATATAAAGAGTTAATTATGATAAAAATCATATGCATTTAATTTATATACTAGATTAATTTTATGTTTAATAGAATATTAAATTTTTGCACATTTATTGAGAGAAAATTATATGAATTTAATTAAAAAGGATCTTCATAATACTAAAAAAAATAATTTACAACAAAAAATAACAAATTCACATTATAATAAAGTTATGAGTAATAGACATATACAAATGATAGCTTTAGGAGGAACTATAGGTTCAGGATTATTTTTAGGTTCTAGTATTAGATTAAAAATTATGGGACCATCATTAATTATAATGTATATTATATGTGGTTTTTTCTGTTATTTAATAATGCGTGCTTTAGGTGAATTAATATCATATAAACCATCTAGTGGTAGTTTTATCTCATATTCAAGAGAATTTTTAGGAAAATATGCTGAATATGTATCTGGGTGGATGTATTTTATAAATTGGATCATGACAGGAATAGTTGATATGATGGCAATATCACTATATATGCACAGATGGTATTATTTCCATAATATTTCTACATGGATATTAGTAATGATTACATTATTAATAGTATGTATAATAAATGTTATTGGCGTGAAATATTTTGCTGAAATAGAATTTTGGTTAGCTTTTATTAAAGTATTTACTTTAGTTTCATTTTTATTGATAGGTACTTTTATTTTATGTAGTTATTATATTTTTCATTATTTAATTATTAATATACCTATTGATGCAACAATGAATTTTATTACTAATAATAATAAATATATTTTTTTTCCATATGGAATATGGAAAACTATATTATTAACACAAGGTGTTATTTTTTCTTTTGCATCTATCGAATTAATTGGTGTAACAGCTGGAGAATGCCAAAATCCTCATCAAACTTTACCAAAAGCAATTAATGGAGTAATTTGGAGAATTATGTTATTTTATATAGGTTCTATTACATTATTAATATTGCTAATACCATTAAATCAATATAAAGGATATATTAGTCCATTTATTACTGTATTACAAAAATTTAGAATACCTTATATGGATTCTTTTATGAATATTGTAATTATAAGTGCCGCTTTATCTAGTTTAAATTCTGGTTTATATTCTATTGGTAGAATTTTACGTGCTATGGCAATAGGTAATGTTGCTCCTAGAATTTTTATTAAAATGAATAGATATAAAATACCGTATATTAGTATTATAATAACTGTTATTGTTTATTTAATAGGTATGTACATTAGTGATTTTTTAACAAATAATATATTTGTAATAATACTAAATATTGCATCTTTAGGTGTCATCACATCATGGACATTTATTTTAATATGTCAAATAAAATTAAGACAGGCAATACGGCAAGGAAAAATTAAAGAAGTTAGTTATAAGATGCCAGGATCCCCATTAACATCGTGGTGTACATTATTATTTCTTTTTTTTATACTCTGTACTATAGCTTGTAATTATCCTAGTGGTACATATGCAATATGTTGTGTGCCTATATTATCATTAATCCTATATATAGGATGGTTTTTTATGCAAAAAAACAAAAATACATAATAGTACAAAAAAATAAATATATATTTAATCTGTTTATTGTTTCTATATAACAAACAACAAGGTTTTTTATACACTTGTTGTTTATTTATATTAGTAAAACATATTTTTTATGCATTTTTTAAAGGAAAAATGTTTTTTTATTAAATTTTGAAATTATAATGAATACTTAAAATATTTTTTTTATATAACTTATATTACTTATAACCATTTTTTTTTTTTAAAATACAAATATGGTGCTATAGCAGATATAACCATAAGTATTAATGCATATAAATATCCATACGACCATCTTAATTCAGGTAAACTATTAAAATTCATACCATAAATTGATGCAACTAATGTTGGTGGTAAAAATATTACAGATACTAAGGAAAAAATTTTTATAATTCTATTTTGTTCAATATTAATAAAACCCATAGCTGCTTGCATTAAAAAATTTACTTTTTGTAATAATGATTCATTATGTGGTAATAATGATTCAATATCACGTAAAATTTCTCTTGCTTGTTCCATATGGTTAATTGGTAATCTATCTTTACGCATTAAAAAATTTAATGCTCTTTGTGTATCCATTAAACATAATCTTACTTTCCAACCAATATCTTCTAATTCAGATAAAGTAGATAATGCATTATCAAATTGATCATCTTGATGTCCTAGCATAATAATCCTACTTAATAACTCTAAATCAGTATATACATTTTCTATTGCATCTGCTAATTGTTCTATTTTAGTTTCAAATAAATCTAATAATAATTCATAAGGATTACCATCTAATAATACGTGATTGCGAAAACGCATACGATATAAGCGAAAAGCTGGTAGTTCTCTTTCTCTTAAAGTATATAATCTGCCATTTTTAATAGTAAACGCTACAGTGGTATTACCAGCACGATCTTCAATATCTTCATAAAAAAAAAATGAATGAATATGTAATCCTTCATCATTTTCAAAAAATCTTGCTGAAGCTTCAATATCTTCTAATTCTGGTCTAGTTGCTAAATTTTGTCCTAACAAATGATATAATTTTTCTCTTTCATCTTTAGCAGGTTTAATTAAATCGATCCAAATAGCATTAACAATATCATTATAATCATTAAGTTCTAAACGTATTAAATGTTTTTTTTTTATTTTAAAAGCATGAAACATATTATAGTTCTCATTTATATGTAGATATCATGGTTGTAATAATTATAAAATAATCATTTTTTGTTATATATTACATTAAAATTATTATAATGTTGTATTATTTACTGTTATAAAACTAGATATAATCCATTTTATACCAATTTTATCAAATTTTATTTTTAACTTATAATTTTTTTTAAATAGTTCTTTTTGTAAAATAATACCTTTACCAAAATATTTATGATATACAATTTGCCCAATTAAATAATATGTATTAGATAATAATGGTTTTTGTATAATTGAAGTTTCTTTATAACAATTAATATATTTAATACATTCATAGGGTAATTCATGTATAAACCGAGATGGTTTTGTACAATTTTCCTTTCCATAAATTGTTCTATTTTTGGTATACGTTAATACTAGTTTTCTTTTTGTTCTAGTAATACCAACATAAGCTAAACGTCTTTCTTCATATAATTCATTAATATTACTTGAAGATATTTTATTTGGGAAAATACCTTCTTCCATGCCAATAATAAATACTATATTAAATTCTAGTCCTTTCGAAGAATGTATAGTCATTAAACGTACTAATTGTTGTTTTTTATTATTATTTTTTTCTACAACATTAATATGTTCTGTCATTAATATATTTTGTGAGAGAAATTCAATAGCAATTTTTTTCGTAGATGGCACAATATTATGTTTTATAGATATATAATGTTTGCTAAAATTTTTTGCAGAAACAATTAATTCTTGCAAATTATCAATTTGTGACGAATATATTTTTGAATAATTATTTACTTTATACATTTCTAATAAACTAGAATCATTAATAATTTTTTCTATGAATTTAGATAAAGTATAGTGCAATATACTTTTTTTTAAACACATAATTAATTGAATAAATTTATTTAAAGCATTTAATGAAGTAGTATTTATAATATTTTTTTGTCTTGTAATTTTTATACAAGCATCCCAAAAACATAAATTATATTGTTGTGCAATCACTTTAACTACATTAAAAGTATTAATACCTATTCCTCGTTTAGGAACATTATAAATACGTTCAAATGCATTATCATCGTAAAAATTAATAATTAAACGTAAATATGCCAATGCATGTTTAATTTCTTGACGATCAAAAAAACGAATACCACCATAAATACAATATGGAATATTTAAACTGATCATTTTTTCTTCTATTATACGTGATTGTGTGTTATTTCTATATAAAATAGCAATATCATTAAATGATATTTTTTTATTTACTATATTATTTTTAATATATTTTATAATATAATCGGCTTCATCATATTCATTATATGCAACATATATAGATATTCGATGTCCATAATGAGATTTAGTCCATAATGTTTTTTTAAATCGATTATTATTATTTGTAATTAGTGTATTAGCAGCATGTAAAATATTATTAGTAGATCTATAATTTTGTTCTAATAATATTGTTTTAACATTATAAAAATCTTTTTTAAATTTTTGTATATTTTTAACTTGTGCACCACGCCAACCATAAATAGATTGATCGTCATCACCTACTACTGTGATACATGTATTATATTCTTTACGATACAACAAATTAATTAAATTATATTGAATATTATTAGTATCTTGAAATTCATCAATAAATATATTTCTAAATTTATTTTGATATATATCCAAAATTTTTGGATGCATTAAAAATAATTTGTATACACGTATAATTAACTCATTAAAATCTATGACACCATTTTCTTGACATAATTTTTGATATTCTTCATATATCCAATTTAATTTAGAATCTAAATTAATATTATGAAAGTTGTGTATATGTTCTGTATAAGAATTTTTTTTTATATTAATATATCTGATAATGTGTTCTACGGAATATATACGTTCTTTCAAATTATGTTTTTGTATGATACGTTTAATTATTTTTTTTTGATCATCATTATCTATAATTTGGAAATGTTTAGGTAAAATTGCTTCTGCATAATATATTCTTAAAATATAATATGCTAAACTATGGAAAGTACCAACCCAAATATTGGTATAATCAGTATCATTTACAATTTTTTTTATTCTATTTTTTAATTCATTAGCTGCTTTATTAGTAAATGTTACGGCTAAAATTGTATGTGCAGAACACTGCATTTTATGAATTAACCATGCTATACGTCTAACTAATACTAATGTTTTGCCACTACCAGCACCAGCTAATATCAAAATATTGTTTCTTTCAGACATAATGACTGCACATTGCTGATTATTTAAATTTTTTAATAAATTCATGGTTTTCTTTATATATTTTAAAATATTTAGTTGTAGACGAAAATAAATACATATATATATTATTTTATATATTTATATTGCCATCATAAATATGACATGCTGTACCTAATAAAAATAAATTACTGGTCACATGATCCCATATAACTTTAACGTAACCACCCATTAAGTCTACTTGTACATTATGAGATAACAATTTTTTTTTTATTCCAACAGCCACAGATGCACAAGCACCAGAACCACATGAATATGTTTCGCCAACACCTCTTTCATAAACACGTAACTTAATATTTGTATTATTTACTATTTCCATGAAATTAACATTAATTTTCTTAGGAAAAACATGATGATCTTCAATAAAAGAACCAATAAGTTTTACAGGATAATTATTAATTGACGGTACTTGAATAACACAATGGGGATTACCTATAGAAACTATATTAAAATATACATATTTATTATGAAATTTTATTTTATAATTTTCTTGTGTTTTATTAGTAATATAAGGAATATCTTTTGGTAAAAATAATGGTATTCCCATATTTACACAAATAATATTATTATCTAAAAATTTTATTTTTAAAACCCTGTTTTTAGTTTTGACAAAAATATTATTTTTTAAAGTTAAACATTTTTTTTTTAAATACAATGCAAAACATCGTGCGCCATTACCACATTGTTCTACTTCAGTACCATCTGCATTAAAAATTCGATAATTAAAATCAATATTTGCAACATTAGATATTTCTGCAATTAATAACTGATCGAAACCTATTCCAGTATGTCTATTAGACAATTGTTTAATAATATTAGAATTTAATATTAATTTTTGTTGAATGTTATTTGTGATAACAAAATCATTACCTAATGCATGCATTTTAGAAAATTTAATATTCATATAATGATATTAATTTATAATAAATCATATTTTTATATAAATTTAGATTACATAATAATTAATTATAATTAAACAAATATTTTTTTAAAATGCTTATTATATTTAGTAGAAACTAATAGATTTTTTTTACCAATTACTACAATATCTGCTGGCCTATTTGCAAATAAACCAACTGTAATAACACCAGGAATAGCATTAATATATTCTTCAGTTTTAATTGGATTATAAATATTTAAGTTATAAACATCTAATATTATATTACCATGTTCTGTTATAAAATTTGGACGACATTTTACAATTGCACCTAAATTAGATATTATTTTAGTAATATAAGATTTAGAATTAGGTATAATTTCGATAGGTAAAGGATGTGTGATACCTAAATTATTAACAATCTTAGATTGATCTACTATACAAACAAAAATTTTAGAAAAATTTGCAATAATTTTTTCATTAGTTAATGCTCCTCCCCCACCTTTAATCATTTGCATATCTTGATTAATTTCATCAGCACTATCAAAATATATATTAATATGATTTATATCATGTATATTATATATATTAAAATTATATTTTTTTAATGTTTTTATAGATATTTTTGATGCTGCAACTACACCAAGAATATTTTTTTGCATTTTACTTAATATTTTAATAAAATGAAGCATCGTAGTACCTGAACCAATACCAATAATATTGTTATTATTTATATATTTTAAAGCACATTTAGAAGCATTTTTTTTTAATTGACTATACATTTTTATTATAAAAATTATCCATTGATATAATATTTATATTATACAGCATTTAATCAAAAATTTGTATAACTATGAAAAAATGGTAAATAAATATGTAATTAATATGAACAATATTTTAAATAAAATTAATATTTTACTATATTAAATTTTTTATGAGAAAATATTTTTATGCGAAAAATTAAATTATTATTATGTATATTTGTTATTTGGATAACAAATATACACACATGTTATGCTACTAATATTCAAAATCCAGTATTTTTTAGAAAAAATATAATTGTTGCACAAAAAAAACCTACTTTAGCTCCTATAATAGAAAAAGTAATATCTGCTGTAGTAAGCATACATGTTGATGGCAGTATTATTACAAAAAATTTTACTATTCCAGAAAAATTACAAAATTTTATTATTGAGCAACATTTATGTGAACCAAATTCATCATATTTTAATTCGCCTTTATGTAGTAATATTGAAAATACTGTAGAAGAAAAATTTAATGCTATTGGTTCTGGCATCATTATTAATGCTAATAAAGGTTTTATTATCACTAATAGTCATGTTATTGATCATGCTAATACTATTACTGTAAAATTAAATAATGGCATGACTTATTTAGCTACAATAATTTATAAAGACATGAAATCAGATATTGCTATAATCAAAATTAATCCTAATATTATGTTACAAGAAATAAGGATGGCTAATTCTGATACTGTAAATGTTGGTGATTATGTTATAGCAATTGGTAATCCTTTTGGTTTAGGTAATACAGTAACAACAGGAATTATTTCTGCTTTAGAACGTTCTGGTGTTAATACTAACCGTTTCGAAGAATTTATTCAAACTGATGCTGCTATTAATCGTGGTAATTCTGGTGGTGCTTTAATTAATCTAAATGGAGAATTAGTTGGTATGAATACTGCTATTGTAGCATCATCTAATGGTGGTAATGTGGGTGTTGGTTTTGCTATACCTAGTAATACAATAAAAAGATTTATACGACAAATTAATCTATTTGGTACCATGCAACATGGTTTTTTAGGTATTTCTGCAACTAATCTTGATAATAATTTACATGATGCGTTACATATAAAAAAAAATATTTCAGGTATATTTGTACAAGAAGTCTGGAATAAAAAATCAGCTTTAAAAGCTGGTGATATTATTACTCATTTAAATAATAAAAAAATTAATGATTATATGTTATTACGCGCTAAAGTAAGTACTTATCCAGCAGGTACAAAAATTAAATTAGGAATTAATAGACAAGGTCTTTTTATTAAAAATGTTATAGTAACATTACAAAATGTTGAAGATAATATAAAATATAATGTAAAACAAGATTTTTTAACTGGAGTTAATTTGACTAATATTATTAGTCAGGGGGGAAACCATAAAATTTTTGGTGTCCGTATTAATAATATTCAATATAATTCTATATATAAACAAATAGGATTGCAAAAAAATGATATTATTTTTGAAGTAAATAATCATAAAATTTATAATATAAAAGATATGGAAAAAATATTTTTAAAATATAAAAAAAAAAATATAATTGTTTTACATATTTTACGTACAAAACATGACTTATTTATTATAATAAATAACTAATAAAAAATTTTGTTGTAATTAATAATATTATTTTATATATTATAGTTATTAGCCCTTTAGCTCAGCGGTTAGAGCAAACGACTCATAATCGTTAGGTCGTTGGTTCAAATCCAACAAGGGCTATTATAAATTCTATTTGCAAGTATAAATGTTTTTCTATAAAATGTAATATTTTGTTTCTAGTATGTATGGTAATTTTACTTCATATCTCTTTTTTATATACAAATACATTTAATGTATGTGTGAATGATATTTTTGTATTAAATAAAGGAATGATAATGTGTGTAATATATTTAATACAAAAAAAATTGAAAGATATACAAAAAAGAAATAATTTTATTCGTAGTATTTTTAATTATTCTAAATATCAAAAACAAATATTAGATATTAATAATACTTTGGCGCATCCTGATAATTGGAATAATTTTACCCTAATATATAAATTAAAAAAAAAAAAATCTAAAATTAATAATATTTTATTTTTATTAAATAATATACAGAAAGAATTGATAGATATGAATGAATTAATAAAGTTAGCTATAGAAACTAATGATAATATTATGATTAAAGAATCTATTAAAATATTAAATAACCTTAAAAAACAAATAAACTATTTAGAATTTACAAAATTATTTAATAAAAAAAATGATGAAAAAGATTGTTTTATAGATATAAAAGCTGGATCTGGAGGAATAGAATCACAAGATTGGGCACAAATAATTATGAAAATGTATTTAAAATGGGCAGAAAATAAAAAATTTAAAACAATTATAACAGAAGAAACTACTGGTGAACTTGATGGTAGTATAAAATCTGTCACAATACATATTAAAGGTAATTATGCTTTTGGTTGGTTAAGAACTGAAAGCGGGATACATCGATTAGTTAGGAAAAGTCCATTTAGTTCTTCACATAGAAGACATACTTCTTTTGTTTCTACTTTTGTATATCCTGATATAGAACAACATATTAATGTTTCTATAAAGGTAGATGATTTACGAATTGATGTTTATAGAGCTTCAGGTTCTGGAGGACAACATGTAAATCGTACTGAATCGGCTGTACGTATAACACATCTTCCTACAGGTATAGTTACACAATGCCAAAATAATAGATCACAACATCAAAATAAACAACAAGCTATTAAACAAATAAAATTAAAATTATATAAATTACAATATTTTATACAAAAACAAACACAAAAAAAAATAGAAAAAAATAAATTAGATATTAGTTGGGGATATCAAATACGTTCTTATATACTAGATGATTCACGAATTAAAGATGTTAGAACAGGAATTATAATAAATAACATACCATCTGTATTAGAAAATGGTAATTTAGATCCGTTTATCAAAGCTAGTTTAAAATTAGGATTATAAAAATATATAAGGTTATTTTTTATGACGAATAAACATATTAAAAATAATATATCGAATAATAATATCATTAGACAATATAGAATAGAAAAATTACATAAAATAAAAAAAAAAAAAAATGCTTATCCAAATAATTTTAAAATAAATATAACATCGCAAATGTTATATAAACATTTTATTAAAAAAAAACAAGGTAAAGATACCACTATATATCATTTAGCAGGACGTATTATTAATTTACGTATTATGGGTAAAGCAACTTTTATACAAATAAAAGATGAATCAGACGTAATGCAAATTTATTTTACAAAAAATAGTTTATTGAATATTTCATATAAAGAATGTATCAAACAAATAGATTTAGGAGATATAATTGGCATTACAGGTACTGTATTTACTACTAAAACTGGTGTATTATCTATTTATTGTCAAAAATTTTATTTATTAACAAAGACATTAAGACAATTACCAAATAAATATCATGGATTAAATAATCAAGAAACAAAATATCGTAAACGTTATTTAGATTTAATAGTAAATAAAGATTCCCAAAAACTTTTTATTACAAGATCTAAAATTATTGCATATATACGTAATTACATGCATAAAATGAATTTTATCGAAGTTGAAACACCTATGATGCAAAATATTCCTGGTGGTGCTAATGCTAGACCATTTATTACACATCATAATACATATAACATAGACATGTACTTACGTATATCTCCAGAGTTATATTTAAAAAGACTAGTCATTGGAGGTTTTAATAAGGTTTTCGAAATTAATAAAAATTTTCGTAATGAAGGTATTTCAACACAACATAATCCTGAATTTACTATGATGGAATTATATATAGCATATGCTGATTATAAAGATCTAATAGTATTATTAGAAAAATTATTCAAAGATACATACTATAATATTTTTCATACTAAAAACATAAAATATGGTAAGTATATTTTTGACCTAAATAAACCTTTTAATATTTTAACTATGAAAGAAGCAATAATATTATATTGTCCTAATATAACATTAGAAATATTAAATAATATTTTAGAATTAAAAAAAATAATGCATTTATTTAAATTAAATATACCAGATTATTTTAGTTTAGGAGAAATAATATCTGTACTTTTTGAAGAAAAAGTTATTCATAAATTAGTTGCTCCAACATTTATTACAGAATATCCCGTAGCAATATCACCATTAGCACGGAGTAATGATATGAATCATGATATAACTGATAGATTTGAATTTTTTATGTGTGGTATGGAAATTGCAAACGGTTTTTCGGAATTAAATGATCCACAAGAACAACAACAAAGATTTGTCCAACAAAAAACACTATATGATCAAAATACTACTATAACAAATACGTGTACGATTATTGATCATGATTATATAGAAGCATTAGAATACGGTTTGCCACCAACTGCAGGTTTAGGTATAGGAATAGACAGATTAATTATGTTATTTACTAATTGTCCATCTATTCGAGATGTAATATTATTTCCTGCATTAAGACCTATGAATAAAAATTAGTTTTTGATCAATTTTTTCAATAATTTTTATAAAAAGATCGATATCTAATGATGCTTTACCAATTAATAAACCATCTATATTTTTGGTATGAATAAACTGGTCCAGATTATTAAAATTAACTGATCCGCCATATTGAAATAAAATACTATTAGCTATATCTATACTTATTTTTTTAATATATTGTTTTAAACATGTAATAGTTTTTTGTATTTCGCATATGTTAGGTACTATACCAGAACCAATAGCCCAAACAGGTTCGTAGGCAATAATAATATTTTTTAAAAAATTAATACTATATTTTTTAATAATAGTATTAATTTGATTAATACAAATATTAATTGTTTGGTTATTATTTTTTTCACACAGTGTTTCACCAATACATAATATGGGTATTAACCCTACAGATTTAACTAGAGATAATTTATGTGCAATAACTTCATTATTTTCGTTATGTAACAATCTTCGTTCAGAATGCCCTATAATAACATATTTAACACCAATATCTTTTAACATATATACTGATATTTCTCCAGTATAAGAGCCTATTGTATGTATATCAACATTTTGTGCACTTATATTAAATAATTTATCTGGTATATTATTATATATATAATGTAGATAAGTATAAGGTGCTGCAATAGATAATTCACTATATAGTAGTTTGTTATTTTGTATATAAAAAATTAATTGTTGCATACTATGTTTTATAAAATTTAAATTACCATGCAATTTCCAATTACCTATAATCAAAAATTTTTTCATATCTTATGCCACATATATTATATAAATTATTTGTAATACATATTACCAATATTGTTCTGTAGTAATATGACCTTGTAAATCAATGTAATTTTTTTTTAAATTATAATCATGTTGTAAAATACTTTTTGTTTCTTTTATCATATTAGGATTTCCACATAACATTATATGTGTAGAATCTTTATGAATTTTAATATTAATTTTATGTTCTAAAATTTTGTTTGAAATTAATTGTGGTATACGTCCATATAAAAAATTTTCATTATTTACATGATGTTGTTGTGTTAAAATAATTTGTACAATTAATTGTTTATGATATTTTTTATATAAAGACCTAACTAAATGGTAATAACTAAAATATTCCATATTTGGTATAGAATATACTAAAATAATTTTTTTAAATTTTTTAAAGCATTGACCATCTTGTAATATTGATAAGTATGGTCCTATTCCTGTCCCAGTAGAAATCATCCACAAGTTTTGACAAGGATTAATATTTTTTATAGTAAATGTTCCGAACGCTTGTTTAGCTATCATAATATTATCATCATATTTTAATGATTTTAAATATGATGTTAATTTACCGCAAATAATATTTTTAATATAAAATTCATGATTTTTATTTTCTGGAGCATTAATATAAGAATATGCTCTTTGTACTTGCATGTTATTAATTTTTAAAGATAATTTTGTAAATTGTCCTGGAAGAAACATATTAATATTGGCATGTATAATAATACTAAATAAATTTTTAGGCCAATATTTTATTTTTTTTATTTTTCCTGTTATCCAATCTGTCATATAGTATCCAAATATAAAATATTTTAAGAATTATTATATTATAAATTATGATATATAGCGAATATTAGTAAAAATCATAGATATATTATATTTGTTGGCAACACTAATAATCATTTTATCATGTATAGCACCACCAGGTTGTATAATGCATGTAATACCATATTTAGCCATATAATGTATACATTTTTCTGAAGTAATAAAAGCTTCAGAAGCTATACATGAATTTTTGGTATTAAATCCATTTATCTTTGCATTTTTAATAGCAATTTTAATAGCATGAAATAAATCAATCTTACTATTTCCAATACCTAAAGTAATATTATTTTTACTGCAAATAATACTATTAGTTTTAATTAATTTGATAATTTTCCAGCAAAAAAACATATCTTTCATTTCTTGTTGTGTAGGTTGTCTTAAACTAACAATATTAATGTTTTTTTGCTGGAAAATATAATCATTAGATTTATTAACAAAATAATCTTGATTAATATATTGTATATTAATCTTTTTACTATTCTTACTTAATTTATATATTAATACAATAATATTTTTTTTTGATAACATTTGTCGAGCTTTATATGTAATATCAGGAACTAAAATAATTTTAATATGTGTATGTTGGACTAGATGTGTCACTGTATCTATATTTAATGGTTGATTTAAACCAATTATCATGTCATTTTGTATCAAAACATTATTCGCACAATAAGCATTAATATAAGCTTGTACTAAAATTATATTTGATGCTACAGAACATAATTGTGTATTTTGGAAAATAATACATGTTGGTTGAATAAAAATATTAAAATAATCAAGTATTATTTTAATAGTAATGTAATCAATATATAACAGCTCTTTACCTTGTATTTGTTGTAAATTACTTTGTTTTAAATATTCTTCTATATTATTTAAAAATTGTTTTTGATGATAGTCGCTTGATTCATATTGTATATTATCTTTTTGTTGTGAAGAAAATTTATTAATATTATATTTTGAAACATCTGTGTTTACATTTTTATATAATAAGTAATCACGATGTGTGTTAAAAAATGTAGATAATTTTTTAATATATAAATAAACATAATCAAATGTTTTATTGGCTAATTGTATTTTTGTATTCACAGAAATAAAACAATTAGATTGTAATTCACTAATAATAAAATCATAATCAATAGGATCGATTATAGAAGTAACATATTTATAGTTTTTTGCAGCTGATAACAATAAATATGATGTAATATTATCTATATTATTAATTGAATTTTCAACATTTATGACTTGATCATTATCATAAATATAAAAATCATATATATTAATAACTACTAAGTCAATAAAATAAATATTATTTTGTTTAAATAAAGTGATATCTTGTATACTTCTATTACTAGAAATTCCATGATAAATCTTATTATTTGATAATAAATTTACATTAGATATAGAATTATTATCCTGTAAATAATTAACTAAATTAATAACCGGATATCCTTGAGATTTTAAAAATAAATACGTTTTTGGATTAGCAATAATATTGTACTTATATTGTATTAATATTTTAACTAAGGTTAAAAGATGAGATTTATTTACAACACTAATAAATGCATATTTATTTGTATTACTTATCATAGTTTAATGTTATTAAGAATAATTTAAATATATAGTATCCTTATGTTGAACTACCTTAAATATAAATGTCAATCAAAAGTTTTATTTTTCTAACAAACATATTGTATATTTTATATTGATAAAAAAAATACATATGTTATATAATATAGAAAAGGATTTTATCTATAAATAAATATAGGGGTGTAGTTCAATCGGTAGAGCATCGGTCTCCAAAACCGGTAGTTGGGGGTTCAAATCCCTCCACCCCTGTAACAATAATATACTTTTCATAAAAAATCTGATATTAATTCTATAAAAAATAAATTTTATTTAAAATTTTTTAAATATATATTAAATTATAATAAATAAATATTTAAAATATTCGTACATAGATGCTTAAAAATAATGTTATATAAAAAATATAATTTATTTGATAATTATATACATTGAGGTATTAAAACTAATATGAATGGAGCAGAATATATAGTACAAATATTATATCAACATAATATCAAAATAGTTTTTGGATATCCTGGTGGTGCTATTATGCCATTATATGATGCGTTATATCATTCTAATATAGAACATATATTATGCAGACATGAACAAGGTGCAGCAATAGCAGCAATTGGATATGCACGAGCAACTGGAAATATAGGAGTTTGTATAGCTACTTCAGGACCTGGTGCTACTAATTTACTTACTGGAATTGCAGATGCCATGATGGATTCTATTCCTATTATTGCTATTACAGGTCAAGTACCATTATCATTAATTGGTACAGACGCTTTTCAAGAAATAGATATTATAAGTATGTCCTTAGCATGTACAAAACACAGTTTTTTAATTACAGATCCAACAACATTATATTCTATAATAACTAAATCTTTTAACATTGCTTTATCTAATCGTCCTGGACCTGTTTTAATAGATATTCCAAAAGATATACAATTATTAAAAAATATAACTTCTATACAAAATAATCATAAAACTGTCACAATTAAAAATAAAAAAACATTTTATATTAATAATGACATACATAAAGTTAATAAAATATTATATCAAGCCAATATGCCTATACTATACATAGGTGGCGGTGTTAGCCTAAGTAATGCAGTAAACACAATCCGAAAATTTATTCAATATACACAAATACCTACTGTAGTAACATTGAAAGGTTTAGGTGTAGTCTTATATGATGACCCCTATTATTTAGGAATGTTAGGTATGCATGGTAATCAAGCAGCAAATATTGCAGTACAAAAATGCGATCTTCTTATAGCTATAGGTGCTAGATTTGATGATCGTGTTACTGGTAATATTAAAACCTTTGCTAATAAAGCTAAAATTATACATTTAGATATTGATGCTGCAGAATTTGATAAAATTTGTTTAGCACATATAAAATTATTAGGAGATATAAATGATTACATTCCCTTATTTGTAAAACCTAAAAATATTAAGTCTTGGTTAAATTATATTAGTATAATAAAAAAAAAATATTCTTGGAATTATGATAATAATTATAACGATACAAAAATTTATGCCCCATTTTTTTTAAATAAACTATCAAAATTAATGCCTAAGAATACTATTATTACTACTGATGTTGGTCAACATCAAATGTGGGCCGCACAACATATTAATATTAAACATCCAAGAAAATTTATTACTTCTAGTGGATTAGGTACTATGGGTTTTGGTTTACCTGCAGCTATTGGTGCGCAAATAGCTTTTCCTGAACATACAGTAATTTGTATTTCTGGAGATGGTTCTTTTATGATGAATATACAAGAATTAAATACTATTAAAAGAAAAAAGTTGCCTATTAAAATTATATTATTAGATAATCAAAGATTAGGTATGGTACGTCAATGGCAACAAATATTTTTTAATCAAAGATATAGTGAAACTATATTAAATGATAATCCTAATTTTTTACAATTAGCTAATGCTTTTGGCATATTGGGTACAAGTATTCAAAAAATGTCTGAAATATATTCAGGATTAAAAAAAATTTTTTCTATAGAAAATACTTATATATTACATGTAAAAATCAATGAAAATGATAATGTTTGGCCTTTAGTACCACCTGGACAAAGTAATGATAATATGATAGAGAATGATTAAATGAAAAAATATCAATTATATATAATAACTAATATTATTCCTGAAATTACTGAACGTATTATACGTATTATCCGTCATAGAGGATATTTATTATATTCTATAAATATGAATACAATAAAAAAAGATAATCATATTATTTTTTATATTATAGTTAAAAGTTATAAATCTATACATTTATTAGTACAACAAATTTATAAATTAATAGATGTAAAAAATATTAGGATTCAATAATTTAAATATAATTTTTATCTTTTAATATAGTGTAAGAAAATATTTTAATTTTTATAAAAACAACAAATTTCATTTAACTATACAATAGTATGATTCGATATCAATAATCTCAAGTTAATATTATATTACACATGGTTAATTATAGTGTTTTATTCTACATAATATATGACTATGTTATAATATTTTATAAAAAATTTATTATTTAATATCATAAAAATTATATTAAATATGTACATCATAATATAAAAATATATTATTTTTTACATAATTTTTTGTGATTAAACAAATTGATATTACATATAAGTTTATAAAAATATGTTTTTATTAAAAATTATATTATAAGTAATAGTATTAAAATACTAATTTAGTAATGATATACAACATAATAGTAATTATATAATGATGATAATTAAAAATATTAGAAATTGTTTTTATAATTGATGTATCTGTAAAAACATTTATTATTAATATAGTTTTCATAAAAAAATATATGAAATTATTTTAGATATTATTTTTGAAAATATTAACAAAAATATTTTTACGATTTAAAAACATATGATATTAGTTTTATATATTATTTTTTTAGTATTATAACTTATTATTATAGTATTTTAAAATTACAAATTTTTTTAATTTTTATTTATAAAAATTATTTTGTATTAGCATTATTAAATAAATGAAATATTCATCATAACTATAATAAAAATTTTTATACATAAAATTCATAATATAGTCATGAATAATTAGTAGAGGTAAAATATTACACATAAAAATAACATATAAAAAATTTATTTCTATATTTTAACAATAAACATTAAAATTTACTAAAATTAATTAAAATCGTATTAATATGTATTTTTTTTTACTTATAAAACGAGACTATCATGCCTATTTATCGTTCATCAATAACAACACAAGGACGTAATATGTCTGGAGCTCGAGCATTATGGAAAGCTACTGGCATGCATAATGAGGATTTTCATAAACCTATTATTGCAATAGTTAATTCATTTTCACAATTTGTACCCGGACATATACATTTAAAAGATATAGCAAAAATAATTTCTAAAGAAATTACCTTAAATGGTGCTGTTGCAAAAGAATTTAATACAATAGCCATTGATGATGGCATAGCTATGGGTCATAGTGGTATGTTGTATTCTTTACCATCAAGAGAACTTATTGCAGATTCTATAGAATATGTAATTAACGCACATTGTGTAGATGCTATGATTTGTATTACTAATTGTGATAAAATTACTCCTGGAATGTTAATGGCTTCTTTACGTTTAAATATACCTACAGTTTTTATTTCTGGAGGTCCTATGGAAGCAGGTAAAATATATATAAATTCTCAAGAACAAAGAATTGATTTAGTTGATGCTATGATATATGGAGGTAACACAAAATTTTCTACATCTAGCATAAAAAATATTGAAGATAATGCGTGTCCTACATGTGGTTCTTGTTCAGGAATGTTTACAGCAAATTCTATGAATTGTCTTACAGAAGCATTAGGTTTAGCATTACCAGGTAATGGTACATTATTAGCAACACATATAAACCGTAAAAATTTATGTATTTTAGCAGGGCGTACTATAGTTAATATTACACAACAATATTATCAAGAAGATAATATTAATGTTTTACCACGTAAAATTGCTAATAAATCTGCTTTTATTAATGCTATCACAATGGATATTGCTATGGGTGGTTCTACTAATACTATTTTACATATGTTAGCATTAGCACATGAAGCTAAAATATCTTTAAATTTATCAGAAATAGATATGTTATCTAGAAAAGTACCTTGGTTATGTATGTTATCACCAAGTACTAAAAAATATTATATGGAAGATTTTCATAGAGCTGGTGGTGTTATAAGTTTATTAAATGAACTATATAAAATAGATTTAATAGATGCTACCGTAAAAAATATTATGAATATAACTTTATATGAAACAATAATAAAATATGATATTACTATCACACAAAATAAAGATATTAAAAAATTTTTTTCTTCTGCACCAGGTAATATAAAAACTATAAAACCATTTTCACAAAGCAAATTTTTTCATAATTTAGATATAAATAGAAAAATTGGTTGTATTAGATCTTATAATTATGCATTTAGTAAAGATGGTGGTTTAGCAGTATTATATGGTAATATTGCAAAACATGGTTGTGTGGTAAAAACAGCTAGTGTTCATAATAAATTAATGGTTTTTACTGGCAAAGCTAAAGTATATGAGAGTCAAGAAGATGCGGTAAAAGCTATTTTAAATAAACATATTATTCCTGGTGATGTAGTAGTTATTAGATATGAAGGACCTAAAGGAGGACCAGGAATGCAGGAAATGTTATATCCTACTTCCTATTTAAAAACTATGAAATTAGATACAAGCTGTGCATTAATTACAGATGGTCGTTTTTCTGGTGGTTCATCAGGATTATCTATTGGACATATTTCTCCAGAAGCTGCAAATCATGGTTTAATCGCTTTAATAGAAAACAATGATATAATAGAAATTAATATACCACAACGTACTATTAATCTTAAAATATCTCATGATGTTATTACTCAAAGAATACACAAAGAAAAAAATAGAGGTATTAAAGCTTATACACCTACAAAACGTAAAAGACATATTTCTATTTCATTGCAAGCTTATGCTGCTTTTGTGACAAGTGCAGATAAAGGTGCTATTAGGGATCCTAATAAATTTAAGTACTGTAAATAATATTTATTTTAGATAATATTTTTATATAAAAATATTATTGATAAAAAAATTTTGATTTATATAATATTTAATAAACAAAACATATATTTAATATAATAAATATATTACTGTTTATCAGTACTACATATATAAGGTTACTATATCTATGAATAATTATTTTAATACTTTGAACTTTCGTGAAAAATTACATACATTACAAAAATCTCGTTTAATGAAAAATAAAGAATTTGATCAAGGAGTAAAATTTCTTAAAAACAAAAAAATTGTTATTATTGGTTGTGGTGCACAAGGATTAAATCAAGGATTAAATATGCGAGATTCTGGATTAGATATTTCATATGCTCTAACTAAAAATGCAATTATGTATAAAAATATTTCATGGAAAAGAGCAACAAAACATAATTTTTTTGTTGGAACTATACAAGAATTAATACCATCTGCAGATTTAATTATTAATTTAACGCCAGATAAACAACATAAAAAAGTTTTTAAGAATATTAAACCTTTATTAAAAAACAAAGTTACAATAGGATATTCCCATGGTTTTAATATTATTGAAGAAGGCGAACAATTCCCAAATAATATTAATATCATAATGGTAGCTCCAAAATGTCCGGGTACAGAAGTAAGAGAAGAATTTAAGCGTGGTTTTGGGGTTCCAGCATTAATTGCTATTCATCATAATTATGATCATAAAGCTTTAGAAATAGCAAAAGCTTGGGCTGTATCTATAGGAAGTCATAAAGCAGGTGTCTTAGAATCTTCATTTGCTGCAGAAGTTAAATCTGATTTAATGGGTGAACAAACAGTATTATGTGGTATGCTGCAAACAGCTTCTATGATTTTTTATGATAAACTTATTAGTATGCATGTTAAACCTATAAATGCTTCACAATTAATTCAATACGGCTGGGAATATATTACTGAAGCTTTAAAACAAGGTGGAATAAGTTTAATGATGGATCGCTTAGATAATATGAGTAAAATACATGCATATCAATTGTCTAAAAGATTAAAAAAAATATTACAACCGTTATTTAAAATACATATGGATGATATTATCTCTGGGAAATTTGCACAAAAAATGATAATAGATTGGGAAAATAATGACATAAATCTATTAACATGGAGAAAACAATATCAACAACATGGTTTTGAAAATATTGTGAATGGACAAAAAACATTAACAGAACAATATGTTTTTGAACATGGTGTGTTTATGGTTGCTATTATTAAAGCTAGCGTGGAACTATCATACGAAATTATGATTGAAACTGGCATATCTAATATTTCGGCATATTATGAATCACTACATGAATTACCATTAATAGCAAATACTATAAAACGAAAAAAATTATATGAAATGAATAAAACTATATCTGATACAGCTGAATATGGTAATTATTTATTTACTAATAGGGCAATACCATTATTGCAAAATTTTATAGATACTTTAACACAAGAAGATTTAGGTATTAAAAAATTAAATACAAATATTAATAATATAATTTTATTAAATATTCAGAATAAGATTCATGATCATCCTATTGAGAAAATAGGAATAATTTTACGTAAATATATGATTAATATGAAATCTTTACAGAAAATATTATGTTAATATTTTTTTTACTCTCTTAATTGTTAAGAGAGTATGTGAAAGTTTTGTATAATCAAGATATTGATACATATTTCATACTGAAATATTTTGTAAATAATAACAATATATCTGTGTAGCAAAGATGTATAGGTTAAATAATATTATTATGTTGTTTATTGTTTATTGAATATAGTACTTGTCAATAAACATATAATTGTATTTTTTAAAAAAAATACTTATTACAAATATTGTAATATAAAATATATTTTTAATAACAATACAATTTTTATTTAAAATAAAAACTTTGATCAACAGGAGGTTTTTTGTTTAAAAACACAGCGTGTCTTATTATGGAAGATGGTACCGAGTTTTTCGGTCAATCTATAGGTATCGATGGCATGGTAACAGGAGAATTTGTTTTTAATACATCTATAACTGGTTACCAAGAAATTATTACTGATCCTTCTTACTATAAGCAAATTGTTGTTTTAACATATCCACATATTGGTAATGTAGGTATTTCATTACATGATAATGAATCATCAAAAATATTTTTACAAGGATTAGTAATACAAAATATATCTATGATAACTAGTAATTATCGTAGTTATACTACATTAGATATTTTTTTAAAAAAACATAATATTATTACCATTACTAATATTGATACACGACAATTAACAAGATTATTACGTAATAAAAAAAATCATTATGGTTGTATTATTACTGGCAATAATAATTATAAAAAAGAAGATATATTAGATAATATTCATATTTTTAAAAAAAAATATATAAAAAAAAATTTAGTACAACATGTTACTACCAAAATAAATTATTCATGGATACATAGTAATATCGATCGTAATGTAATTGAATTACACAAAAAAAGATATAATTATTCTGTAATGCATGTTATTGCATATGATTTTGGTATTAAAAATAATATTTTAAATATGTTAGTAGATCGTGGTTGTTATGTTACTATTGTCACTGCTAATACTTCTTTTAATGAAATTATGGCGTTAAATCCTGATGGTATTTTTTTATCTAATGGTCCTGGTGATCCTAGACCCTGTACTAGTATTATTAATACTATAAAACAAATACTTACTACTAATATACCAATTTTTGGTATTTGTTTAGGACATCAATTATTAGCACTAGCTAATAATGCTAAAATCAAAAAAATGTTTGTAGGACATCATGGTAGTAATCATCCTGTAAAAAATTTATTAAATAATAAAATATTTATTACTACACAAAATCATGGTTTTACAATAGATAAAAAGAATATTCCCAAAAATCTATATATTACACATATCTCTCTCTTTGATAGAACTATCCAGGGCATACATCATCGGTATAAACCTGCTTTTGGTTTCCAAGGACATCCTGAGGGTAATCCAGGACCACATGATATTGCAATATTATTTGATTATTTTATACAATTAATACAACAATATTGTTCTATTAAAATAAAGGAGAGTATATAAAATATGCCAAAACGTACTGACATAAAAAGTATTATGATTATAGGTTCTGGCCCTATTGTTATTGGTCAAGCATGTGAATTTGATTATTCTGGAACGCAGGCTTGTAAAGCATTAAAAGAAGAAGGATATAAATTAATTTTAATTAATTCTAATCCAGCTACTATTATGACAGATCCTGATCTTGCAGATATCACATACATTGAGCCTATTACACATGAAACAATTACTAAAATTATAATAAAAGAAAAACCAGATGCTATTTTACCTACTATGGGTGGACAAACGGCTTTAAATTGTATATTACAATTATATGAAACAAATATTTTAACTAAATATAATGTTAAAATTATTGGTGTTACTATTCAAGCCATTCATCGTGCTGAAAATAGAAATATTTTTAATAAAATTATACAACAAATAGGTTTAAATATAGCTGCATCTTATGCAGTACATAATTTACAAGAAGCATTAGATGTTGTAAAAAAAATAGGTTATCCATGTATTATACGTCCTTCTTATACTATGGGTGGTTCTGGTGGTGGTATAGCATATAATTTGCAAGAATTTACGAATATTTGTGCACAAGGAATAATATTATCTCCTATTAATGAATTAATTATTGATGAATCTTTAATAGGTTGGAAAGAATATGAGTTAGAAATGATTAGAGATGTAAATGGTAATTGTATTGTTATATGTTCTATTGAAAATATTGATCCTATGGGTATACATACTGGTGATTCTATTACAGTAGCGCCAGCACAAACTTTATCTGACAAAGAATATCAAATTATGCGTAATGCCGCTATTAGTATTATGAAAAATATTGGTATTAATTCAGGAGGAGCTAATGTACAATTTGCAGTTAATCCTATAACAGGCAAGTTAGTTGTTATTGAAATGAATCCTCGTGTATCACGTTCTTCTGCACTTGCTTCTAAAGCAACAGGTTTTCCTATAGCAAAAATTTCTGCAAAATTATCTATTGGTTATACATTAGATGAATTAAATAATGATATTACTAATAATAAAATATCTGCTGCATTTGAACCTTCTATAGATTATATTGTAGTAAAAATACCGAAATTTAATTTCGAAAAATTTCATGAAACTAATCATAGATTATCTATACAAATGAAATCTGTAGGCGAAGTTATGGCTATTGGAACTAATTTTCAGGAAGCTTTACAAAAAGCATTATGTAGTTTAGATCATAATATTAGTGGTTTGGATCCAAAAATTTTTATACAAAATAATGCAAATACTAAGAAAATTATATATGAATTATCCCATCCTGGTCCAAATAGAATACAATTTATTGCTGATGCTTTTAGATTTGGTATAACATTAATGAAAATACATCAATTATCAAAAATTGATGTATGGTTTTTAGATCAAATACAAGATTTAATTAATATTGAACAAAAAATTCTTACATTAGGAATTCAAAGTTTAGAAAATAAACAGTTCTTTCGTTTTCTAAAACAAAAAGGTTTTTCCGATATGAGAATTGCTAAGTTAGTAAATTCATGTGAAAAAGATATTAGAAAATTAAGATATAATAAAAAAATTTATCCTGTATATAAAAGAGTAGATACATGTGCAGCAGAATTTGATACTAATACAGCATATATATATTCTACTTATAGTACTGAATGTGAATCTTATGTAACTAGTAATCCCAAAAAAATTATTATTTTAGGCAGTGGACCTAATAGAATTGGACAAGGTATAGAATTTGATTATTGTTGTGTACACGCTGCTTTAGCATTACGAGAAAAAAATTTTGAAACCATTATGGTTAATTGCAATCCTGAAACTGTATCAACAGACTATGATATTTCTGATAAATTATATTTTGAACCATTAAATATAGAAAAAATATTAGATATTATTAATATTGAACAACCTAGAGGTATTATTGTGCAATATGGCGGACAAACACCGTTAAATATTGCAAAACATCTTGCTCAAGAGGGAGTTAATATTTTAGGTACCACACCTCATAATATAGATATCGCAGAAAATAGGGATAAATTTAAAAATATTATTCATGATTTAAAATTACAACAACCAACAAATTATATTGTACATAATCTCAAAAATGCTCTTATACAATCTGATATTATTGGTTATCCTGTAATAGTTAGACCATCATATGTATTAGGCGGTCAAGCAATGCAAATTGTATATAATAAAGCAGAATTAATACAATATTTTTTAAAAAATATTACTCATCATACGGAAATTTTGTTAGATAAGTTTTTAGATAATGCCATAGAAATAGATGTCGATGCTATTTGTGATGGCCATGATGTTTTTATTGGTGGTATTATGGAACATATTGAACAAGCTGGTATACATTCTGGTGATTCTGCTTGTGTAGTGCCAACATACACTATAAACAAATCATTAATAACAAATATTAAACAACAAGTGCGTAAAATATCTTATAAGATGAATATCTGTGGTTTAATCAATATTCAGTTTGCGATAAAGAATAATCAAATATATTTAATAGAAGTTAATCCTCGTGCATCCCGTACTATTCCTTTTCTTTCTAAAACGATTGGGCTTCCAATGGCAAAAATAGGCGCCTTAGTTATGGCTGGTTATACTTTAGCACAATTAAATATTACTCGAGAAATAATACCAAAATATTTTGCTATTAAAGAATCAATTTTACCCTTTAATAAATTTGATGGTGTTGATCCTATATTAGGTCCGGAAATGAAATCTACTGGTGAAATTATGGGTATTGGCATGACATTTGCGGAAGCTTTTTCTAAAATTATTTTACATGTAGATAATAAAATTTATAAGTTAAATAGTGTTGTATTGTTATCTTTAAGTCATCAAGATAAAAAATATAGTTTAGTTTTAACAAAACAGTTAATTAATTATGGTTATAAAATTGAAGCTACACCAGGTACTGCAAAAATATTACAACAACATAATATACCTGTTATAGTAGTGGATAATAATATATCTAAAGATCTTATTAATAATATTAAAAATAGAAGGTATAATTATATTATTATTACTGCGTTAAGTCCAGAATCTATACAAAAATCTAAAATTATACGTATTACAGCATTACAAAACAATATCTATTTTAATACTACTATTAAAAGTGCTTTTGCTACAATTGCATCTATTGTAAATCATTACACAAAAAATAAAATATATGCATTACAAGAACTACATAAAACATTAAACTTATATTAATCAAAAATCAAATATAATAATTTATTATATAGTAATTAGTGTTTTATTAAACAAATATTAATATATTAAATATTATTTTTTAATTATATAAAAAATAATATTTTTTATATAATTAAAAAATAACATATGAAAACTACATTAAAATTTATTCCATTAAATCATTGGATTTTAATTATTGTTAATGGTAAAGATAGTAAAAAATTTTTACAACATCAGCTTACTATTAATATTGATAATTTAACAGACCAAAAAAATTTTTTATATGCTTGTCATTGCAATTCAAAAGGCAGGCTATTAACTAATATGAAAATTTTTAAATATAAGCATAATTGTTATGGTTATATAATTAGAAAAAATATAGCCCAGATATATTTAAATAGTATTAAAAAATATATGTTTTTGTATGATGTGCATATTTTATGTTCTACGAAATCATTAGTAGGAATATATGCTGATAATAATACTACTCAAAATTTTTTGTTACACGTTTTTCAAAATTCAAATTATTTGATGCATAAACATTCTTTATTGATTGATAAAGATAATATTTTATTAAAAATACGTACCATGTCACGTAATAAATATTTGACAATTATTATTGTAAATAATATACATAATATAATTTCATATATTAGATATCATAAAATTGCTTTTTCATATAATTATGATATAAAATTATTTTGTCAAATAGGTTATCCTATTATTGATAAAAATAATTTTACAAAATTTATTCCCCAAGAAATTAATATGTATAAATTTCATGCTATAGATTTACATAAAGGATGTTATATAGGACAAGAAATAATAAATAAAATTTATATGGCTAATAATCATTATAATAATAACAAACTTTTTAGTATAAAAATAAAAATAACAAATATTATACCTAGAATTAGTGATAGATTAATAATTACTAGCCAACATACATTAACTAATAAACATTATATAATTAATGGTTATATTTTAACTATATATTATTTTACTAACAATCAATATTGTTTAATGCAAATTATGTCTAAAATAGCCATTACGTATAATATTAATATCAAAATATTAAGAGAACACAAAAGTTATTCTTTATATATACAAAAATAATATTTGTATACTATAAAATTTTTGATTTATATAAATAATCTTATCATGCCCGAAGGCGGAATTGAACCACCGACACGGGGATTTTCAGTCCACTGCTCTACCAACTGAGCTATTCGGGCGATGAAGAACTACATCGTTATTATAACAATAAATACTATTTTGCGTCAATATGTTTTTTATTATCATTAAATGATGTAATGAATAATCAAAAAGTTTATTATGATAGATAATGTAATAATTGATATTCCAGGTATTAAAAATGGATGATTAAATACATATTTACCTATTTTAGTAGAACCAGTATCATCTATCTTAACTGCGTATAAAATAGTAGGATATGTTGGTAAAATGAATACTCCTGCAACTGCTGTAAAAATACTAATAATAGTTTTTAAAGGAACACCTAAAATAATTAAATAGGGAATAATTGCTCTAGTAGTAACTGCTTGTGAATAACATAATGATGTTATAAAAAGTAACATAATGGCTAATATGATAGGTTTATATTGTATAATATATAAAATAAACAGTTTTATAATATTCATATGTGCATTTATAAATGTATCGCTAAACCACGCAACTCCAATAATACATATACAAGCTTCCATACCAATTTGAAAAATTTTAGTTTGTGTTATTTTTTTGATATTAGTTTTACAGACTAAATGTATTACTAATGATATAACCAACATGAATAATATTATAGATTCAGTCCGTGGAATACTATTACTTATAGTATAAATACTACATAGAATATTATATACTAAAATAGTACTAATACCAATACAAAATAATATAAATGAATATTTACCTTTTATACTAAATAGATTTGTTTTTTCAAAATGATTATATGAAATAATATTAGTCGCATGTAATTTATGATAAAAATTATATCTAATGCTAGTAAATAATGAAGTTAACAAAACAGCTATAAAAGTTGAAGGAATAAAGATAGTTAATAAGATAAAATAATTAATACCAAATGGTTCTAATATTTTAGAAAAATATATAAAAGCAGCAGATATTGGTGAAGCAATAATAGCAACTTGTGAAGCTACTACGGATATTGATAGTGGATATACAGGTTGTATGTTGTTTTTTTTAGAAATATGCATAATAACAGGAAAAATAGATAACGCTGTATAACTAGTACCTGTTATTAGTGTAATAAAATATGTTATTACAGGAGCTACTATAATAATATACTTAGGTTGTTGTAATAATAACTTATTTATACAATAAATTAAATAGTTAATCCCATCTGATAAATATAATACAGAAATCATAATTGTTACAGATAATATAATTGCTACTACATCTAATGGAATATTACCAATTTTATGATTGAAACATAATGTTAGTATTAAAACCCCAACACAACTAAATAATCCTAATCCTATTCCTCCTGTTTTCATACCTAAATAAATAATGATAATAAATATAATGCATTCAACAATAAACATTGTTACCCTTTATGTAAAAAAAAGTCATATGTACTTATTATATTTTACAAATGATATTAATAAATAATATTTTTTTATAAAAATAATATATGTTAAAAAAAATTTCTTTATAAAGACTTGAAACGGTGTATATCTGTCCTCATCTCTTGGACACGTTGCTTAGTAAAACATTATATTTTTGTATTAAAAGAATTACGTAGTTATGATAGGAGAATACCTAAAAATGAATATTCGTCCATTACATGATCGTGTTATTGTTAAACGTCAAGAAGTTGAATCTAAATCAGCAGGTGGTATTGTTTTAACAGGTACCGCAGCTGGAAAATCTACTCGAGGTGTAGTATTAGCCGTAGGGAAAGGACGTATATTAGATAATGGTACTGTTAAACCCTTAGATGTAAAAAAGGGTGATGTAGTAATATTTAATGATGGTTATAGTGTTAAAACTGAAAAAATTGATAATGATGAAGTTTTAATAATGTCTGAAAGTGATATTTTAGCTATTGTGAAGTAATCATATAAAAGATTATGTAAATAATATTTACCTTCATATTAATGTTAATTTAAGGATATATCAAATGTCAGCTAAAGATGTAAAATTTGGTAATGATGCCCGTGTTAAAATGTTACGTGGTGTGAACATATTAGCCGATGCAGTAAAAATTACTTTAGGTCCTAAAGGACGTAATGTAGTTTTAGATAAGTCTTTTGGAGCACCTGCGATTACTAAAGATGGTGTTACTGTAGCAAGGGAAATTGAATTAGAAGATAAGTTTGAAAATATGGGCGCACAAATGGTGAAAGAAGTAGCTTCTAAAGCTAATGATGCGGCCGGAGATGGTACAACTACCGCTAGTGTTTTAGCACAAGCTATTGTAACAGAAGGTTTAAAAGCTGTTGCAGCAGGTATGAATCCTATGGATTTAAAAAGAGGTATTGATAAAGCTGTAATTGCAGCTGTAGAAGAACTAAAAGTATTGTCTGTGCCTTGTTCTGATTCTAAATCTATAGCACAAGTAGGGACTATTTCAGCTAATGCTGATGAAACTGTTGGTGATTTAATTGCACAAGCTATGGGTAAAGTAGGTAAAGAAGGTGTAATTACAGTTGAAGAAGGTAGTGGTTTGCAAGATGAATTAGATGTTGTAGAAGGAATGCAGTTTGATAGAGGGTATTTATCACCTTACTTTATTAATAAAGCTGAATCTGGTACTGTAGAGTTAGAACACCCATATATATTATTAGTAGATAAAAAATTATCAAACATACGTGAAATGTTACCTATACTAGAAACCGTTGCAAAATCTAGCAAATCTCTATTAATTATTGCAGAAGATGTTGATGGTGAAGCCTTAGCAACTTTAGTAGTAAACACTATGCGTGGTATTGTAAAAGTTGCAGCTGTTAAAGCTCCTGGTTTTGGTGATCGTCGTAAAGCTATGATACAAGATATTGCTATCCTAACAGGCGGTAATGTTATTTCTGAAGAAATAGGATTAGAATTAGAAAAAACAACATTAGATGATTTAGGACAAGCTAAACGTATTGTAATTAATAAAGATACTACAACTATTATTGATGGCATGGGTAAACAAGCTGATATTTCTGGTAGAGTATTACAAATAAGACAACAAATAGATGAAGCTACATCTGATTATGATCGTGAAAAATTACAAGAAAGAGTTGCAAAACTAGCAGGTGGTGTAGCAGTATTAAAAGTTGGTGCAGCTACAGAAGTAGAAATGAAAGAAAAAAAAGCACGTGTAGAAGATGCATTACATGCTACTAGAGCAGCTGTAGAAGAAGGAGTTGTTGCAGGTGGTGGTGTGGCTTTAGTGCGTGTTGCAGCAAAATTAGTACATCTTACAGGACAAAATGAAGACCAAAATATGGGCATTAAAGTAGCTTTAAGAGCTATGGAAGCGCCATTACGTCAGATAGTATCTAATTCTGGTGAAGAACCTTCTGTTGTTGCTAATAATGTTAAAGATGGTCATGGTAATTATGGTTATAATGCAGCTAGTGAAGAATATGGTGATATGATTAAATTTGGTATTTTAGATCCTACTAAAGTAACAAGATCGGCATTACAATATTCTGCTTCTGTTGCAGGGTTAATGATTACAACAGAATGTATGATTACTGATTTACCAAAAGATGAAAAAACAGAAATGAATAATACTCCTCCAGGAAGTGGCATGGGTGGTGGTATGGGTGGAATGATGTAATATATAATATTATATCATTTTACGATATTAAATAAATATTTATAATGATTAATATAATGATAAGAACTGTGTTGTATATAACAAACACAGTTCTTATCTATTTATCCAATAAGTTTTACTAATTATATATTAATTTCAGTTATTTAAATTTAGTAATAAAAAATACTAATCATATTAGTAGTGAATTACTAATATGATATTTAGTGTTTACGATATTTATATTTTTACACTAGTACTTTTTCTAAAATATTTTAATGATATCAAATTACATTTATCATGATAGTAATACTATAAAAATATAGTAATTATTATGTTAAATTTATGTTAATATTTTTAATATTATATTACGTATAACTTAGTATATAAATTACCACATTATTTTTCTTACAAAATTTTAGGTATGACAAATTATATCTATCTTATAGATATATAATAAAAAATTTAAATGTTATTACATATATTTATATCAATAAAATATATTTGTTATATCAGTCATAATTATTTTTCTTATAAAATAAATATTAACAATATTTGCTTATATAAATGATTTATATGTATAAAATACCAAAAATGATATTTTAATTTATATAAATCATTTTTCTTATAATATAATTACTTTTAATTTTTGGTAAAAAATTATATTTTTTATTATTATAGGTAATATAGTAATATATTTTTATATATAAAATATATATATTATGAAGGAATATAATGACAAATTATTTTGGTAATGCTTTTAAAGTAGGAATGAAGTTTATATTTGCACAACAACCATATATAATTGAAAAAAATGAATTTGTTAAACCTGGTAAAGGTCAAGCTTTTGTTAGAATTAAAATGAGAAATTTAATTACTGAAAAGCTTATTCACAAAACTTTTAAAGCAACTTATACTCTAAATACAGCTGATATTTTTGAAAATAAATTTATTTATTTATATCATGACAATCATATTTTTTATTATTTTATGTCTAATAAAAATTTTGAACAAGTTATATTATCAAATAAAATTGTACAAAACAAATATAAATGGTTATTACCACAATATTATTATAATATTACTTTTTGGAATTCACAGCCTATATTTTTAACTTTACCGAAACATATTACACTTAGTGTATTACATACACAAACTACTAGTAAAAAACATACAATTAATAATAATACCAAACAAGCTAAATTAAGTAATGGTTTACTTATAAAAGTACCGCATTTTATTAATAATAGAGATATGATTATTATAGATATCAAAAGTATGATATATATCTCAAAAGCTAAATATTAATTTTGATAGTATCAACATCTAATTAAATTAGATGTTATTTAAATAACATTTATTATTATTTTTTAAAATAGAAAATATTATTATTTTTAAAAATGTATTATGTTAACAAATGCAAACATTTTATATATATTTATAAATCATATTTAAATTCAGATATTAAGTAATAAATATTTGTATAAAATTTAATACTCAAACTTATTTAATAATGATTATTATTGTGTGTGATAATTATCATATTAAATAATATTTTAATTTTAAATTAATTATTATAAAGAAGATTATGATTAATGTTATTTATTTTAATAAATATATGTTATAAAATTTGCTCATGTTGTTATTTATAATATTCTAAAAATTATTTATTTATAAGTAATAATTTTATTATCTGTTCTGATATATAAATTATTACAATAATTTATATAAATTTATTATAATTTTACATAATATATATACAAATATATTATGTAATACATAACTACTAAATTAATATTTATCATATTATGTTTCGTAATATATAGTTATTGATACGTATTTTTTATACTAATAAAAATAGTTAAAAATCATATTTTATATTATGAAATACAATAATATATAAGGATTATAATATGTTTATATGGATAGATTTAGAGATGACTGGTTTAAATCTTAATATAGATCGTATTTTGGAAATTGCAGTTGTTATTACTGATGTTAATTTAAAAATACTGTATCCAGGTATGACCTATAGTGTATATCAAAAAAAAAAAATTTTAAATCATATGAATTCATGGAATTATAATACACATACAAATAATGGTTTAATTGATAAAGTTCAACATAGTACATTAAATGAACTACAAATAGAAATTTTATTATTAAATTTTTTAAAATTACATATACCACCAAACACATCACCTATGTGTGGTAATAGTATATATCAAGATAGAAGATTTTTATCAAAATATATGCCTCGTTTAGAAAAATACTTTCATTATCGTAATATTGATGTTAGTTCTTTTAAGGAAATTATTAAACAATGGTATCCAGATATTTTTATAAAATTGAAAAAAAAACAACAACACAGAGCGATAGATGATATATATGAATCTATAAGAGAATTACAATTTTATAAAAAATTTGTTTTAAAACAAATAAAAAATATTGACAATAGTACATAGATAATTTTATGATATGTTGTATAGCTTTATATTGTACAGCTTTATATTATATAAAATATATTATGCGGGAATAGCTCAGTACGGTAGAGCACAACCTTGCCATGGTTGGGGTCGCGAGTTCGAATCTCGTTTCCCGCTAACATTTACAAGTATAATATGTAACTAAAATAAATGATTTATATATGTCTTCTATTCAAATTTTATCTTTAGAAATTATTAATAAAATTGCTGCTGGTGAAGTAATAAATAGACCAGCTTCTATTATAAAAGAACTAGTAGAAAATAGTATTGATGCACAATCTTCATATATTAAAGTTAATGTTGAAAAAGGAGGTTTAAAAACTATTAAAGTATATGACAATGGTCTTGGTATGAATAAAAATGATTTATTATTATGTTTACAAAAATATACAACAAGCAAGATTAAAAATATTGATGATTTAGATAATATTTATACATTAGGCTTTCGTGGTGAAGCATTAGCTAGTATTAGAATGGTATCACAAATAGAAATAAGATCAAATATTTGTACACAATTAGTAGGTTGGAAATTATATACTCGAGATATTGGTAGTCGAAAAATTTTTATTAATCCTATTGCACATCCGCGAGGAACTACTGTAATAGTATCAAATTTATTTTATAATATACCAGTAAAAAAAAATTTTTTTTCTAATGAACAAGTAGAATTTTTCCATATTAAGAATATTATTAAAAGTATTATTTTAATATCATTAAATATACATATCATTTTTTATTACAATAACAAAATTATTTACAATTTTGAAAAGGTAACAAATAATTTGTCTTATATAAAACGGATAAAAATTATTTGTGGCAAGGAATGTCTGTATAATCAATTAAATATATATCATCAACTTCATAATATGAAATTATATGGTTTTTTAAGTTTAAATACTAAAAAATCTATAAAGTATATTTATGTTAATAAAAGAATTATATATAATAAATTTATTATAAGAACTATAAAATCAGTGTTATTACAGAATAATATTATAAGTGAACAATATTCTTATGTTATGTATTTTAATATTCAATCTAAAAATATAAATATTAATATTCATCCGCAAAAAACAGATATTCTCTTCTATAATATAGAATATATATATGATTTAATCTTGCAAAGTATATTAAAAATTATTTCAAATAAAAAAAAAATAATTAGTAAAAAAAGTACATTAAAAAAGACAGAATATTTTACATCCCATGATTTAGAAAATATATTCATTAATCAAAATATTAATCAGATAACAAAAAATTCTTTAGATAAAATTTCAAAAAGAGATCTTGTATTTTTAGAAATAAAACCTGTATATCATTTTAAAAATTTTGGTAAATTTTTATTAATTATAAATAATATGTATTTAATAATAACACAAAAAAATATTTTATATAAATTGGTTATTAAAGATATAGTAACATTATTTTTTTATAATATTTTTAATAAAAATTTAATAGAACTTGATGTTTGCAAACAATTATACAATAGTATTGTTACTATTCCATTATCTAACCATGAATATTTATTATTCACTAAAATTAAACCATACTTAGTAAAGTTAGGTTTTGTTTTTCAAAAGAACAATATTGTTTTATTTCAAATCGATATTATTGCTTGTCCTATTTTTTTGATAAAAATTTCCGTAAAAAATTTACTTATAAATTTATTAGATTATATATCTATACAAACTGTTTTTACTTGTAATACGATAAAATTTTGGATGTTAACTTATATATATTTTAATAATAAAATTTGGCAATATGATGATATTATTAATTTATTAATAGCATATGAAATTTTAATGACTGATATTAGTATGCATTTTATAAAAAAATTATTTTTGCCAATTAAAATATGAATACACATATAAATAAAATTAATCCCATAGTTATTTTTTTAATGGGAACAACAGCATCACATAAAACTGAAATTGCTATGAAATTAGCACATGTATTACCAATAGAATTAATTAGTGTAGATACTTCTTTAATTTATAAAAAAATGAATATTGGCACAGCTAAACCTAATAAAAATAATAAATTTTATTGTCAACATTGGTTGATTGATATTAAAGAACCATACCAACAATATTCTGTTTTTGAATTTTATCAAGATGCTATTCAACTAATACATAATATTATTAAAAAAGGGAAAATACCATTATTAGTTGGTGGTACTATGTATTATTTTTATAGATTATTATATTCTATTTCACCTATGATACCAAAATCTTCTATCCATATAAAAAATTTAATTACAAAACAAATTATTAATAATAAATTTTATACATATTATGATATGTTAAATATCATAGATCCAATTTCTGCTAAAAAAATACATTATAATGATATAAGAAGGATTATGAGAGCATTAGAAATATTTTTTATAACAGGTAAAACATTAAGTACTTTAATTAAAATTCCAAACTTAAATATACCATATCCTATACATCAATTTGCGATCACATATTATGATAGAACACAATTATTTAAAGCAATTCATAATAGAATTATTAGTATGATTGATTTAGGTTTTGAACAAGAAGTTAGATCTTTAATAAAAAATAATTTTTTACAATACAATTATCCTGCTATGCGTTGTATTGGTTATAAACAAATGTTTCATTTTATTAAAAATAAAATTAATTTTCAAACTATGTTAAATGAAATCATATTAATGACCAAATATCTATCTAAAAAACAAATGACATGGTTAAAAAAATGGGATAATTTAACATGGTTAGATAGTTCCAAGAAACATATGATATATAATACTATAGCAAAATTAGTAGAGCAACAATTAATATAATAATTATTTTTATTACATATTTATATGAGTAATAAATTGATTTAAAATAAAAATTTTATAATAATTAAAATTTATGGTAATATACAGTATATTTGAGTTATTACTAATAAATATTATGCAACAAGTAATTTTTGGTATACATCCGATTATAAATTTATTAAAAAATGATCCATTATCTTGTAAAAGGATATTCATTTCTCATAATCGGAAACATACTACACAAATTACAGAATTATTTTTCTATATTAAAAAATATAATATTACTACTAAAAAAGTATGTAAAACATGGTTAGATAAACAAACTAATAATCATGTTCATCAAGGTATAATAGCTTATATTACTAAAACATTATTTTATCATCAAAAACATATAACGTCTTTATTAACAAACATAATATCTCCTTTGATTTTAATTTTAGATAATATTACCGATCCACATAATCTTGGTGCTTGCATCAGAAGTGCAGTTGCTGCTAAAGTTAATATCATTATTTTACCAAAACATTCTTCAGCTAAAATAAATTCAGTTGTTACTAAAATTTCTTGTGGTGCAATAAATATGATTCCTATTATTTATGTTAACAACATTAACAATATAATTATTTTATTAAAAAAATATAGAATTAATATTGTAGGAGCAGATGGAAATAGTAACACAATAATATATGATTCTCGTTTACAATATCCTATATGTTTAATTGTTGGGTCTGAAAATAAAGGTATACGTCAGTCTATAAAAAAACAATGTGATATTTTATGTAAAATACCATTATCAAAAAAAATTAACTCATTGAATGTTTCGGTAGCAACAGGTATTTTCCTATTTGAAATTATAAGACAAAAAAATTTTAAATGAATATTATAAACATTAATATATAAAAATTAGTATATTTACTATATTTTTAAGAAATAATAAATATCTTAATTTTTTGTATAAAAATATAGAGAATAAAGCATGAAAAATATTTTATTATCTAATTTTATATTACCTCCGTTTAGTATCATAAAATATGGACATATGATACCTGCAGTTGAACATATTACTGGACATTGTCGTAATACAATTACAAATTTAATAAAAGAATGTTCCGGTAAATATACTTGGGAAAATTTTTGTCAACCAATTTTAGAATTAAACGAATATTTAAATCGTGTTGTTTCTATTATTAATCATTTAAATTATGTAACAAGTACCCCTGAATTGCGTTTAATACATAATCAGATAATTAAAATAATTACAAATTATCACTTATGGTTTTTTCATAATAAAGAAATATATAATATATATATGATGATACATAATAATATTATTATTAGTAATAAAATTAATATTTTACAAAAAACATCTATTAAAAATATATTACTTGATTTTAAATTGTCTGGCATTCTTTTAACATATAAAGATTACCAAATTTATAAAAATATTATAAAAAAATTATCTGTTTTGCAAATTACATTTAATAATAATATTTTAGATAGTACAAATGATTGGAAATATTATACGACTAACAAAAATATGTTAAAAGGTATACCTGAAAATCTGATTAAGTCTTTTAAAGAAAAAGCATCTAAATATACTCAAAAAGAAGGTTATCTTATAACTTTAGAAGAATCTACTTATATTAATATCATGATGTATAGTACTAATCATGATTTAAGAAAAAACATATATTATGCTTATACAACAAGAGCATCAGATATTCAAAATAGTAAATGGGATAATTTCCCTATTATTATACAAGAATTATCATTACGTCATAAGCTAGCACAATTGTTAGGTTATAATACTTATGCTATTAAATCAATAGATAATAAATCTGCAAAAAAATTATGTGATGTTTTACATTTTTTAAAACAATTAGTTCAATTAATTAAAATACCTGCAAAAAAAGAAGTACAGGATCTAAAATTATTTGTTAAAGAAAAATATAATATTATAGATATTAAACCTTGGGATGTAATGTTTTTTACTGAAAAATATAAGTCTTACTTATATAATATTGATTCTAATATTATTAGAGCTTATTTCCCTATAAATGTAGTTATAAATGGTATGTTTAATCTATTAAATAAAATCTATGGTTTAATTTTTCAAAAAAAAATAGTAGATACTTGGAATAATCAAGTAATGTTTTATGATGTATATAATATTCATCATAAATTATATGGTAGTATTTATTTGGATTTATATACACGTCCAGAAAAACAAAATGGTGCTTGGATGGATATTTGTCAAAATAGAATGCTAAAAAAAAATGGGATGTTACAATATCCTATAGCATATATTAACTGTAATTTTATATATACTCATAAACATATCTTATTAAATCATTATGATGTTATAACTTTATTCCATGAATGTGGACATGCTTTGCATCATATTATGTCTGTAATCAATATCCCTAATATTTCTGGAATTAATGCTATTCCTTTAGATATAGTAGAATTTCCAAGTCAATTTATGGAATATTGGTGTTGGGAACCAGAAATTATTGTATTAATTTCTCAACATTATAAAAGTAAACAACCAATGCCTATGCATATGATTAAACAATTAGTTGCAACAAAAAAATATAATATATCTTTGTCTATGATGAGACAAATAGAACTAAGTTTATTAGACATAATAATACATAATGTAAAATATGACAAAATAAATAAAAAAAATATTTTAAATTTAATTAAGACCATTAAAAAAGATATTGTTGCAATTACACCTATACCTGAATGGAATAAATTTTTAAATAGTTTTAGTCATATTTTTGGTAATGAATATGCTGCTGGTTATTATAGTTATTTATGGTCAGAACAAATAGCAACAGATATATTTGATTATTTTAAACAAAATGGATTAATAAATCCTGTTATTGGGGAAAAATTTATAAAAGAAATTTTATCTACAGGTAATTCAGAAAATATTTTAAAGGTTTTTAAAAAATTTCGTGGTCGTAACTTAAATATAAAATCTTTATTAAAATATAAAGGCATACCAACATAAATATGATATCTTTAGCATAAAAGCTTTTTTTTAGATAGTTATAAATATAAATTTATGAAAAATATTAGAAATTTTTCTATTATTGCACATATAGATCATGGTAAAACAACATTATCAGATCGTTTAATAGAATTATGTAATGGTTTATCTAAATATGAAATGAAATCTCAAGTATTAGATACGATGGAGTTAGAAAAAGAAAGAGGTATTACTATTAAAGCACAAAGTGTGACTTTATACTATCAATTAAATAACAAAAATTATACATTAAATTTTATTGATACACCAGGACATGTTGATTTTTCTTATGAAGTTTCTCGTTCTCTTGCTGCTTGTGAAGGCGCAATACTACTAATTGATGCTGGTCAAGGTATTGAAGCACAAACTTTATCAAATTATAATATAGCAATTAAGATGGGATTAACTGTAATACCTGTTATTAATAAAATTGATTTATTGACTGTTAATATAAATAAAATTGAAATGGAAATAGAAGAAATTATAGGTAATATAACACAACCGCCATACTTAAAATGTTCTGCAAAAACAGGTTTAGGTGTAAAAAATATATTATATGAAATTATAAATAATATTCCGTATCCTTCGGGAAATATATTATCACCTGTGCAAGCATTAATAATTGATTCTTGGTTTGATAATTATTTAGGTGTTATTGCATTAATTTGTATGAAAAATGGCATTATATCTCAAAATGATAAAATTATTATTATGAATACTAATAAAATATATTATGCAGAACAGCTAGGTATTTTTACGCCTAAAAAAATAGCATTAAAACAATTATGTTGCGGAGATGTAGGCTGGATTGTGTTAGGTATTAAAAATATTTTAGAAGTACCTATTGGTGGTACTATAACATTATTTTTACAAAGATCTTTACATATATTACCAGGATTTAAAAAAAGTACTCCAAAAGTTTTTGCAGGATTATTTCCCATAATAACAGATGATTATAAAGTTTTTAGTAATGCATTAATGAAACTTAGTCTTAATGATGCATCTTTAACTTTTGAACCAGAAAATTCTGAAATTTTAGGTTTTGGTTATAGATGTGGATTTTTAGGATTATTACATATGGAAATTATTCAAGAACGTTTATTACGTGAATATAATATAGAAATTATTATTACTACACCAACAGTTAAATATCGAATTACAACAATCAATAAAGAAGTTATTTATGAAAATAATCCTGCAAAATTTCCACCATTACATTATATTAAACATATTAAAGAACCTATTGTAGAATGTAAAATTTTTACTCCTATTAAATATATAGGAAAAATAATAAAATTATGTATTAGTAAACATGGAATACAAATAAATATTGTTTATCATACTAAACATGTTATGTTAATATATGAAATACCTATGGCGGAAGTTATTATAAATTTTTTTGATCAGTTAAAATCGATTACAAAAGGATATGCTTCATTAGATTATTATTTTATTAAATTTAAAATTACTAACATTATCTGTGTAAATATTTTGATTAATAAAAAACGTATTGATTCTTTGACAACTATTATATATAAAGAAAAAATAAATTATTTTAGTCATATTTTAATAAATACAATTAAAAATTTAATTCCTAGACAACAATTTGATATTACAATACAAGCTGCTGTAGGTACAAAAATTATTGCTAGTACTTATATTAAACAGTTACGTAAAAATGTTATTGCTAAATGTTATGGAGGTGATATTAGTAGAAAAAAAAAACTAATTCAAAAACAAAAAATAGGTAAAAAACGTATGAAAAATATTGGAAATATTTTACTCCCATCATCTATATTTTTAGCAGTATTAAATATTAAAAAATAAACATACTTATAGTAAAACATATCATGAATATATTTATAAAAATATTAACATATAGTCTATATATTATGGGTATTATTTGGATATATAATATTATATCTACTTTATATAACTTTTTTTTTAAAAAAAATACAAGTTCATATTATTATCATTTAAATCACAAAAATAATTTTTGGAAAAAAGAGGCAAATTTATTTTTTATTATTGTCATATTATTTTTTTCTGTACGATTTTTTATATATGAACCATGTTATATCATGTCTAATTCTATGTTGCCTAATTTGTTAATAGGCGATACTATTTTAGTAAACAAATTTATCTATGGAATACATCATCCTTTAAAAAATAAGTTATTAATACAAAATAAAATACCTCAGCGAGGTGATATTATAGTTTTCCAATATCCTAAAAATAAAAAAATACATTTTATTAAAAGAATTATTGGAATACCAGGTGATAAAATAATTTATAATGAATATAGTAAGCAAATTATGTTATATACTATGAAAAAAGGACAATATCATTTGACATCTATTATAAAATATAATTTTTTATTATCTCCAAAGAATATGTTAAAACAAAAAACATTTTTTACAAATGTTTTTAAAACATTAAAATTTTTAGAATATACAGAAATAATTAATAAACGTGCACATACGATTTTATTACTACCAGAAATAATTAATGATCATTTAAAAACGTATTATCAACCTAATCATACTTATTATTCTTGGATTATACCTCCAGAAAATTATTTTGTTATGGGAGATAATAGAGATGATAGTTATGATAGTCGTTATTGGGGTTTAATAAATAAAAAAAATATTTTAGGAAAAGCACAATATGTTTTATTTAATATACATAAAGAACATAATAAATGGCCAATAGGAATTAGCTTAAATCGTATATTTCAAATTATTAATTAAGATAATTTTTTACATATAGATTTAAATATAATTTAATTATGATAAATCAATTACAAAAAAAAATAGGTTATATTTTCCAACACCAAAATTTGTTATATCAAGCTTTAACACATCGTAGTGCTAGTAGTAAACATAATGAAAGATTAGAATTTTTAGGAGATTCTATTTTAAGTTACATTATAGCTAAAGCTTTATATAAACAATTTCCAAATGTCAATGAAGGTAGTATGAGCCGTATGCGTGCAACGTTAGTACGTGGAGATACTTTAGCAAGTATTGCAAGAGATTTTAAATTAGGTAGATATTTATTTTTAGGTCCAGGAGAATTTAAAAATGGCGGTTATGATAGAGAATCTATACTAGCAGATACAATTGAAGCATTAATTGGTAGTATTTGTTTAGATAGTAATATTAAAATAGTAGAAAAAATTATTTTATATTGGTATAAATTTAGATTAAAAAATATTATCCCAGGTAATAATCAAAAAGATCCTAAAACAAGATTACAAGAATACCTACAAAGATCACATTTACCATTACCATGTTATTTTATTATTCAAATTAATGGTGAGATACATAATCAACAATTTTTTATACAATGTAAAATTAATGGAATTTCTAAGATTATTATAGGAATTGGTTCAAGTCGTCGTAAAGCTGAACAATCTGCTGCTAAATATGCTCTAATACATTTAGGAATAGAAAAGAAATAAATTAATAATTTACTTTAAATAAGGAAAAAATATTGGTGCATAATAAATACATGTATTATGGTCGTGTAGTAATTATTGGACGTACAAATGTTGGTAAATCAACTTTGCTCAATCAATTAATTAATAAAAAAATTTCTATTGTATCACATAAGATAAATACTACTCGTTCTAATATTATTGGTATATATCATAAACATAATTATCAAATAGAATATACAGATACTCCTGGAATTACTTATTCTACTAATTATAAATATTTTATACAATTATTTAAAAATAATAAAAATGATTTTAATTATATTTTACTAATGCTAGATCGTAATAAATGGGATTTAATAGAAGATAATATCGTTAATATTATACGTCATACTAATATTCCTACCATTATTATTATTAATAAAATGGATATTATTAATCACAAAAAAATTTTATTACCATACATACGTTATATACAACAAAAAATAATATTTACTGAACTATTTATAATTTCTGCTAGAAAATTTTTATATGTAAGTTATATTAATCGTTTTTTACGTAATAATATACCACAAAAAGAACATTTTTATTCATATAATATAATTACTAATCAAAATAATGTTTTGATAATAATCGAAATAATTAGAGAAAGTCTTTTATTTTATTTACATAAAGAAATACCATATAAAATCAATATTTCTTTAAATAATATAATTAATATTAATAAAAATATTTTTCATAAAATTACAGCAATACTTTTCATACAAAAAAATACACACAAAAAAATTATTATAGGGCATCATGGGCAAAAAATTAAATTAATTATTTTAAGGTCTCAAAATAATATATGCATGTATTTCAATAAAAAAGTTATTGTGCATTTATATGTTAAACATAAATGATAATTATCTATCATGAGTAAAAAAATAATGAAAATTTTGGGGTTAGGAATGGATATAGTACATGTTACACGTATTACAAAAATTATATTACGTTTTAAGGATTTGTTTGCAAAAAAAATATTAACAACAAATGAAATATATCAGTATTATAAATGTTCAAATCAAAAAACATATTTTTTAGCAAAACATTTTGCTGTAAAAGAAGCAACTGTCAAAGCATTACATACAGGTTTTTCGAAAGGTATTTTTTTTAAACATATTGAACTTAATCATGATCAATATGGTTGCCCAACAATAAAATTATATAATCATGCATTACATATCATACAAACAAAGAAAAAATATTTTGAAACACATGTAACCATTACGGATGAAAAAGAATATGTAAGTGCAATTGTTATTATTTTATAAGTATTTTGATGAATGATATTATTTTTTATTTTTTGTATTTTTTAATTATGTTATATGCATGTTGTATCTTTTGAGTTTTCCTTTTCATTGCTTCTATTTCTTTTGAAGAATATTTTTTTGACATGTATTTATCTGGATGATATTTACTCATTAATTTATAATATTTTTTTTTTATAATTAACATGCTATCATTTTGATTTACTTGTAATGTTTGATATGCTTGCATTAGTTCTGTAGTTGTATTTTTTTGAGAAAAATGCTTATATTGATAATCATTCTTTTGAGAAAAAAAATTTCTAGAATACATATTATCAAATATATTATTCATTTCATGATATGAAACATGTAATTCTCTAAAAATAATACGTAATATTTGTTCTGTTTTTGGGTCTAAGTAATTATTTGCATAAGCTAATTGTATTTGTATAAAAATAAATTTATGTAACAAGTTTTGTTGATTAATTAATTTATAATATAAACAATTTAATTTATGTATTAATGGATAATCTATTTGTTTACCATGATTAAAATAATGTTGTGCTAAAATAGTATCTTGAACATTTAGATGTAATTGCTGCATGATATTAGTTGTAATAATAATATCTTTTTTAGTTACAAAGCCTTTGGATTTACTAATGTAACCCATAACTTCAAAAGTTATTTGTATAAATATTTTTTTATGATCAATTGTATAGTTACTATTATACCATTCAGCATGTATAATAAAAAATTTATCAAACAAATATCCTATACTAGTATAAAATAATACATGGAAAAAATTACCACTAATTAATAAACCAATAATAAAACCTATTAATCTCCCCCAATATGACATTATTATCCTCAATCTCATATTATATTAATAAACATAACTTTAATATTTATTAAAATATTATTTTTTTAATAAAAATGACGATTCTTTATTTATATATAAAATTATATATGAAAAGTATTTTATAAAAAATATTATTTAATATATATTAAATATATTTATTGATAAAATGTTAATATTAACATTGTTATTATTTAATTGAAAATATGTATTATAAAACAATTATAGTAAATTTTATATATTAAAATAATGAATTTAAGATTATATATGTATATACTTAAATAATTTTATAAAAGTATTATAAATTGTAATAAATATATATTTTTTACAATTTAATTGTGAACAATAAACTTGTTTTATACTGTAATAACTAAATTTGATAGATTTATATAAAAATATATGAAAATACTTTTTAAAAAAAAATATGGACAACATATTTTAAAAAATACTAATATTATTAGGAAAATTATTACTACAATTAACCCTAAACATAGTAATTATTTTATTGAAATCGGTCCTGGTTTAGGTGCTTTAACTATACCTATGACATATTATAATACTAATATTACATTAATTGAGATTGATTATCGTTTTGTAACTTTTTTAAAAAAACATCATATATTAAAAAATCTTTCTATAAATATTATTCATAATAATGTATTTAATATTGATTATGCCATTTTATCAAAAAAAAAACATAAAAAAATACGTATATTTGGTAGTTTACCATATAATATTTCTACTCAATTATTATTTTTTTTATTACAATATAAAAAATATATTAAAGATATGAATTTTATTATGCAAAAAGAAGTAATACAGTGTTTAACAGCTAAACCAGGAGAAAAAAATTATGGCTGTTTAAGTATTATGGTACAATTACATTATCAAATACAATCATTATTTGAAATACAAACAAATGCTTTTTATCCCATTCCTAAAGTTATGTCTGGCATGATACATCTCAAACCATATCTTACTAAGTATTATGATTGTAATAATATTATCATGTTTCAAAAAATCATTAAGCAAGCATTTAGTATGAGAAGAAAAATTTTACGCAATAGTTTAAAAAATTTATTTACTATAGAAGATTTGAATCAGTTAGGCATTGATTATAAAATGAGAGCTGAAAATGTTTCTATTAAAGAATATTGTCAATTATCTGCAGTACTAGAATCAAATTATAAAAAAGGAAGGGTATAAACTGATGCAATTACTATCTCAAGTTTATATAAAAGTACAGAGTATGTATTTAGAATCACAATCTACTCCAGAACAACATCGTTACGTTTTTGCATACACCATGAAAATACATAATATAAGTAAAAAAATATTACAACTTATTAGTCGTTATTGGATAATAACTAATGGTAATGGCAAAATAACACAAATACATGGGGAAGGAGTAGCCGGTAAAAAACCATATATTAATCCAGGTAATAATTTTTATTATACTAGTGGTACTGTTTTAGAAACCCCTATTGGTATTATGCAAGGCCATTATATTATGGTGGATGAAAATAATGATGTATTTCATGTAGAAATACCTATTTTTCGTTTAGCTATTCAAACTTATATACATTAATATTGAAATAATATGACTACTTATCTTATTGGAGATCTTCATGGATGTTATAATGAATTATTAAGTATGTTAAAAAAAATACATTTTAACTATACTAAAGATATGTTATGGATAACAGGAGATATTATTGCCCGTGGTCCAGATTCAATAAAATTACTATATTTTTTATATGATATACGTCATTCTATTAAATTAGTATTAGGTAATCACGATTTATATTTTATTGCTTTATCTGTAGGAATCAAACATAAATGTAATCTATATGATCAAGAACTTTTATTTTTACTAAAACAACCACATATTTTAGATATTATTAATAATTGGTTGAAGTTTCAACCATTAATACAATATAATCTTAAAAAAAAAATTTTAATGACACATGCAGGTATTACACCCCAATGGAATTCTTTTAAAATAGTATTATCATCAGCACGAGAAGTAGAACAAATAATATCTAGTCATAATAGTAAAGAATTTTTTTCTTATTTATATCACTATCCACAAGTAACTAATTGGGATAATAATCAATTACAAGGTTTTCCAAGATATAGTTTTATTGTTAATTCATTTACTAATATGAGATATTGTTATTCTAATGGTACATTAGAAATGTTATCTAAAGATGTTCCAGAAAAAGTTACATCATTATTAAAACCATGGTTTTTAATGAGTAATATTTTATACAAAAAGTATACAATTTTTTTTGGACATTGGTCTACATTACAAGGTAAATATACGCCTAAAAATATCATTGGTTTGGATACTGGTTGTTGTTGGGGTCATAAATTAACATTATTTTCTTTAGAAGAGAAAAAATTTTTTTATCTTAAATGTAATCATACATAATATGTATAAATTATTAGCTATTAATAAATATTTTTTATATAAATTTAAAAATAATTTGCAAAATTTAAGAGTCATATTTGCTGGACACAACATAAATTCTTTGCCAATATATTTACAAACAAAAGATACAATGGTGTATACTAACCAATATGATTATTATTTATGGCTTAAAAAAATATTACATAAAAAAGTTTTTTTAAATATGCTAAATATTCCAGTATATTATAATGTATTAATATTTTTTTGGACGAAAAATAAACGTGCGTCTGTCATTTTGTTTACAAAATTTGCTAGTAATTTACTATATAATAGTGATATTTTTATCATCAGAGAAAATAATAATGGTATTAAGAGCATTAATAATATTAATACGTTCAATATCATATTTTATAAAATTATTAGTGTTAGAAAATGTAGTATTTATCGTGCTATTTATAAAAAAGAAATATTATTCAATATAAATGATTATTGGGAGTTTTATATTTTTAAAAATAGCATTATTTATAATTTATCTAGTATTTTTAATAGTAATAAATTAGATTTAGGAAGTAAATTATTAATTACTATATTACAATCCCATATACAAGGTAAAGTATTAGATTTAGGTTGTAGTTCGGGAATTATCACAACAATACTATTTAATAGTATTAAAATACATAAAACTAAATTATATGCAGTTAATAAAGATGCAAAAGCAATTTTTTCCACGGAAAAAACATTATTAATAAATCATATTTATAATGTTAATGTATTTCCTAGTAATTTGTTTCCACATATAAATGATACAGTTAATCTAATTATTTCTAATCCACCATTTCATAATGGTAATGGTGGACAATATTTTTTAAATTATATTTATACTATTTTATCTAAAAAAAATAAATATACAGTATTTAGTCTTATAAATAATGAAATAATAATTTTATGTATAAATAGAAAATATTATACATATAATTAAATGTCTTAAAAGTAATTTGTATAAATACAAAGATCGGTTGGAGAATAAAATAATGATATTAGTAACACGTAAAGCGCCGCAATTTATTGCGCCAGCAGTATTACCTAACGGTGATATTATTGAAAATTTTAATTTTTATAAATATACAGAAAATGCAATTACTGTAATATTTTTTTGGCCTTTAGATTTTACTTATGTATGTCCATCAGAAATTATTACATTTAATAAATATTACAATGAATTTGATAAAAGAAATGTTAAATTATTAGGTATTTCTTGTGATTCTCAATATACACATAAAGCATGGCGTAATACAGATATTGATCAAGGAGGGATAGGTCATATTAAGTTTATTATGATCTCAGATATAAAAAAAAATATACAACAACAATACGGTATTGAACATCCTAATTTAGGTATTGCATTAAGAGCAACTTTTATTATTGATGAGAAACATATTATTAAACATCAAACAGTTAATGATTTGTTTTTTGGACGTAATATACATGAAACTTTACGGATTATTGATGCTATTAAACATTATAAAAAATACGGTCAAGTTTGTCCTGCACAATGGACATCTGGTAAACATAGTATTATTCCTACAGAAGCAGGAATAAAAGATTATTTGTCTAATAATTTAAAAGAATTAAATTAATTATTTATAAATATTATCAGCACATTGTGCACGATAACGTAATAAATGATCCATTAAAACAATAGCAACCATTGCTTCACTAATTGGTATAGCTCTAATACCTACACAAGGATCATGACGTCCTTGTGTACTACAAGTTGTTTTATGCCCTATACTATTAATAGTATTAATAGTTTTTGGAATACTGGAAGTTGGTTTGATAGCAATATTAATAATAATATCTTGTCCACTACTAATACCTCCTAAAATACCTCCAGCATGATTACTTTGGAAACCATTAGTATGAATTGCATCTCTATTTTCACTACCTAGTTGTGTAACAACTTTAAAACCATCACCAATTTCAATACCTTTAACTGCATTAATACTCATTAATGAATATGCTAATTCTGCATCTAATTTATCAAATACAGGTTCCCCTAAACCTATTGGAACATTTTGTATTATCAAAGTTATTTTAGCGCCTATAGAATTACCATGTTTTTTTAAATTATTGATTAGATTTTCTAAATCTTTAATATTAGTTATATTAGGACAAAAAAATGGATTATTATTAATAATATCCCAATTATCAAAATTACATTTAATATGGCCCATTTGAGATAAATAACCCCTAATAATAATATTATATTTATCAAATAAATATTTTCTTGCAATAGCACCAGCGGCAACTCTCATAACAGTTTCCCGAGCTGAGGCACGACCACCACCACGATAATCTCTAATATTATATTTTTTTTGATAAGTAAAATCTGCATGACCAGGTCGATAAATATTTTTAATATTACTATAATCTTGTGATTTATAATCCATATTATAAACTAATAAACCAATACTTGTTCCTGTTGTTTTTCCTTGATAAACTCCAGACAAAATTTTAATTTTATCTATTTCTTTACGTGGTGAAGTATATTTGGATAAACCAGGTTTCCTTCTATCTAGATCGTTTTGAATATCTTGTTCATGTAAAATAATATTTGGAGGTACACCGTCTACAATACACCCTAATGCTATACCATGAGATTCACCAAACGTTGTTACTTGAAATATTTTACCAATAGTATTACCAGACATATATGCTCTCTTTATTTATTAAAATATTTTAATTGTTCATAATGTATTTTAAAAATATCTACATCATGATTATTTAATTTTAACCATTCAAAATGTATATTGGGATATTTATGTTGAATTTTTTTTTTTTGATGCCCCACTTCACAAATTAATATACCTGTGTTTTTAAGAAATTTGCGAGATTGATTAATAATGTTATAGATGACATCTAATCCTTTTTTAGGAGATACCAGTCCTATAATAGGTTCATATAAGTATTCTTTAGGTAAATATTCCATTTCTTGTTGATTAATATAAGGAGGATTAGATATGATTAAATCATAATGTGATTGAGGTAAATTATCAAATAAATTACTACATATTGGTGTAATTTTTTTTTCTAATCCATGTAAGAAGATATTATGTTCTGTAACATTAATAGCATTTTTAGAAATGTCAATTGCATCTATATCAGCTTGTGGATAAAGATAAGAGCAGGCAATTGCTATACATCCATTACCTGTACCTAGATCTAATATATTTTTTGGTGTATAAAATATAATTTTTTTAAATTTATTATTTATCAGTTCTTGTATTGGCGACCTAGGTATTAAAGTACGTTTATCCACATATAATTCATGTCCACAAAACCATACTTTATTTGTTAAATAAGCAACTGGTATACGTTGTGTAATACGCATATATACTTTATAATAAATAGTTTTTTTTTCATATGTCACTAACCGTGTTTGAGACACTTTATGCCATATATATGGTGGTAAACCTAATGTAGGTAAAATTAATTGTATAGCTTCATCCCATGGATTATTGTTACCATGACCATACCATATATCAGAAACACTAAAACAACTAGTTGCCCAACGTACAAAATCTTGTATTGTAAATAACTCTGATAGAATATCTTCATTTAAGATATCTTGTAATTTTATTATCATAAACACATTAATCCTATAAAATATATTATATTAATAATGTTAATATGATTAATAAAGCATTAAATATTTATATATTATACTACACACTCCCCTGACTGGGCTCGAACCAGTGACATACGGATTAACAGTCCGCCGTTCTACCAACTGAACTACAGAGGATAATAATTTGTTATTCTATACTATGAAAAATATAATGTCAATATACTTGATCTTTATTTTTATTATTTTATAATAGATATAATTATATTTAAGACAAATAATAAAAATAACACGTGTTATGATTTATTTTTTGTATAAAATAGGTTCTTTTAATGTTATTACATAACAGAATTTCACGTATACAATTAAAAAAAACATTTTTGAAAAATTCACATAAAAGAATTATAGTATCTTTTTATAAATATCATAAATTAGAAAATGTATTACAAATAAGAAGACAGTTATATATTTTATTATATTCTTTTAAAGTATTAGGACGTATTTATATTTCTGAAGAAGGCATTAATGCACAAATTAGTCTACCACATTATTATTATACAGTAATAAAATTTTTTATTAAAAAAATACATGAAATTTTTATAGATATATATTGGAATATAGCTATTGATAATACTAAACATGCATTTTTTATGCTAAAAATTATATATAAAAAAAATATATTAAATGATGGTTTATCATGTTTTAATTTTTTAAAATTTAATACTACGGGTATATATTTAAATGCTAAACAATTAAATCTTATGTTAGAAGATCATAATAATGTTGTTCTCGTTGATATAAGAAATTTTTATGAATATAAAATTGGACATTTTATAAATGCAATAATATTTCAACAAGCAAAGACTTTTCAACACCAAATGCTATACCTATTAGATAATATACAACCATATAGAGATAAAAAAATTATTTTATATTGTACAGGAGGTATACGTTGTGAAAAAGCTACTTCATGGTTGTTATTTAATAACATTAAAAATGTTTATCAAGTTGAAGGAGGAATTATTAAGTATGTAAAAGAAGTACGTAAATTTCACTTACCGATGAAGTTTATAGGTACTAATTTTGTTTTTGATAATCGGATGGGAGAACAAATAACACGAGATATTATTTCTAATTGTTATCAGTGCAAAACACCATATAATATATTTACTAATTGTAAAAATGATTCTTGCCATTTATTATTTTTACAATGTCCTACATGTAAAAAACATTATAAAAATTGTTGTAGTATACATTGTAAAAAAACTTTATTAAAAAATAAAAGATATTTAATAATATAATTAAATATTTTTTAGTTGTTGAAAATCCGTTTCATATTCTTGTATAATATTTTGATCAGCATCATTTTGCCATATACCATTTTTAAGAATATTTTCATTAGGAAACAGCATATCATCATGAATAATGTTAAATGGTAAAAATTTTTTTGCATTTAAATTAGGAGTTGAATATCCTGTAATTTGTACAATTTTTGCAGCAATATCTGGGCGTAATAAAAAATTAATTAATTTTAAAGCGCCATTAATATTTCGGGCATGATGGGGTATTACAAAACTATCTAACCAAAAAATACCACCTTCTTTAGGCCAAATAAATTTTATAGGAACACCTAATTTTTTAATAACATAAGCTGAACCATTCCATAACATCCCAATTTTTATAGCACCTTCTGCAAAAGGGTAACCTGGATTATCAGAATTAAATAATACAACATTAGGCATTAATTTTTTTAATTCTAAATAAGCACATTGTATATTTTTCAAAGTAATAATCTTATGTGTTAATCCTAATTTTAATAAAGCTACTTGAAAAACTTCTTTAGCATCATCAAGTAATGAAATAGAATGATAATATTTAGGATTCCATAAATCTATCCAACTATTTATTTCTGTATCGTGAATATATTTAGTATTAATTCCAATAGCCGTAGCACCCCATATGTATGGTACAGAATACATATTATGTATATCAAAAGATTTATTTAAAAATTTTGGATCTAAATATTTAAAATTAGTTAGTTTCGTTTTATCTATTTTATGTAACATTCCTTCTTGACGCATTTTCGTAACAAAGTAAGTAGAAGGAACAACTAAATCATATTGTTGGTTATATGTTTTTAATTTAGCATACATACTTTCATTAGACTCATATGTTGAATATATAACTTTAATACCTGTTTCTTGCGTAAATTGTTCTAATATACTAGTTGGTACATATTCTGTCCAATTATAAAAAATCACTGTATTATTTTTTATGTTAATAGGTTTAAAATATTGACGATGTATTATTAACACAAAACATATTAAACATAATTTAATAAATAATATCATTTAAATAATACCTGTAATAATAATTTGTTTAAAATAATAAATTTCTATGTATTATTGTTTAATAGCTATAGCTTCTATTTCAATTTCTACATTATTAGGTAAATTAGAAATTTCTAAACATGTTCTTGCTGGATATGTAGTTACATATTGTAAAAAAAAATTAGCATATACAACATTAACTATTTTTAGATTATCTAAATTTTTTAAAAAAAGATTAGTTTTCACTATATCTTTTATAGTAAATTTTGCAGCTGTTATTATAGCTTTAATATTATTTAATACTTGTATAGTTTGTTCTTTTATATCATTAGAAATCATGCCAGTTTGCGGATTAATTGGTATTTGTCCTGCAGTTATAATCATATTATTAGATACAATTCCTTGAGAATAAGGACCAATAGGTAAAGGAGCTTGTATAGTATTAATTATTTTGTACATATTATTTATCCTGTAATTTTTATGTAAAAAGTAAATTCTTTTTTATACTAATAAAATATAAATTATTTATTTTAATCATTATGTTTATTAAGTGTTAATATCATAATCGCTTTTACAATATGTATTCTATTTATAGCTTGTTGTAATATAATACTATGATGAGATCTAAACATTTCATCAGTAATTTCTAAACCATCAAACAATTTTAAACGAGATATTATTTGGTTATCAATAATATGTTTATAATGGTCATAAACGTGATATGATGGCAAACAATGCATTATTTTAATATTATCATTTTTACTTTTTAATAATAATTTTTTATTAATCTGGTATTTATATAAATTAATTATTTTTTGTTCCCAAAATGTAGTTGATTCACCCATGGATAACCAAACGTCTGTATAAATTATATCAGTATTTTTAATATGATTCATATCATGAGTAATAATAATATTATTACTAAAATTAATTTTATTTTTTAATAAAAAATATTTTTGTTGTTTTAAAAAAGATTTAGAAGTTATTAAATTTAATTTAAAACCTATAATTTGCGCCGCTTCTATTAAACTCATAGATATATTATTATATATATCTCCTATATATGAGAGTATAATATCTTCTAAATTTTTATTTGGTAAACATTCATGTATAGTTAATAAGTCTGCTAAAATTTGTGTGGGATGTGATATTTCTGTTAAACCATTCCAAATTGGTACTATAGAATATTTTGATAATATTTCTATATTTTTTTGGGTGCCTCTATATTGTATACCATCATACATATGACTTAAAATTACTGCTGTATCTTGTATAGTTTCTTTATATCCTATATGTGTGTTTTGTGCATTTAAAAAAGTAACATTAGCTCCTTGGTCAAAACAAGCTATTTCAAAAGCACATCTTGTACGAGTAGAATTTTGTTCAAAAATTAATAGAATATTTTTATTACATAATCTTTTTTTTTCTTTATGTAGTTTTTTTTCTATTTTGATTTTTGCGGCAAGTTTAATAATATTAAAAATTGTTTTTTTAGTTAAATTAGATATATATAAAATACTTTTTTGATATAACATGTGCATATTTTTTACCTAAAATGGAAGTTATATTTGTTTTATAAAATTATATTTATCACGAAGTTCCTTTTTTTTTTGTTTACAAAAAGATAATTTTATATTATATTCTTCTATAATTTTTTTTGGAGCCTTATTAAGAAAATCATGATTTTTAATACTACTGCTAATTTTATCTATTATTTTTTGATTATGAGATATTTTGTTTTTTAATTGTTTTATTAAGAATTGTTTATCTATTAAAACAGAATTTAAAGGAATCGCAAATATCATGTCTTCAATAAAAAATGTAAATGATTTATTTGGTAAGTCAGAATAACTTTCTAAAAGAATAATATTCTGTAAATTTAAAATTTTTTTTATAATATTAAAATTTATTTTTATAAAAGGTTGTAATTTTTTATGAATATTAAAAATATATAAATCAACTGATTGTTTTATATTCATATCTATTTTATTCTGACGTATTATACTGATTAATTTCATAAAAAAACGAAAAATACAGACAGCTTTATTATGCATATCTAAAACATTATATTTTGGAAATGATTGAACTATAATACTAGTATTATAGTGATTAATATCATCTTTTTGATACTGTATTTTTTGCCATATAACTTCAGTAATGAATGGTAACATAGGATGAGATAATCGTAATAATGATTCAAACACATAATACATTGTATAATGTGTACTATGTTGAATATTATTTTTTGTAGTTTGTAAAAAATATTTTACATATTCCAAATACCAATCACAAAATTTATTCCAAATAAAATTATATAAAAGATTAGCTGCTGTATCAAAACGATATTTTTTAAATGCCTTGGTATAAACTAGTACTAATGTATTATATTCTGAAATAATCCATTTATCAGCAATAGATAATGCAGATTTATAATGTATTAATTCATAATTAATATGTTTAAAAATAAAAATACTAGCATTCCAAATTTTATTACAAAAATTGCGATATCCTTCTAAACGTGTCATATCCCAATATATATCACGTCCTGTTACTGATAGAGCAGCTAAAGTAAATCGTATTGCATCTGCACCATAACTATGTAATGTATTATTATTTTGTATATTTGCACATTTTTCTTGTGTACTATTATTATTTATACAATCTTGTTTTATCTTTTTACCATAAAAAATATTATTACTTTCAATTAAATGAATTGGATCAATAATATTTCCTTTAGATTTAGACATTTTATGTCCTTGTGAATCTCGTACTAGTCCGGTCATTAAAACCTTTTTAAAAGGAACTTGTGCAATATCATTATCTTTTACAAAATACATAGTCATCATTATCATCCTAGCAATCCAAAAAAATATAATATCAAAACCACTCACTATAATATTAGTAGGATGAAATAATTTCAAATATTGTTTATTGTGTGGCCATCCTAATGTTATAAATGTCCATAAACTAGAAGAAAACCAAGTATCTAAGACATCAGTATCTTGTTTTAAGATAACATCATCTTGTAATAAATACTGTTTTTTGATTTCTGTAATATTGTTACCAACATAAATATTATGATTACAATCATACCATACTGGTAATCTATGTCCCCACCATAATTGTCTAGAAATACACCAATCTTGTATATTATACATCCATGAAAAAAACATATTTTCATATTTTTCAGGAATAAATTCAATTTGTTTAGTTTTTACAGCCTTAATTGCTTTTTTTGCTAAATTTTTTACATTTAAATACCATTGTTTTGTTAACATAGGTAAAATAACAGTATTATTACGCATATTATATGGTATTAATCGATGTTCTGTATTATGACCTTTTAATAAATTTTTTTGTTTTAATAATTTTATAATAATATTTCTAGCTTTTAAATAATGTATATTACGTAATATAGATGGTATTAGTTCATTGTTACTATTTATGGGTTGACCAAGTATAGTAAATATTTGATATTGATCTAATATTTTCCCTTGTTTATCGAATAATTTTATTACAGGTAAATTATGTTTAACGGCTACCTTATAGTCATCAAAATCATGTGCTGGGCTAATTTTTACACAACCAGTACCTTTAGACATTTGTGCATGATTATCACTAATAATAGGTATTATCCTATTAATAATAGGTACTAATACATGTTTACCCACAAGATGTTTATATCTTAAATCTTGTGGATTGACTGCAATAGCAGTATCAGCTAATAATGTTTCTGGTCTAGTTGTAGCTATCACTATATAATTTTTATTATTAAGAGTTGTTAACTTATTATGTAATAAATACTTAATATGCCAAATATTTGTTTTCATAGAACGATGTTCTACTTCTAAATCAGATATTACAGTTTGTAACGTGGTATCCCAATGTATTAATCTTTCCTTTTGATATATTAATCCTGATTTATATAAAGTTATAAAAATATTTGTCACAGATTGCGAAAAATGTTCATCCATAGTAAAACGAATATTATTCCAATTGGCTGATAATCCTAAACGTTTCATTTGTTTAACAATAATACCACTATATTGTTTTTTCCATAATTTTGCTTGTTCTAAAAAATATTTTTTATTATAATGTTGTTTTGTTTTACCAGTATTTAATAAAATCTTTTGTTCTATTAAATTTTGTGTTGCTATCCCAGCATGATCAATCCCAACTTGACATAAAATATTTTTTTGTAACATTCTTTGATAGCGAATTATGATATCAATAATACTATATTGTAATGCATGTCCCATATGCAAAAAACCAGTAATATTTGGTGGTGGTGCCATAATGCAAAAATTTTTTTTAGATAAATTAATTTTTTGTTGAAAAAAATTATTTTTTTCCCAAAAAACATAAATTTTTTTTTCAAAACTATTAGGATTATATATTTTATCCATGATAAATATCCTATTATATACTAAAATAATAGTATGTATTATTTTTTAAAATGAATATTATTGATTAAAAATTGACATAACATATTAACTGGTCTACCTGTAGCGATAGCCTGATTATCTTTATCATAGTTCCATGCAGTACCTGCAATATCTATATGTGCCCATTTATATTGAGATGTAAATTTGGCTAAAAAACATGCTGCTGTAATAGCTGAACCTGCATTATTTATGCTGATATTAGAAATATCAGCTATACTAGAATGTAATTGTTTATCATGATAAAAATCTTCAAGAGGTAAATCCCATACTTTATCATTCATAACTTCTATAGAAGCTTGATATATATCACGAGATAATTGATTATTATTAGACATTAAACCACTAATATTATTACCTAATGCTATTACACAAGCTCCTGTTAGAGTTGCTATATCAATAACTATTTTAGGTTTATATTTTAATATATAAGTTAACACATCACATAATACTAGTCTGCCTTCAGCATCAGTATTTTTGACTTCTACAGTGATGCCAGACATAGTTTTAATAACATCACCTGGACGTAATGCTAAACTACCTGGCATATTTTCACATCCAGCCATAATACCAATAACATTTAATGGTAATTCTAATTTTGCTATTGCATACATCACACCATATACAGCAGCTGCTCCGCACATATCATATTTCATTTCATGCATGTTAAGACTAGGTTTTAAAGATATACCTCCAGAATCAAATGTTAATCCTTTGCCTACAAGTACAATAGGTTGCATAGAATGATGATGATTATATTTTATCACAGACATATATGCTTTATGTTTACTACCATTACTTACAGATAGATAAGCATTCATACTTAATTTTTCCATCATATTTTCATCTACTATTTCAATAGTAAATTTATCTGGAAATATTTGTGATAATTTAAAAACTTGCTCTGCTAAATATTTAGGATTACATATATTAGGTGGCAAATTAGCTAAATTTTTAGCCTGTATTTGTCCCTGATTTATAGCAACACCATGTTTTAAAGCGTTATATACATTGTTATCACTAATACTTGAAATATAAAAAAAATTTTTTGTTAAGTAACATTTTTTAATTTGTTTAAACTTAGTAAAAATATACGTATTATCTCCAATAATATTTATTATATCTCTAATATTCCAATAATAATTATTATTATGTATATGTAAATCTGTAATACTCCAAAAAATTTCTTGTATGTCATGTTGTTTTACATATTGAATAATATTTATAATAATTTTATGATATACTGTTCTATTGATTTTTTTTACAAAACCACAACCTATAATAATAATTTTTTTAGTTAAAACATTAGGCACATTATATAATGTAATCATTTGATTTGTTTTACCATAAAAATTATTATCTTTTAATATGGTTAAAATATAATTTTCAGAAATATCATTAATTTTTTTTGTAATATCTGGCATAATATATTTATGATATATACCAAGAACAATACAATCAAAATATTTTGCTGCATCAAAATTATTTTCTACAAAAAATTGCATAAAACACTCTTTAATATATGAATACTATTAAGTATTAATTATATATTATTTATTTTCTAAATTAAGAAAAATTTTTATTTTTTATTAAAAAAAATCAATACTAACAGATAATATATATCTGTCATATACTATTTATAATCAAACATATATTTTTAAAAAAAATATGTATAATACCCTTGATGCATCAATATGATGTCCCCATCTCCTTGTAATTAAGTAATTTTATATACATAAAAAATGTTTTCTTTATATTTGTTATATATATATTTTATATTTTAAATATTGAATTAAGGAAATATCACTATGAGTAAAATAATTGGTATTGATTTAGGTACTACAAATTCTTGTGTAGCAATTATAGATGGTAATAAACCTCGTGTATTAGAAAATGCTGAAGGAGATAGAACAACACCATCAATCATTGCTTATACGAAAGATGGTGAAATTTTAGTAGGACAACCAGCTAAAAGACAAGCAATTACGAATCCGCAAAATACTCTTTTTGCAATAAAAAGATTAATTGGTAGACGTTTTACTGATGAAGAAGTACAAAGAGATATAAAAATTATGCCATATAAAATTGTACAGTCTAATAATGGAGATGCATGGATTGATGTGCAAGGTAAAAAAATGGCACCACCACAAATTTCAGCAGAAATTTTGAAAAAAATGAAAAAAACAGCTGAAGATTTTTTAGGATCTAAAATAAATGCTGCTGTTATTACAGTGCCAGCATATTTTAATGATGCACAACGCCAAGCTACCAAAGATGCAGGTAAAATTGCTGGTTTAGAAGTTAAACGTATTATTAATGAGCCTACTGCTGCTGCTTTAGCATATGGATTAGATAAAGGAAAAGGTAATAAAACCATTGCAGTATATGATTTAGGAGGTGGCACTTTTGATATTTCAATTATTGAAATAGATGATGTTGATGGTGAAAAAACTTTTGAAGTTTTAGCAACAAATGGTGATACTCATTTAGGTGGTGAAGATTTTGATAGTAGAATTATTAATTATCTAGTAACAGAATTTAAAAAAGATCAAGGTATTGATTTACAAAATGATCCTTTAGCTATGCAAAGATTAAAAGAAACATCTGAAAAAGCTAAGATTGAATTATCATCTGCACAACAAACAGATGTAAATTTACCATATATTACAGCAGATGCTACTGGTCCTAAACATTTAAATATTAAACTTACAAGAGCTAAATTAGAATCTTTAGTAGAAGATTTAGTAGATAAATCTATTGATCCATTAAAAATTGCTTTAAAAGATGCCAATTTATCTATTTCAAGTATTAATGATATTATTTTAGTAGGCGGCCAAACTCGTATGCCTATGGTGCAAAAAAAAGTAACTGATTTTTTTGGTAAAGAACCAAGAAAAGATATTAATCCTGATGAAGCTGTTGCTATTGGTGCTGCTATACAAGGTGGAGTATTATCTGGTGATGTTAAAGATGTGCTTTTATTAGATGTAACCCCACTTTCATTAGGTATAGAAACTATGGGTGGTGTGATGACAGTACTTATTAACAAAAATACTACGATTCCTACAAAACATAGTCAAGTATTTTCTACTGCAGAAGATAATCAATCAGCAGTTACCATACATGTTGTACAAGGTGAACGTAAAAGAGCAAGAGACAATAAATCTTTAGGACAATTTAACTTAGATGGCATTAATCCTGCTCCAAGAGGTATACCTCAAATAGAAGTAACTTTTGATATAGATGCAGATGGTATTTTACATGTTTCTGCTAAAGATAAAAATAGTGGTAAAGAACAAAATATTACAATAAAAGCATCATCTGGTTTAGATGAAAATGAAGTAGCAAAAATGATTCGAGATGCAGAAATGAATACAGAAACCGATCGCCAATTTGAAGAATTAGTTAAAATACGTAATGAAGGTGATCAGTTAATACATAGTACTAAAAAAAAATTAAATGAAGTATTAAGTCAAATTACAGAACCAGATAAAATATCTATTAATACAGCTATTCAAAAATTAGAAATGGCATTAAAAGATGAAAATAAAGATAATATACAAAAAAATATACAATCATTAATTGAAGCATCTAGTAAAATTATGAATTTAACTAAAAATGATACCAATCAAGATAATAATGATAATACCACAACAAACAAAACAACTAATCAAGATAATAATGTTGTAGATGCAGAATTTGAAGAAATTAAAGATAAGAAAAAATAATATTAAATACAAGTAATGATAATAAACATATTATTAATATATACAATACCGTTTATAATATTATGAAAATATTAGTATACGGTATTATAATTAGTAAGATTATAAAATAGAGTAGTACATTATGGCAAAAAAAGATTATTATGATATTTTAAATATCAATAAAAATGCAACAGAAATAGAGGTGAAAAGAGCATATAAACGTTTAGCTATAAAATTTCATCCAGATCGTAATCCTGGTGATAAAAATGCTGAAAATAAATTTAAAGAAATTAAACAAGCTTATGAAGTTTTAAGTGATGCTAAAAAAAGAGCTGCATACGATCAATATGGTCATGCTGCTTTTGAACAAGATAGTAGTACTACTACAACAACAGATTTTAGTGATATTTTTGGTGATGTTTTTGGTGATATTTTTGGTAATAGCAGAACCAATAAAACTACTAGAGGTGCAGATTTACAATATATTATAAATATTTCATTAGAAGAATCCATTAAAGGTATTATTAAAGAAATACAAGTACCTTTTTTAAAAAATTGTACATATTGTAAAGGTACAGGATCTAAAGGACCATTACAACAATGCTATACTTGTCATGGACAAGGTCAAATACATATGAGTCAAGGGTTTTTTACAGTACAACAGACTTGTCCTAAATGTCATGGTAAAGGATCATTTATTAAGAACGTTTGTTTTTCTTGTACAGGTAAAGGTAAAATTGAAGTACATAAAAAATTATCAGTGAAAATACCATCAGGAATTAATACTGGTGATCGTATTAGATTACATGGAGAAGGTGAAACAGCAAATAATACAAAATTTTCTTCTGGAGATTTATATATAGAAATTCGTATTTTAAAACATTTTTTATTTGTACGTGAAGAAAATAATTTAAGTTGTATATTACCTATAAGTTTTACAACTGCAGCATTAGGTGGTGAAATAGATGTACCTACTATTAATGGCATAATAAAAATTAAAATACCACCAGAAACACAAACAGGTAAAATATTTAGAATACGTAATAAAGGAATTCGATCTATTAAAAACGGTGTGATAGGAGATTTATTATGTACTATAAAAGTAGAAACACCTATTAGTTTAAATAATGTTCAAAAAAATATATTGTATAATTTAGAACAAAGTATGATCCATAATACATTAAATAATGTTTATTATCCTAAAATTAAAAAATTTTTACAAAATATAAAGCTTTTTTTTAGAAATTTGAATATATAAAACATACTTACAGAGGATATAACAAATAATATTATTTGTTATATCCTCTACAAGGAGTGTGGTTTTTGTATTTAAAAGATAAATTATAAATTTTATTTTGTAGTTACTACATTAGTATAAATATTTGTTTTTTAAATATATATATCTATAATATAAAAAATAGTACTTATGATCTTTTTATGTTATGAAATACATATTAGGAATACAAAGAATTATGATTATGGGGTAGAAATACAATTTTATTCAGACTAATAAGTACTTCTTTTTTAAAGGTATATAGCATTTTATTAAACATATAAAAAGCTTCTCTTTTGTATTCTTGTTTTGGATCTTTTTGTGCATAACTTCTTAAATGTATACCTTGTCGTAAATAATCTAATAATAATAAGTGTTCTTTCCATAAATTATCTAATATAGATATTGCGATATTTTTCTCTAGTTTTTGTATATGATGTATATCAACTGTGATTTTTTGAATATTATATATTCTTATAGCAAAAATCATTATTTTTTTTAATAATTGATCTTTATTTATAATAGTATTATTATTATGTATCCATTTATCTATAGGTAATAAAATTTGATATTTATGAAAAAAGTATGTAGTTAATTGTTTAACTTTCCACGTTTTTTGGGAAAAATAATTAGATTTAATATAATGGTTGATAACATTACTATATATATCTTTTCTAAAATTATTAATAATCATATTGATATCAGTCTGTTGTAATAATATATTACGTTGTTTATAGATCGCTATACGCTGATCATTAATAATATTATCATATTCTAATAATTGTTTACGTATATCAAAATTATATTGTTCAACTTTTTTTTGTGCTTTTTCAATAATTTTAGTAAGCCAAGGATGTTCAATAGCTTCATTTTTTTTAATACCAAATTTTGTTAAAAAATTAATGGTATTTTTAGGTGCAAAAAGACGCATTAAAGAATCTTCTAGAGATAAATAAAATCTAGATGAACCATTATCTCCTTGTCTACCAGAACGTCCTCTTAACTGATTATCAATCCTTCTTGATTCATGTCTTTCTGTTCCAATAACATATAATCCTCCTAAGGATAATACTTCTTTGTGTTTTTTTTGCCATATTAATTGATTTTTTGTAAATTCTATTACAGTAGTTGTATGTTTATCATATGACATATTTCCTCCTAATACAATATCAGTACCACGTCCTGCCATATTAGTTGCAATAGTTACTGATTTTATTTTTCCAGCTTGAGCTATAATTTCTGCTTCTTTAGCATGATATTTAGCATTTAAAATATTATGAGGAATATTATTTTTTTTTAATTTATGTGAAATAATTTCTGATTTTTCTATTGAAATAGTACCTACTAAAACAGGTTGGCCTAAATTATATTTAGTTATTATATCTTTGATAATAGCATTAATTTTTTCTTGTTCTGTTAAATAAATTAAATCAGGTAAATCTTTTCTAATCATAGGTTTATTAGTTGGAATAATGATAGTATTTAATTTATATATTTCTTGAAATTCTGTTTCTTCAGTTTTCGCAGTTCCTGTCATACCAGATAATTTATTATATAAACGAAAAAAATTTTGGAAAGTAATAGAAGCTAAAGTATGATTTTCATCATGAATTTTTACATTTTCTTTTACTTCAATAGCTTGATGTAAACCGTCTGACCAACGTCTATCTAACATTAAACGTCCTGTATGTTCATCTACAATAATTATTTTATTATTTTTAACAATATAATCAATATTTTTAGTAAATAATTTATGAGCTCTTAATGCAGCTATAATATGATGTATTAAAATAATATTAGAACTAGAATACAAAGTTTCTCCATTCTTTAAAATTTTTTTTTGTTCTAATATTTGTTCTAAAAAAATTAAACCATCTTCTGTTAAATAAACTTGTTTATCTTTTTCATCTATAAAATAATGTCCAGATGAATCATATTCATTATCTTGTTGTATTAAATTAGATATAATATTGTTAATTTGATAATATATATCAACACTATTTTTTGCTGGACCAGAAATAATTAAAGGTGTACGAGCTTCATCAATAAGTATAGAATCAACTTCATCAATAATCGCAAAATTTAAGTTTCGTTGTACTTTATCTTTATAATGTAATACCATATTATCTCTAAGAAAATCAAAACCATATTCATTATTAGTACCATATGTTATATCAGCATTATATGATTGACGTTTTTCTTTTAATGACATTCCTGATATATTTACACCAACTGTTAAATCTAAAAATTGAAATAAGATTTTATTATTGGATGCATCTCTTTTTGCTAAATAATCATTAATAGTTACTATATGTACTCCGTTACCAGTTAATGAATTTAAATAAGATGGTAAGGTTGCAGTTAATGTTTTCCCTTCTCCTGTACGCATTTCAGCTATACAATTATTATGTAATACTATTCCACCTAATAATTGTACATCAAAATGTCTCATACCAAAAACTCTTTTACTTGCTTCTCTTACTGTAGCAAAGGCTTCTGGTAAAATATCTTCTAAAGAATAATTTTGATTTAATTTTTTTTTAAAATATTTTGTTTTATTTTTTAATTCTATATCCGTTAATTGCGAAAATTGTTTTTCCATATTATTTATTATATTCACTATTTTTTGTAAACGTTGTAAAACATATTTATTACTATTACCAAAAACTTTAATTAATAATTTAGTTAACATATAAACACTCTTAAATTAATAATGATAATGAATAAAATTTATTGTATAAATTAATTTATAATTTAAAATATATAAAAATTATTTAAATTATTTTTATTAAAATATAGGATAAATATTTTTATGAGAAATAATAAACTATTACCGATTAACAAAATTTTTAAATTATATAGTTCTTATCCTAGTAGTATAAAAATTTTCGTAAAATTACAAATACATGTAAATTTTTTAGTAAAAATTGAGCAAATTTTAAAAAATAAAATACCAAAAAAATTATCTCATTTATACAATGTAAAAAATATACACAAAAATATTTTGTATATTGAAATTGCTAGTTCTAGTTGTATGATAAATTTTATGTCTTTAAAAACTAATCTCATTTTTTTTATAAGAAAAACAATATTACTAATTTTAAAAGATATTAAATTTATTATTAATCCAAAAATATTTATGCAACAACAATGTTATTCTTCTAATATATATCAAAAATATCTTAGTCTATATAGTAAAAAATTATTATTAAAACTGTCTACAAAAAGTTCTTATAAGCTAAAAAATATTATAAAAAAATTTGTTTTTTTATCAAAAAAATAACATTATACAATTTTATCCTATAGAAATTAAATTATCATAGTATTATCGAGCTGTATCTAAAATAGTCAAAACTAATTCTTTAAAAGATAAACCATATTGTTTTGCAGACTGCGGATATAAGCTTTTTTTAGTCATTCCTGGAATGGTATTAACTTCTAATAAATTAAAATGTCCTTGTTGATCCATAATAACATCTATGCGACCCCAACCTTCACAGCCCAAAACTTGCCATGCTTTTAAAACTAATTTTGATAATTCACTTTCCTTATTATGACTTAATCCACTAGGACAAAAATATTGATTATTATTATAATATTTATTATGATAATTATAAAAATGATCTTGGGGTACAATTTTTATTGTAGGCAATGTAAAATTTTTTAATATTCCTACAGTATATTCTGTACCTAAAATAAATTGTTCAATTAATATTTCATTACTATATTGTAATGCGATTTCTATTTCTGGTATCAGATCATCAATATGATTAATTTTAACAACACCAATACTTGAACCTGTATAATTAGGTTTGATAATACATGGCAATGTTAGTTGTAAACATTGCTTATTAATATTATTAAAATTAGATTTTATAAAATTTTTTTTTTGAACTATAAAATGAGGATATATTGGCAATCGATACGCTTTCCATATCATTTTAGTAATATGTTTATTCATAGTAATAGCTGAAGGAAGCATTCTACTACCAGTATATGGTAGTTTCATATAATCTAAGATACTTTGTATCTTACCATCTTCTCCTCCTTTACCATGTACTGCTATAAAAACATTAGTAAAACCATAATTTTTTAATAAAAATATAGGAAACGTTTTAAGATCTAAACCATGTGCATTAATTTGTAATTTATGTAATGCACTTAAAATTCTTTTACCTGTTTTTAATGATATTTCTCTTTCTAAAGAATTACCACCATATAATACTGCTATTTTTTTAGTCATAATATAATGTAGTTTTTTATAAAAAATTAATTTTTGTGATTAAATTTATTTTGTAGAAGTAATGAAGATAATTTATTAATATCTCCTGCTCCTTGAAATAATAATATATTTTTTTTAAAAAGTTTTGAATATATTTCTTTAATCATATCATTATAATTAATCCATTTTCCTAAAAATATGTTTATTTTATTTAACTTTTTTATTTTTTTATAAAGGATATTACTATTCGCTATATTTGAATATGCTTCGCCCGCTGAATATACATCTAATATGAATAATGTATCTACTGTAGCTAATATTTTTATAAAATCATCTAATAAATTATGTATTCTAGAATATTTATGAGGTTGAAAAACCATTATTAAATGGTATTTTGGCCAATGTTGACGTATAGTTTTGATTGTATTATTAATTTCTGTAGGATGATGTCCATAATCATCCATAATTTTAATATATTGTTTATTATTATTTTGATAAATAATATATTCTCCTATAATATCATATCTTCTTTTTACTCCTGAATATTGTTTTAAGGCATGTATAATATCATATGTGTCAAAATTTATATATCTAGCTAATGCAAATGATGCAGTTGCATTTAAAGCATTATGTTTACCAGGAATATTTAATGTTAATTGAAATATATTATTATGATTATATGTTTTATCAATCATATTAAATGTACATGTATGTTTGTTTTGTATATAATTATATATTTGTATAGTGGCTGATTTATGAAAACCATATGTTATAACAGGTTTATGTATACGTTGTTCTTTAAGTAAATGACGAATATGGATATTATCTATACATAATATATTACAACCATAAAATGGTACTTTATTAAAAAATGTTATAAAATTATCTTTTAATACATTAATATTATTTTTATAATATTCTAAATGTTCAAAATCTATATTTGTAGTAATATTAATTATAGGATTAAAAGATAAGAATGATTTATCACTTTCATCTGCTTCTGTAATAAAATATTGATCTGTACCTAAATTAGCATACAAATTTGTTTTTTTTATAACACCTCCATTAATAAATGTAGGATTTTTTTGTAAGGACAAAAAAATTTCAATAATCATAGCTGTTGTAGTAGTTTTACCATGTGTGCCAGATACAATTAGATTATAATAACATTTCATTAAATCTGCTAAGATTATAGCTCTATGTAATACTAATATATTATTTTGTTTCGCAAATACTAATTCTGGATTATTTAATTTAATAGCTGTAGAAAATACTATTATATCCATATCTTTAATCTTACTAAAATTATTATGTCCTAAATATATTTTAGCACCTAATAAAATTAGTTCTTGCATTCTTATATTCATAATTAAATCAGAACCACTAATATGATATCCTAACTGTAATAAAATTTTTGCAATGCCACACATTCCTATACCACCAATACCTATAAAATATATTGATCGTACATTATTATAATGAGAAAATATCATATGTTTATTATTATTTTTATTCTTTATTTTCATGTTTTTTTATTTTAAATATGTTAATAATTATATTATTAATATTAATACAAAACATTGTTAATTTCGTTACAAATCAAATTTAAAGAATTAAATATAAATAATTGATATGTTTGTTTTAATGTTTTTAGTATTTTTTGTTTATTTAAAGATAGAATAATATGTACTATTTGTTTTATATCAATATTATTTTGTTCAAAAATAGTTGCAATACCAATTTTTTGTAATTGTACAGCATTATAATATTGTTGACGATCTTTATGAGGATAAGGAATAAAAATAGCAGGTAATCCTATAGCAATAATTTCGCTAACAGTCATAGCTCCTGATCTACAAATAATAATATCAGCCCATTTATATGCTTTATACATATTTTTTATATGTGCTTTAACCATAACATTATTAAATGTATTTTGTTTATATTGATTTAATACTGTAATGATATGATTATGTCCAACTTGATGTAAAATTGAAACTTTATTTTTTAAAATATGTGCTATTTTTATTCCAATATTATTGATTATTTCTGATCCTTGACTACCACCTGTAATTAACAAACGTATTGGTGTATGTATTTTTATAACAGATCTTTTATATATTGATAATTGAATAATATTATGATTAATAGGATTACCAACCAAAATAGCTTTTTGGAATGTATTTGGATATGCTATTAATGTTTTTATAGCGAAATAAGATAATATTTTATTTGTATAACCAGCAATACTATTTTGTTCATGTATAATTAAAGGAATTCTGTATAACCATGCTGCAATACCACTAGGACCAGTAATATAACTGCCCATAGTTAAAACGATATTAGGTTTATAATGTTGATAAATTTTAAGAGATTGTAAAATTATTTTACATAATGTTACTATTATCCATATTTTAGAAAAAAAATTTATTTTTCTAAATTTTGCAAAATTCATAAGATAAATTTTAATCCCTCGTGCAGGAATAATATATTCTTCCATTCTATTAGCAGAACCTAACCATCTTACTTCCCATCCTTGGGTTATTAATTTGGATGCTATATTTAAAGCAGGATAAATATGTCCACCAGTACCTCCTGCTACTATTAATATTTTTTTTTTCATTGTTGGTTTGGTAATTATAATAATATATGTTTTATATTTAAAAATTGTTTTTTGTAAAAAAAATCTAAATATATATTTATTAAATTAAAGAGTTTACTATATTTATAAATTGTTGACCTCTCTGTTTAAAATTTTTAAATTGGTCAATGCTAGAACATGCAGGTGATAATAATACTATATCATTCACACATAATAAAGGATAAATTTGTTTTATAGCTTCTGACATATTTTGTACTTTAATAGCTCGAGGACATATAGATAAAATTTTTTGACTGGCTAATCCAAAACAATATACTATTATATTATTTTTATTGATATATTTATTTAATAAATATAAATTACAATGTTTGTCATAACCACCTAGTAATAACCAAATTTTTTGTTTATTAGATATAGATAAAGATTTTAATGCTGCTATAGTACTATAAACATTTGTAGATTTAGAATCATTAATCCATGTAACATTATTTTTTTTACTAATAGTTTGTAAAGTATGTTGGTTATTTGTAAAATTTTTAATAACTTTTAAAACATGTTTTCTAGAAATATTTAATATGTCAGTTATAGATATAACTGTTAAAGCATTAAGATAATTATGTATACCGATTAGCTTTGTTTCATTAAAATTTAATATTATTTTTTTTTTTATTTTTAAGTACATATTATTTTTATAATCAAATAATTGATATATACTGTTATGATGTTTCCCGAAAGTAATATATTTTGTATTTTTATTAAATTGCATAGGATATGTGTATATATCATCTATATTATAGATGCAAATTTGGGAATTATTATAAATACGTAATTTATAATAACAATATTGTGAAAAACCTAAAGGATAGCGATCCATATGATCTTCAGTAATATTAAGTATTACTGCAATGTACGCGTGTAAACTTTTTATAGTTTCTAATTGAAAACTAGAAATTTCTAAAATATAAAAATCTTTTGGTTGAGATAATAAATTTAATGCAGGATAACCTATATTACCACCAATACCAATATTATATTTATATGTATCAATAATTTGTTTTAAAATTTTTATAATTGTGCTTTTACCATTAGTACCTGTAATAGCAACTACTGGTGTAGTATTATACAAACAAAATAATTCAATATCACCAATAATATTAATACCACATTTTTTAGCTTGTTGTAATAAAGGATGGAAAATAGAAACACCAGGACTAATAATAATTAATTTAGCATGTAAAATCCATTTTTTTTTTAGCATGCCGAAACAATATGGTATAAATTTAGGTATTTGGTTTTTATATATAGGATTTATATTTTGATCCATAATATATGGTATAATACCTTTTTGTATCAAAAAATTAATACATGAAAATCCTGTTGTACCTAAACCTATAATTAAGGTTATATTTTTTGTCATTGTTGATTTATTTGTAATATTAAAAAAACATTTATAATTAATATAATAGTCAGAATCCAAAAACGTATTACAATATGTGATTCATGATATCCTTTTAATTCAAAATGATGATGTATAGGAGCCATAAGAAAACAACGTTTTTTTTTCAATTTAAATATCAATACTTGTATAATGACAGATAATGCTTCTATAATAAATACACTACACATAATTAAAGATAAATATTCTTGTTTTACTAAAACAATAATTAATCCTACCAGACTTCCTATGGTTAATGAACCTATATCACCCATAAAAATAATTGCTGGGTATGCATTAAACCATAAAAAACCTAAACCAGAACCTATTATTGTAAAACAAACAATAGATATTTCTGGGACATGTTGAATATAAATAAGATGAAAATTTTGTGCAAAATTCAAATTACCTACTATATAACATAAAATTGTCAAACCTAAAGATATAAAAATAGTAGGAGTAATTGCTAAACCATCTAAGCCATCTGTTAAATTAATGGCATTACTTAATCCAACAATAATAAGATATATAATTATTATATATGTAATATTATTTATAGGATATAAAATATTTTTATAAAAAGGAATCAATATTTGTAATACTAATGGTGTTTGATCATATTTACAAATAAAGAAACTTAATATTATAGCAATAAAAGATTGTGAAAAAAATTTTTTCTTAATAGATAATCCTGTAGAATTTTGTAAAATAAATTTATAATAATCATCTATTAAACCAATAAAAGCATATGATACTAATATAAATAATACATACCATATATATAAATTATATAAATTAGCCCATAAAATAATAGTCAAAAAAATAGATAATACAATAATAATACCACCCATAGTAGGTACACAATGTTTTTTTAAATGTGTATCAGGACCATCAAGACGAATAACTTGAAATATTTTTTTAGAATTTGTATATTTAATAAAAATCGGCAGGAAAAACAAAACGATACTTAAAGAAGTAATAAAACTCATATATGATCTAAAAAATAAATTAATAAAAATATTCTTTAATTTTATACTAAATAAATATTGTGCTAAATATATAATCATTTTGGTAGTTCTTTTAAAAACATTTTAATTAATGTATCCATGTTATTTTTACGAGAACCTTTAAATAAGATGGTATAATGTTTTTTATTTTTTAAAATAAATAATAATTTATGGATTAAATCAGTAAAATTTGTAAAATGTTTTGAATAAAATGTATTATTATGTATAATATTTTTAGTATATGTACCTATACGAAGTACAGCATTTAAATGTGCTAAAGAAATTATTTTACCAATTTGCATATGATAATACCTACTTTGTAGCCCTAATTCTAACATATCACCAATAACAAGAATTTTATATCCTGATATATTTTTTAAAATATTAATAGCAGTATGAACTGATTTAGGATTAGCATTATAAGCATCATGTAAAATGATTTGTTTTTTTTTAATAAAAATAGGATATAATCTACCTTTAATAGGCTGAAAATCTGTTAAACCATGAAAAATATTTTGTAATGTCATATTATTATTTAGAGCAATAATTATTGTAACTGCAGCTAACGCATTACTAACATGATGCAGTCCACCAATTAAGTTTAAATTAATATACATGTTTTCTTGTAATGCATGTAAATAAAATTTTATAACATAAGTGTGTATCTGAATATTACTTGCATATACAGTTGCGTTTTTATTATATAATGAAAAATTCATAATAGTTTTATTATGTATGTTATTAGTAATATTTTTTTGATTGCAATCATCATCATTAAAAATGATAACACCATGATTTTTAGTATAATAAAAAATTTGTTTTTTACTATAAATTATAGTAAATAAGTTTTTAAAACCTTGTAAATGAGCAATATCAATATTACTTATAATAGAAATATTTGGTTTTACTATTTTACTAAGATATATTAGTTCTTTACAAGAACTACCTCCAATTTCAATAACTGCATATTGATAATTATTATTTAATTTTAATAAAGTTAATGGTACACCAATATAATTGTTCATATTGCCAATAGTATATAAAATACTATATTTTTTTTGTAGTATAGATACTACCATTTCTTTTAATGATGTTTTTCCTGTTGTTCCTGTAATACCAATAACACAATGTTTATATTTAGATCTTTTCCAAGCACTTATTTTACCTAAACTTACAGTAGTATTATTAACAATAATTTGTGGTATGTATACAGATACATATTTATGTACAATAAGAGCTTTAGCACCATGGTTAATAGCTTCTGGAATAAAATTATGACCATCGAAATATTTACCATGTATAGCAATAAATATACAATTATTATTAATATTTTTACTATTAATAGAAAAATTATTAATTTTAATATTATTACCAATAAGTTTTCCGCTAATAATGGCGGCAATTTTTTTTAAATACATAAATACAAATCGTTCATAGTTTATTTTTGTTTATAGTAATTATTAACTATATCATAATCAGAATATACATAATATTTATGACCAATAATTTGATATTGTTCATGACCTTTACCCGCAATTAGTATAACATCCTGTTTTTGTGCTTTAATAAGTGCGTATTGGATTGCTTCTTTTCTATCTATTATTATAGAAATATGTTTTTTTTTAAAAGAACATTTTTTAATAATATCTTGTACAATATCATTTATATTCTCATTTCTTGGGTTATCACTTGTTATAATAATATAATTCGCTAAACTACTAGCTATAATACCCATTAACGAACGTTTACCTTGATCTCTTTCGCCACCACAACCAAAAATACACCATATAGTACTTTTATAATAAAATTTTATAGTTTGTAATATATTTTTTAAAGCATCCGGTGTATGAGCATAATCTATAATAATTTTAGGATGATTATTTTTTTGTATAATATTAAATCTACCATATACAGGTTTTAACTTATATGATGTATATAACAAGTCTTTTAATGAATAATTTAAAGATAATAATGTTGTAAAACTTAAAATAATATTTATAACATTAAAATATCCAAGTAAATGTGTACTAATTTTACCTGAACCCCATGTAGTTTCAAATGTAATAATAGTTTTATCTATTTTATAATTAATATCTTTTACTAAAAAGTATTTTTTTTGTTTATTTAACAAATTTGGTTTTGTGGTTACTAAAATAGCATTTGGTAATTGTTTCGACCATTGTAATCCTATATCACTATCAATGTTAATAATAACGTCTTTAATACCATATTGAGTTATAAAATACCATTTAGTATTGGCATAGTCTTGCATATTTTTATGATAATCTAAATGATCTCGACTTAAATTAGTAAAAATAGCAGTAGTAAAATTTATATTTCTTACTCTATGTTGTTTAATACCATGTGAAGATATTTCAAGTATAATAATATTAGATTTTTGCTGAATAAATTTATTAATATTATATTGTATGTCAATAGCAGAATCTGTAGTATTGTTTGTATAATTTAATGAATTATAAAAACCATTACCTATAGTACTACAAATAGTTGGGTTTTGTTTTAATAAACATAACCATTGCATTAAAATATTTGTTACGCTTGTTTTACCATTAGTTCCTGTTACGCCAATAATAGGTATATTAGTAGTCTTTTGACATTGATATAATTTACTAGCAATACTTGATAAGTGATATTGTAAATTTTTAATATGAATTATTGGTATTAAATTTATATATGTAATATAATTATTATAGCGATCAGTATTATATGTTAAAACAGCAACAGCACCATTAATAATGGCATCATTAATGTAATTTTGTCCATCTATAACATGTCCTTTTAATGCTATAAATAAACAATTATTTAATATTTTTTTGCTATTCATACACATATTTTTTATAAAAATATTTTGTTCTTTTATATTGATAAAATCAGATAACAAATGATTTAAATTCATAATATCGTATTTCCAAAAAATATTTAATATTATTTAACTTTATACATAAAATTTTTATAGAATATAATTTTGTGATTCAAATATTATTTTTTATTAAAATTTTGTTTTGATACTTATATTTTTTGTGCAATACGTAATATTGCACTTCTCGCTTGATAATTATTATTAATTTCTAACTTTGTAGGGAAAATTCTATTAATAATTTTAAGTTGACATTTATTTTTAAAAAAATATGCTAGTTCTATATCATTTAAAGGTATTTTTAAATTACATATATTTATACTACTAAATTTTTTCATAAATGTTTTTACAATTCTATCTTCAAGAGAATGAAAGCTAATAACAGACAAAATGCCACCTATTTTTAAAATATCTAATGTATTATTTAATGCTTTATGTAATTCCTTTAATTCGTTATTTAAATAAATTCTAATAGCTTGAAAGGTTCTTGTTGCAGGATGTTTATTATATTTTTTCACAATAGAACATACTAATTTTGATAAATCATATGTATTATTTAGCTGATTAAACATAATATATTGTTTAATTTTTTTTGCTATTTTATTATGAAATTTTTCTTCTCCATATTTTTTTAATATAAAAGATAATTCTTTTAACTTTATTTTTTTTAAAAGATCATAAGCAGTTATTCCTTGTTTTGTATTTATTCTCATATCTAATGGACCATGAGACATAAATGAAAATCCCCTCATAGGGTTATATAATTGATAAGATGATATACCTAAATCAAATATAATACCATCTATTTTTTGTGTAACATTATATTTTAAACATATCTTTTTGAGATTAGAAAATTGTTTATTTATATAAGTAATACGTTGATCATTAATTTTATATTTATCTATAGATTGAGAATCATAATCAATAGCATAAACTTTACCTAAAGGTCCTAGATTTTTTAGAATTTCTTTAGTATGTCCTCCACATCCATAAGTTGCATCTATATAAATTCCATTTTTTTTAATATGTAAAGAATTTATTATTTCTTTTAATAAAACTGGTTTATGACTCATAACAAAATATGTTTATTAATGTATTGTATTTGTATATAATATTCATTAAATTTATTTTTGTAAAATATAATTTTTATATAAAAATTATATTTTACTTATATAATAAAATTTTTTATAAACAATAGGTATTGATATGATAGAATATACGGATTCACATAATACAATATTAAAGTGTCGAAAAAATAATATTAATATATATATAACTAAAGTGTATGGTTGGATGTTTTTAGGATTAATATTCACCTCTTTTATTGCATGGAATATTGTTCATATGCATTTAATTGTTAAATATTTTTTATATAATCAGTTTGTATTATTTATGTTATGTTTACTACAAATTATCTTAGTATTTATTATTTCGAACTTTTTACATAGATTATCGGGCCAAACGTTAACTACTTTATTTGTTTCTTATTCCTTTTTAACAGGAATAACAATATCAGGAATATATTCTTTATATAATCATAAAACTATTTTTACAGCTTTTATTACATCTGCTGTTATGTTTTTAATAATGTATATATGGGGATATAAAACCAAAACAAGATTAAGTAACTATAGTAATATATTAATGATGGGATGTATGGGATTATTTTTATCTTCTTTTATTAATGTTATTTTTCATAATGATTTAATTATATCCATCACAAATTATTTAGGAGTGTTTTTATTTACCATTTTAATTGCTGTAGATGCACAAAAACTTAAAGAATTAGGTTATATTGTTAGTACGAATATGCAAGATAAAGATAATGTACGTCGTTATGTTATTTTAGGAGCATTAATATTATATTTAGATTTTATTAATTTATTTGTAACTGTATTACAAATTATTGGCAATCGTCATGATAAAGAAGATAATTAATAAATAAATAAAATAATTATTTATATATCTATATATAGTACTTGTGTTATTTATATTATATGACAAACATGTAATATGTAATCCATATATATTTTATATTAAATAATAGATGTTATTTATTTTTTTAGTAAAAAGATTAAATTATATAATATATGAATAACTTAACAACACAAAATACTAATAACACAACTCCTATGATGTTACAGTATTTAAATTTAAAAAAGAAATATCCTCATATTATATTATTTTATCGTATAGGAGATTTTTATGAAATGTTTTATGAAGATGCAATTAAAGCTGCAAAATTATTAAATTTAGTTTTAACTAAAAAAGGTTCTAACAAAAATAATGTACCTATGGCAGGAGTGCCAGTATGTAATGTAGAACATTATTTAGTTAAATTAATACATTTAGGTGAATCTGTTGCTATTTGTGAACAGACTAATAATAAAGTTTTATTTAAAAATAAAATTTTAGAACGTAAGGTAGTACGTATTATTACTCCTGGAACTGTTAGTGATGATTTTTTATTACAAAATAATGATAGAGAAAATTTGCTTGCAGCAATATTTTATAGTGATAAATATGGTTTTGGATACACAATATTAAATATGAGTTCTGGATATTTTAAAATTATGCAACATCATAATGTAAATATTATAGCAGGAGAAATATATAGAACTAATCCTACAGAATTATTATATCCAGTTAATTTTTCTTATATGATGTTACTTAAACATATAAAATGTAAACAAGAAAGACCCATTTGGGAATTTGATTTTGATGTATCATATAAAGTTTTGATACAACAATTTAATATCCCAAATTTAAAATGTTTCGGGATAAATCATAATAATGCATATGTTGCTATACAATCAGCAGGATGTTTAATGCAATATATACAAAATACACAACAATTATGTCATTTACCACATATTAATAATATTATATTAGCAAATTATTATCATGAAATCTTAATGGATGATAATACACGTAAAAATTTAGAAATCACATATAGTTTATCAGGTAATAAAAATAATACTTTATTAAAAGTACTAGATAAGACTAAAACAACTATGGGTAGTCGTTTATTACAACGTTGGTTAAATTCACCAACACGTGATTTACAAGCTATTTTTTCAAGACAAAAAAGTATAACTGTTTTATTAAACTACTATGTAGATTTACAAACAAAACTAACACAAATAGGTGATATTGAAAGAATTATTGCACGTTTATCATTAAAAACAGCACGACCATATGATTTAGTTACGTTAAGAAAAATATTTGATATATTACCTGATATACATCATCAATTATACAAAATACCATATTGTGATATTAAGGAAAAGATTATAAATCTTGGATTATTTGCATCTCTTAATCAAATGTTAAAAAAAGCTATTTTGCAAAATCCTGCATCACAAATCAGAGATGGTTATGTTATTGCACATAATTATAATAATGATTTAGATCAATTAAGACGTATTTCTAAAAATTCTAAACAATATTTACAAAATATAGAATTCAATGAACGTCAAAAATTAAATATTAACAAATTAAAAATTGGTTATAATACTATTTATGGATTTTATATACAAATACCAAAAAATAAAATTGGTGATATACCATCTTATTATATTAATATACAAACTTTAAAAAATTACTATAGATATACAATACCATCATTACAACAATATCAAAAACAGATTTTATCTGCTCAAGATAATGCATTAAATTTAGAAAAAATATTATATGATCAGTTATTAGATGCTATAAAACCATCTTTGACAAAATTACAACAATTAATATTATATTTATCAGAGTTAGACATATTATGTAATTTAGCGGAAAGAGCTATTACATTACATTATACTAAACCTATAATAAAGGATACAAAAGGTATTTTATTAATACAATCAAGACATCCTGTTATCGAACATATATTAGAAACTCCGTTTATAGCCAATAATGTAGATTTAAATTGTAAGCAAACTATGCTAATGATTACAGGACCTAATATGGGTGGTAAAAGTACATATATGAGACAAATAGCGCTAATTATTATAATGGCATATATTGGTAGTTATGTTCCTGCAAAAAGAGCTGTTATAGGTCCTATAGATCGTATATTTACTAGAATTGGTTCAACTGATGATATATCTTCTGGTTTATCAACTTTTATGATAGAAATGATTGAAACAGCAAATATTTTACATAATGCTACAACTAATAGTTTAATCTTGATGGATGAAATTGGACGTGGTACTTCTACTTGTGATGGTTTATCAATAGCATGGTCTTGTGCAAAACATATAGCTACAAAAATTAAATCTTTAACATTATTTGCTACTAATTATACCGAATTAACACAATTACAATATATTGTCAAAAATATTAAAAATGTATATTTTGATGCTATAGAATTTAACAATACAATTACTTTTTTATATCTTATTAAAGATGGCATTATTAATAAAAATTATGGATTATTTGTCGCTTCATTAGCTGGTATACCAAAACATGTAATAGATGAAGCTAAAAAAAAAATAATATCATTAGAAAAACAATCATAAAAAAATTATTCATTATATTAATAATATATAGTTACAAAATCTAAATACTACCATTTAAATATACTATTATTAGTAACATGATATATGTGTTTTAAACATGTTATGATTAACAATATTCTTTTTATACTACAGAACAAGTAATCAATTTTATTGAAAAGGTAATATAATATCAATGGATAATTTTGCTAAAACAATTAAATTAGTTAATATTGAAGACGAATTAAAAAATTCGTATTTAGATTATGCTATGTCAGTTATTATAGGTAGAGCATTACCTGATGTTCGTGATGGTTTGAAACCTGTTCATAGAAGAATTTTATATGCTATGTATATATTAGGAAATATATGGAATAAACCATATAAAAAATCTGCTAGAATTGTTGGTGATGTTATAGGAAAATATCATCCTCATGGAGATACAGCTGTTTATGATGCTATTGTAAGATTAGCACAAACTTTTTCATTACGATATACATTAATAGATGGGCAAGGTAATTTTGGTTCTATAGATGGTGATCCTGCAGCTGCTATGCGTTATACAGAAATTAAAATGACTAAAATTAGTCAAGAAATTATTAGTGATTTAGAAAAAGAAACAGTAAATTATATATTAAATTATGATGGTACTGAAAATATTCCTATAATTATGCCTACTAAAATTCCTAATTTGTTAATTAATGGATCATCAGGTATAGCTGTAGGCATGACTACTAATATTCCACCACATAATATAACTGAAGTTATTAATGCATGTTTAGCATATATTAATGATGTAAATATTAATATATCAGAATTAATGCAATATATTTCTGGACCTGATTTTCCAACAGCAGGGATTATTAATGGTACAGAAGGTATTAAAAATGCATATCATACTGGTAAAGGACAAATTTATATTAGAGGTCGTAGTAAAATATTAGCTCATGAAAAATATAATATAATTATAATATATGAATTACCTTATCAAATTAATAAAGCTAAATTAATAGAAAAAATTGTTGAACTTATTAAAATAAAAAAAATTATTGGTATTAAAACTCTAAGAGATGAATCTGATAAAGATGGTATTAGAATTGTTATACATGTAAAAAAAGACATATCTACTAATATGATTTTAAATAATTTATATAAATTTACTTCTTTAGAAAGTTCTTTTCATATTAATATGGTTGCTTTACATAAAGGTAAACCTACTATCATGTCTTTAAAAGATATTATTGTTGCTTTTATTAATCATAGACGCGAAATTGTTATGAGAAGAACTATATATGAAATAAAAAAATATAACCGTAAAGCACATATTTTAGAAGGTTTAATTATAGCTTTAATAAATATAAAAGATATTATACAAATAATACGTTCAACAACAAGAACTGAAACTATTAAAACCATACTTCATAAACAAACTTGGTATACTAAAGATATATTATCAATATTGCATATACAACATAATAAAAACATTTTTTTAAAAAATAAAAATATTGTAAAAAATACAAAATATTCTTTTAGTAATAAACAAGTACAAGCTATCTTAGATTTAAAATTACATAAGTTAACTAATTTAGAATATCAAAAATTATGTGATCAATATCAACAAATAATACTTAGTATTACAAAATTATCACAAATTATGAATAATAATGAATGTTTAATGAATGTTATTTGTAAAGAATTAATTTCTATTAAAGAAATTTTTGGTGATACTAGAAAAACAGAAATTATATCTAAAACTAATTCTTTTAAAACAATAGATTTTATAACTTCTGAAAATGTTATAGTTATTTTAACACATAAAGGATATATAAAATATCAAAAATTATCTGAATATAATGTACAACATAGAGGTGGTAAAGGTAAATTATCTACTAAAATTAATGTAGATGATTATATTATTAAACTTTCTATAGTGAATACTCATGATAATATTATGTTATTTTCTAATTTTGGACGTTTATATTGGCTAAAAGTATATAATTTGCCCTCTGCAAATCGTTATTCTAAAGGTAGACCGTTAATTAATATTTTACCTTTAAAACATAACGAATATATTACGACTTTTACTGTTGTTAATCAATATTCTAAGGATTTTAATTTATTTATTGTAACTATGAAAGGTTTTGTTAAAGCAACTAATTTACAATATTTTAGTAAACCACGTTCTAATGGTATTATTGCAATTAAATTATATCAACATGATTATATTAAAGAAGTAGCTGTTGTAAATTTTAAAGATCAACATATAATGTTATTTTCTTATTTAGGTAAAGCAGTAAGATTTTGTTTTTCACATATTAGAAGTATGGGTAGAAACACTAAAGGTGTACGAGGTATAAAATTCATATCTAATCAAGATAAGATTGTTTCGCTTATTATTTTAGAAAATAATGATAGGCATGATATATTAACTATTACAGAAAACGGTTATGGCAAGAGAACACATAATAGTGAATATCCTCTTAGATCTAGAGCGACAAAAGGTGTTATTAACATTAAAACTAATTATAGGAATGGTAAAGTTGTAGGTACTCTTAAAGTGTTAGAAACAGATCATATTATAATTATTACTAATATAGGTACATTAATTAGAATACCTGTGTCAGAAATTTGTTTAGTACGTCGTAATACTATAGGTGTTACAATGATTAAAATTAAGAAATTAGAAAAAGTTATAGGATTATATAATATTATAAATATTTAGTAAACTCTTCTTGGATATTTGATATTTTAAAAAAAATATAATAGTCTATATTACTATATTTATAGTAGTAATGTTGTTTATTATATTTTATATTAAATCTTTTAATTGAGATACTTTATCTAATTGTTCCCATGGGAAAATATTCCTACCAAAATGTCCATATACAGATGTTTGTTGATATATAGGTCTTAGTAAATCTAACATTTGAATTAAATAAAAAGGTCTTAAATCAAATATTTTATCTATGTAAAATAATAATTTTTCATTACTAATAGTACTAGTACCAAAAGTATTAATCATAATTGATATGGGTTTTGCTCTACCAATAATATATGCAATTTGTATTTCACATTTAGAAGCTAAAGATGATGCAACTATATTTTTTGCAATATAACGTGCTGCATATGCTGCTGATCTATCTATTTTAGATGGATCTTTGCCAGAAAATGCACCACCACCATGTCTAGCCATACCACCATAAGTATCAACTATAATTTTCCTTCCTGTAAGTCCACAATCGCTTAAAGGACCTCCAATGACAAAACGACCTGCGGGATTAATAAAAAATTTAGTATTTTTTGTTATCCATTTTTTAGGTAAAATTGGTTTGATAATTTCTTCCATACATGCTTCTTCAATTACTTTATGGGGAATATGGTTTTTCACTTGTGTTGATAATACGACGGAATGTATACTGTTAATTTTGTTATTAATATAACTAAAGGTAATTTGACTTTTTGCATCTGGTCTTAACCATTTTAAGATTTTTTTTTTTCTAACTTGTGCTTGTTTATATACTAGACGATGTGCATAAGTAATAGGTGCAGGCATTAATACGTCTGTTTCATTAGTTGCATAACCAAAAACTAAACCTTGATCTCCAGCACCTTGATCATAAATATTTTTATTATATATTCCTTTTGCTATATCTTCAGATTGTTGTCCAATAATATTTAAAATAGCACAAGAACTAGCATCAAAACCCATATTAGGATGAATATATCCAATATTTTTAATGGTATTTCTTACAATATTTTCTATATTAATATGTGCATTAGTTGTTATTTCACCTCCAATTAATACCATGCCTGTTTTAATATATGTTTCACATGCAACTTTTGCTTTTTTATCTTTCATAATAATATGATCTAGTATTGCATCAGAAATTTGATCTGCCATTTTATCAGGATGTCCTTCAGATACTGATTCTGATGTAAAAAGATATTTTGACATATTGTTTAACCTTTATAAAATAAATGTTTTTATCTAAAAAATATATTTAATATTAAGTAAATTAATAATTTATTAATATTTGCATCAAATCATTATTTGAAATAAATTTATATATCATATATATATGATACTAATGATTATATATTATATATTGATCTTTTTAAAAGTTTTTACATAATTACTTCTTAAATAAGAATAATAATATTAATAATTTGAATAGTAGGAAGATATATGCCCTCAAGAAAAGATTTGGCTAATGCTATTAGATTTTTAAGTATTGATGCTATAGAAAAATCTAATTCAGGACATCCTGGCGCACCTATGGGTATGGCAGATATAGCAGAAGTATTATGGAGAAATTATTTAAGTCATAATCCTAATAATCCATTATGGATAAATCGTGATAGATTTATATTATCCAATGGACATTGTGCTATGTTACTTTATAGTTTATTACATTTAACAGGATATAATTTAACTATTGATGATTTGAAAAATTTTCGTAAATTACATTCTAAAACTCCTGGTCATCCAGAGTTCCAATGTACTCCTAGTGTAGAATCTAGTACAGGTCCTCTTGGACAAGGTTTAGCTAATGCTGTAGGTATGGCTATTGCAGAAAAAGTATTAAGCGCACAATTTAATAAACCTGGATATAATATTATTGACCATTATACTTATGTTTTTGTAGGTGACGGTTGTTTAATGGAAGGAATTTCACATGAAGCATGTTCATTAGCAGGAACTTTAAAACTTAAAAAATTAATAGTATTTTATGATAATAATGGTATTTCTATTGATGGCCATATAAAAGAATGGTGTATGGATAATACAAAAAAGAGATTTGAATCTTATGGTTGGAATGTAGTTGCGGATATAGATGGTCACAATTATAAAAAAATTCAAATTGCTATAGAACAAGCTAAATCGTTAAAAACTAATCAGCCATCTTTACTCATTTGTAATACCATTTTAGCTTATGGTTCACCGAATAAATCTGGAAAAAATATTGCTCATGGTATGCCATTAGGAGTAACTGAAACATTATTAACTAGAAAAAAATTAAATTGGCAATTTAAACCTTTTGATATCCCAAAAGAAATTTATCATCAATGGAATGCAAAAGATATAGGTAATTTAAGAGAATTAAAATGGACAAATAAATACAATGAATATTGCAAGATATTTCCTGAATTATCAGCCGAATTACAACGTAGAATTAATCATACTTTACCAACATCTTGGTTGACAACAATAAAAAATCTTTTAATTAGTATGAATAATACTATTAATATGTCTACAAGACAAGCATCACAATATATTTTAGAAAAATTTTCATATATATTACCAGAACTATTAGGAGGGTCAGCAGACCTAGCATCTAGTAATTTAACATTAGTATCTAATTCTAAACCTATAAATAAATTTTTATATGGTAATTATATTCATTATGGTGTTAGAGAATTTGGTATGATGGCAATATCTAATGGTATTTCCTTATATAATGGTTTTATCCCATATACTGCAACTTTTTTAGTCTTTATGGATTATTGTCGTAGTGCTATACGTATGGCATCTTTAATGAAAATTAGAAATATTATGATTTATACTCATGATTCGATTGGTGTAGGAGAAGATGGACCAACACATCAACCGATTGAACAATTATCCAGTTTAAGATTAATACCTAATTTAAGTGTTTGGAGACCATGTGATAAAATTGAAACAATAATTGCATGGCAACATGCTATTGAAAATTTACATACTCCTACTAGTTTAATTCTTTCTAGACAAATTTTACCAACCCAGATTAGAAATAAAGAAAAAATAGAATCTATTCATTATGGAGGATATATTTTAAAAGATTCTTTAGATCAATTACCAGAAATAATTTTAATTGCTACAGGTTCAGAAGTACATTTAGCAGTACAAACTTTTAATCAATTATCATTTAAATATAAAATTAGAGTTGTTTCTATGCCTTCCATGGATACGTTTGAAAAACAGACACAGGAATATAAAAATCATGTTTTGTCTTCAAATGAAACTTTAAGAATTGTGATTGAAGCAGGATCAAAAGATTTATGGTATAAATATATAGGCTCAAAAGGTCATATAATCGGTATAAATCAATTTGGATATTCTGGTTCAGCAGAAAAATTATTTGAAAAATTTGGTTTTACTGTTCAAAATATTATAAAAATTATTGAAAAATTATTTAAGAAATATACTTAAGATTTTTTATAAAAGGATATTATTATGTCTTTATTAAATATTACAGATGTTAATATTAATAATAAAATCATATTGATTAGATCAGATTTAAATATTCCTATAGATGCTCAAGGTAAAATTTTATCTGCTGCTAGAATAAAATTTGCATTACCAACAATTAAATATGCCTTATTACAAGGAGCTAAAATTATTATAGCTTCACATTTAGGTAGGCCTATTGAAGGTAAATATGATAATATTTATTCTTTAAAAAATATTGCTATATATTTAAGTAAACAATTACAACATAAAGTTGTTTTAAAACAAAATTATCTTAATGGTATAGTTTTTGAAAATAATGAAATTATTTTATTAGAAAATGTACGTTTTAATATTGGAGAAAAGCGTAATTCTAAAACATTATCCAAAAAATATGCTGCATTATGTGATATTTTTGTTATGGATGCTTTTGCTACTGCACATCGTATACATGCTTCAACATATGGAATTATAAATTTTGTTAAACAATCCTGTGCAGGATTTTTATTAATTAATGAAATTATTAATTTAAAGAAATTTTTATATAAGCCATTAAAACCTATTGTTTCTATTATTGGTGGAGCTAAAATTTCTACTAAATTTAATTTGTTAAAACAATTATTAAATTTTTCCGATAAAGTAATTATTGGTGGTGGTATTGCTAATACTTTATTGTATCTTCAACATAACATTGGATGTTCTTTATATGAGTCTAATGCAATATCATTAGCTAAACATTTGCAACAAAAATATAAAAATATGATTTTACCAGTAGATTGTAGAATTGGAACTAGTTTTTCTAATGATTCATATATAGGCATTAAAAAAGTAAATAATATTTTAAATAACGATATAATTATGGATATTGGTGATCAAACCATTAAAATTATTCATAATGTTTTAATAAATGCTGCGACAATATTATGGAATGGTCCGGTAGGTGTGTTCGAATTTTCAAATTTTTGTCATGGTACCAAACAAATTGCAAAAACAGTTGCAAATAGTAGTGCTTTTTCTATTGTTGGTGGTGGTGATACCATATCAGCAATAGAATTATTTAATGTGTTCGATAAAATGTCTTATATTTCTACAGGAGGTGGCGCTTTTTTAAAATTTATAGAAAATAAAACACTACCTGTTATAGAAAAATTACAAAATGTAAATCTATAATTTAAATATTATCTAATGTTATTATAATGCGTTTGCTCAAATAAGAAGGTAAAGTTTATATTATGTCTAAAATTTTAAACTATGTTAAACCTGGTGTTGTAGTTGGTCATGATGTACAAACTATTTTCGAAATAGCTAAAAAAAATAAATTTGCTATACCAGCTATTAATTGTGTTGGCACTGATTCTATTAATATAGTATTAGAAACAGCGTCTAAAATGCGTTCTGCTGTTATTATACAATTTTCTTATGGTGGGTCATCATTTATTGCAGGTAAAGGATTACAAAAACATAATCCTCAATTAGCAGCAGTAATTGGTGCTATTTCTGGTGCGCAACATGTTCATAATGTAGCTAAATATTATAATATACCTGTAATTTTACATACTGACCATTGTACAAAAAAAAATTTATTTTGGATAGATAGATTACTAGAAGAAAATCAAAAATATTATAATATATATGGTTACACTTTATTTTCTTCACATATGTTAGATTTATCACATGAATCACTTGCGGATAATATTAATATTTGTAGTAAATATTTTTCTATAATGTCTAAAATGAATATGACATTAGAATTAGAATTAGGATGTACAGGAGGCGAAGAAGATGGTATTGATAATAGTAATTTAACCAAAACATTATTATATACCGATCCATATGACATAGATTATGCATATAAAAAATTAATTCTAATTAGTCCGCAATTTACTATTGCTGCTTCTTTTGGTAATGTTCATGGAGTATATAAAATAGGTAATGTAAAATTAAAACCTATAATTTTAAAAAAAACACAAGAATATATTATGCAAAAATATAAATTATCATATAATCCTATTAATTTTGTATTTCATGGAGGTTCTGGATCTTCAGCAAAAGATATAAAACAATCTATTGATTATGGTGTTATTAAAATGAATATTGATACTGATGTGCAATGGGCTACTTGGAATGGTATATTATCATTTTATAATAAAAATAAATTATATTTACAAAGACAATTAGGTAATCCAGAAGGTGATAATATGCCTAATAAAAAATATTATGATCCTAGAACTTGGATTAGAGAATCACAGATTTGTGTTAAAAAACGCTTAGAAAAAATTTTTAAAAACTTAAATACAATTAATACATTATAATATTATTATATATATTATAATTTTTTTATAAACATATTTTATATCATATGGTTAAAATAATTTATGCATAACATTAATAATATATTAAATCTTCTTAAATATTGGATATTACAAAATAAATTATCTCTTTTATCTCATTTTTGGAATATAATATTTGCTATTATTATTATAATTTTAGGTTTTAAAATTTCCACAATTATTATTAATACTATACAAAATATTTTTAAGAATAGAAATATAGATCCTATTACTATAGGTTTTATATCAAATATATTAAAGTATAGTTTATTTATATTTGTTATTGTAACAGCATTAAGCAGTGTAGGTTTTAAAACATCATCTATAGTAGCAGCATTTGGAACAATAGGATTAGTTATAGGTTTAGCATGGCAAAGTGCTTTAGCTAATGTTGCTTCAGGATTATTGATTATTACTTTACGTATTTTCCAAATTGGCGATTATATTAATTTAAATAATATTATTGGTAAGATTATTAATGTAGAAATATTTTGTACTTTTTTAAAAACATTAGATGGTAGTATTGTATCAGTGCCAAATAGTAAAATTTTATCAGAAAATATTATAAATTTATCTAAATCACATGAATACCGTAACAAAATTACTTTAGGATTATCACGTATTATTACAGAAAATGATATACAAACTATAAGAAAAATATTACTTGATAATGTTTCTATTAGTAATGAAATTATAAAAAATTCTGTGGTAGATATTGTGTTAAATGAAATAACTATTAATTCTATAAATTTTACTATCTTTTTTTGGATTAATGATTTTATGTATAAAAAAGAAATTTGTTCTAATTTAATTAATCAAATTAAACAAAGTTTAGAAAAATATAAACCTTCTTGCGTTTTATGGATTAACAATGATTAATTCTGTTTTGTATTTATTCGGTGCGAACGGGATTTGAACCCGTGACCCCCGGCGTGACAGGCCGGTATTCTAACCAACTGAACTATCGCACCCATACTAATACTATAATATGTTATGTATAAGTTAGTCAATATGTTTTTTTAGATTTAATATTATTATTGCCAAAGGCAATAACCACATTTTTTTTTAATTAGCATAATTTGCATTTTATGTAATTTTTGTTCTTCTATAGTAGGATGAATTACTATTAATTTTTTTACAGAATTATTATCTAATAAATTATTATTTTTAATAAATTTTATATCAATATTTGTTATTGTATTTAATATAAATTTGTTTTGTTTACTTGTCATAGCTAAATATACATTAGCTAAAAGTTTTGCATCTAATAATGCACCGTGTACTACACGTTGTTTTGTATTAATACTAAATCTAGCACATAATGCATTTAATGAATTTCTTTTACCAGGAAAAAAATTTCTTGCCATTTTTAATGTATCAACAATAGAACAAATATTTTCTATTTTAGTATTTTGATTTTTTAATAGGGATAATTCATAATTTAAAAAATCAATATCAAATTGTGCATTATGGATAATTAATTTTGTTTTTTGTATATAATTTAATAAATTTAACACAATATCTTTAAAAACCGGTTTTCCTAATAAAAATTTTTTTGTAATACCATGTATCTTATTTGCTTCAAAACTAATATCTTGCATAGGATTAATATATGTATGAAAAAAGTTACCGGTAATTTGTCGATTAATAATTTCTATTATCCCAATTTCAATAATTTTATGACCAGTATAATAAGGAGGATTGATATTCATACCTGTAGTTTCTATATCTAATACAACTTGACGTATATTATTAGTATTATTCATGTTTATTATCCTAAATATAAATTTATAAGGTTTAAAAATGTATAAAAACATAAATATTTTTACTGATGGATCATGTATTTCTAATCCTGGTCCAGGAGGATATGCTGCTATTTTACAATATTATCAATATGAAAAAATTTTTTCACAAGGTTTTTTTTATACAACTAATAATCGTATGGAATTAATGGCTGCTATTATTGCTCTAGAATCCTTAAAAGAAAATTGTAATATTATTATTACAACAGATAGTAAATATTTAAAAGAAGGTATTACAAAATGGATTATTAATTGGCAACATTCTAAATGGTTATGTAGTAATAAAAAACCAGTTAAAAATATTGATTTATGGAAACGTTTAAATATTACATTAACAAATCATAATATTCATTGGATATGGGTAAAAGGACATACTGGACATATATATAATGAAAAATGTGATAAACTAGCTCGTTATGCTGCTACTAATCCTACCTATAATGATATAGGTTATATATAGACTATATATAAAATTTTATTTATTATATAAGTTTTTTAAAAAAATTCATTTTTATGTTATAAATAATATAATTACACAGTTATCATGAATAAATATTTTACAGTTTTATTAAAAGGTCAATAAAATAATGCTAGATAATACTAGATTGCGTATTGCAATGCAAAAAGCAGGACGTTTAAGTTATGATTCATATAAATTATTAAAAAAATGTGGTATTGAAATAAATTTACAACAACAACAACAACAACAATTAATTACATCTGCTAAAAATCTACCTATCGACATATTTATGGTTCGAGATGATGATATACCAGAATTAATTATGGAAGGAGTAGTTGATTTAGGTATTATAGGTGAAAATGTCTTAAAAGAAAAAGTCTTAACTAAATTCATAAATATAAAATATACACCTAAATATACAACATTATTAAGGTTAAATTTTGGAGTATGTAGATTATCAATAGCTATTCCTATACATAAACAATATAAAGGTATAGAAACATTACAAAATTATAGAATAGCAACATCTTATCCTAATTTATTAAAACAATATTTAGATAAATATAATATAAAATTTAAATCATGTGTATTAAATGGTTCTGTTGAATTAGCTCCAAAAGTTGGTTTAGCAGATGCAATATGTGATTTAGTATCTACAGGAGCTACGTTAAAAGAAAATGGTATTAAAGAAGTAGAAGTTATATATAGTTCTAAAGCATGTTTAATACAACGTTGGGGTACAATATTAGATGTTAAACAAGAATTAATCAATAAATTATTAACTAGAATACAAGGCGTAATTAAAGCTAAAGAATCAAAATACATTATGTTACATATACCACGAGAAAAATTACAAGAAGCAATAAATTTATTACCTGGTGCTGAATATCCTACTATTTTACCATTATCTCGTAAAAGTAATAAACTAGTAATGCATATGGTAAGTACAGAAACATTATTTTGGGAAACTATGGAACAATTAAAAATGTTAGGTGCAAGTTCTATTTTAGTATTACCTATTGAAAAAATGTTGGAGTAAAATTATATGATTGCAAATAATATTATTTATTGGGATAAATGTGATGCCATATACCAAAAAAAAATTCTCACGCGTCCAGCACGTTTACTCAATCATAGGTTATATGATGATGTAAAAAATATTTTACAAACCGTAAAACAACAAGGTAATAAATCATTAATTAATTATACTTTGTTATTTGATAAAATAAATCTCGTAAAATTAAAAATTAACAAACAACAAATTTATGATGCAAAAACTTATATAAGTAATAGTACTAAAAAAGCTATTTATAATGCTTTTTTGAATATAAAAAAATTTCATAAAACACAAATTAGAAAAGAAATAATAATTGAAACTATACCTGGTATATTTTGTCAACAACTTTATAAACCTATACAAACAGTAGGACTATATATTCCCGGAGGTAATTCTTCATTATTTTCTACTGTATTAATGTTAGGCATACCTGCTAAATTAGCTTTATGTCAAAATATTATTTTATGTTCACCACCACCAATATCTAATGAAATATTATTTGCTGCTTCTTTATGTGGAATTAGTAATATTTTCCAAATAGGTGGTGCACATGCTATTGCTGCAATGGCATATGGTACAGAAACAATACCAAAAGTAAACAAAATTTTTGGTCCAGGTAATGCCTTTGTTACAGAAGCAAAACGACAAATATCTTTATCTAATACTTTTAATACTGCTATCGATATGCCAGCAGGACCATCAGAACTAATGATTATATCTGATCATACTGCTTATGTTGATTTTATTATAGCTGATTTAATATCACAAGCAGAACATGGGAATGATTCACAAGTCATACTTGTTACTACAGATATTAAAATTGCTAATGAAGTATTTAAAAATATACATACACAATATAGTGTCATCAAAAATCAACAATATATACAACAATCTCTAAAAAATAGTTATATTATAATTGCAAAAAATATGATGCAATGTATACAAATTGCAAATTTGTATGCTCCTGAACATTTAATTATACAATGTAATAATTATAAACGTATTTTATCTCAAATTAATAATGCTGCATCTATTTTTTTAGGCCATTGGGCACCAGAAGCTGTTGGAGATTATGCTACTGGTACTAACCATGTTTTACCTACATATGGTTATGCAAAAACTTATTCTTGTTTAGGAGTATTAGATTTTCAAAAACGTATTTATACCCAAAAATTAACTAAACAAGGTTTTATGAAAATTGCTGAAACAGTAGAAATTATGGCACAACAAGAAAAATTGTTAGGTCATAAAAATGCAGTTACAATACGCAAAAAATATATTTTACAAAATAAACTATTACATGATATTGTTAAAACAAATAAACATTTTATTAACAAGATCGTACGTCATGATATTATTAATTTATTACCTTACCAATCTGCTAGATTATTACATAATACACAATGCCGACAAATTCTTTTAAATGCAAACGAATCACCTAAAAATCATGTATTTCATTTAAAAGTTAATACTTTTAATAGATATCCTGAACCTCAACCACAAAAATTAAAATTTTATTATATGAAATACATTAATATTAATATTAATATCAATAATATTTTAATTACGAGAGGTGCTGATGAAGGTATTGAATTAATTATGCGTACTTTCTGTATTCCATACCATGATGCTATTATGTTTTGTCCTCCTACATATGGCATGTATCAAATTAATGCGCAAATATTAGGTGTAAAATATTACACAGTAAAATGTTTATGTAATTTTCAGTTAAATTTAAAAAAAATAATACACAAAATAAATAATTATAATATAAAAATTATTTATATATGTAATCCTAATAATCCTACTGGAAATTTAATTAATAAAAATGATATTATCAAATTATTAAAATTTGTGAACAATAACATTATTATAGTATTGGATGAAGCTTATATAGAATTCTGTCATACATATACATTATTAAAATTAATTACACAGTATAATAATGTAATTGTTTTAAGAACTTTATCTAAAGCTTTTGGTTTAGCAGGTCTCCGTTGTGGCTTTATTATTGCATACCATAGTATTATACATACTTTAAAAAAAGTTATTGCTCCATATCCTATTCCACAGCCAGTTTCTGATATAGCTGTACAAGCATTACATAGTTCATATATAAGTATAGTATTTGATAATATTAAAAATATTATAGCAAATAGAGAATGGTTAATAAGAAAATTAAAATATTTAAATATTGTAAAACATATTTATCCTAGTGTTACTAATTATATTTTAGTTGAATTTATAAATGTACAACATGTTTTTAATTATTTATTAAAACATAATATTATTGTAAGACAACAAAATCAGATAACACAATTAAAAAATTGTTTAAGAATAACTATTGGTACATATCATGAATGTAAACAAATAATTGTTGTATTGCAACAATTATTAATTCAATAAAACTGGTTTTTAGTATTAGGGAATATATAAGATGTTAAAAAAAATTATTTTTATAGATCGTGATGGTACGATAATACACGAACCAGAAGATAATTTTCAAGTAGATGATATAAATAAATTACGTTTTCAAAAAAACGTTATTTTAGCTTTATCACAATTAAGAAAATTATCTTATATATTAGTTATGATTTCTAACCAAGATGGACTAGGTACACAATATTTTTCTAAAAAAAATTTTTACATGGTACATAATTTTATGTTAAAAATTTTAGAATCACAAAATATTTTTTTTCATGGTATTTATATATGTCCACATTATAAAAAAGAAAATTGTTTATGTCGTAAGCCAAATATAGATATGATAAAGTTATATCTAAATAATTTAGATAAAAATAATAGCTATGTTATTGGAGATCGTGTAGTTGATATGGATTTAGCAAAAAATATAGGTATACAAGGAATCCATTATAATCAAAAAATGGATTGGATGGATATTATAACAAAATTAACACCTATAAAACGATATGCACACGTTACAAGGCATACAAAAGAAACATCTATATATACAGAAATTATACTAGATAGTCATACTAATATGAACAAAATAAATACAGGGATACATTTTTTTAATCATATGTTAGAACAAATAGCTATCCATTCAGGATGTACTTTAAATATACAATCACAAGGAGATTTATATATTGATGATCATCATCTTATTGAAGACACAGCTTTAACTTTAGGAACAGCTTTATTAAAAGCATTAGGAGATAAATTAGGTATACAAAGATTTGGTTTTGTATTACCTATGGATGAATCTTTAGCAGAATGTGCTTTAGATTTATCTGGTAGACCATATTTACAATATGATGCAAAATTTAAATTTCAAAAAGTAGGTGATTTAAGTACTGAAATGATAAAACATTTTTTTTATTCGTTATCATATTCTATGTCATCTAATATATATTTAAAAGTAATTGGTGATAATGATCATCATAAAGCTGAAAGTTTGTTTAAAGTATTTGGACAAACTTTAAAACAAGCTATACGTATTGTAAATTTTACTATACCAAGTTCGAAAGGAATTCTATATTGAAAATTATTATTATTAATACAGCTTGTGGTAATTTGTATTCTTTACAATCTGCAATTAAAAAAATTGGTTTTAATGCATTAATCACTAATAATCCTAATAAAATTAGGCAAGCTGATAAAATATTTTTACCAGGAGTAGGTTCGGTAAAATCAGTAATGCATACATTACAAACTCATAATCTAATACATATTATTTGTTCTTGTCAAAAAGATATATTAGGTATATGTTTAGGAATGCAAATTTTAGGTAAATATAGTATGGAATCTAATGGTATACATACCTTAAATATTTTAGATTATACTGTCAATATGATAAATAACACTCATTTACCTGTACCACACATGGGTTGGAATACCATTAATTATAGTAAAGATTCTCCAATATTATATAATATACCTAATCAAACCTATTTTTATTTTTCACATAGTTATATAATAAATACTAATCAATATACTATAGCAACAAGTTATTATCATAAGTTTTTTAGTGCCATTATACAATATAAAAATTTTTTTGGTGTGCAATTCCATCCAGAAAAATCTGGTATAGCTGGTTTACAATTAATTAAAAATTTTTTAAAAATATAATATGATTATTCCATCTATTGATTTAATAAAAGGTAAAGTAGTACGCTTACATCAAGGTAAATTTAATTTACAACAAACATATTTACATGATCCAGAATTCTATATTAAAACATATATTTTACAAGGTGCACAAAAATTACATATTGTTGATTTAGAAGGAGCAAAAAATCCTAATAATAAACAGACAAAATTATTTAAAAAAATCTTTAATAATATAAATATTCCTATACAAATTGGTGGCGGTATTCGTAGTACTACAGATATACAAAATATACACAATATTATACCTCAAGCTCAAATTGTTCTTGGTTCTATTATTATACAAAATTTTAATTTAGTTAAATATTGGAGTAATATATATAAAAATTCTATAATTTTAGCTTTAGATATTAAAATTAAAAATAATAATAAAATAGTATATATAAATGGTTGGAAAGAAAAATCTAATATTTATTTAGAAAATATAATAGAAAAATCTTTATTAATCGGTATTAAGAATTTTTTATGTACTGATATTACTAAAGATGGTACTTTTTTAGGACCAAATATAAATTTATATCAAGAAATATTGTATAAATATCCAGGAATTAATTTACAAGCTTCTGGAGGTATATCTACATTACATGATATTTTAAAATTAAAAAATATTGGTATACATAATATTATTATTGGGAAGGCGTTATTAGAAAAAAAATTTACTGTTAAGGAGGCTAATTTATGTTGGCAAAAAGGATTATACCATGTTTAGATGTATTAGATAATAAAGTAGTAAAAGGAAAACAATTTAAACAACATAAATATGTTGGTGATATTGTTAATTTAGCTAAAAAATATTATTATGATGGTGCTGATGAATTAGTTTTTTATGATATTACAGCTTCTATTGATAATAGAACAGTTGATAAGAAATGGATTACTCAGATTGCTGATGTTATTAATATACCATTTTGTGTTGCTGGAGGCATAAAATCTATTACAGATGCTTTAAGAATTTTACAATTAGGTGCAGAAAAGATATCTATAAATACACCTGCATTAAATGATCCTATATTAATAACACAATTATCACAATATTTTGGCAAACAATGTGTTGTTGTTGGTATTGATTCTTGGTACGATATATATACAAAAGAATATTATGTATATAAATATACAGGTAATATTAAATTTACTCAAAAAACATCTTGGAAAACTATTGATTGGGTTCAAAAAGTACAAGAATTAGGTGCTGGTGAAATAGTATTAAATATGATGAATCAAGATGGTATACGTAGAGGTTATGATATTTTGCAATTAAAAAAAATTAGAAAAATATGTAAAATACCATTAATTGCTTCTGGAGGTGCTGGTTCAATTAGTCATTTTTATGATGTTTTTCATAAAGATATTAATGTTGATGGCGCATTAGCAGCATCAATATTCCATGGTAATATAGTTAATATTAGTATTTTAAAAAAACAATTACATAATAAACATATAGAGATTAGGTTATGTTAATAAATATATCTGCATTAAATTGGGAAAAAACTAATGGTCTAATACCTGTGATTATACAACATAAAGTATCTGGACAAATATTAATGCATGCTTTTATGAATCAACAAGCTTTAAAACAAACATTAGAAACAAAAAAAGTAACTTTTTTTTCTAGAAAACGCAAAAATTTATGGACAAAAGGAGAAACAACTGGTAATTTTCTTTATATGTGTAACATTGCTACTGATTGTGATAAAGATACTTTATTAATTTTAGTAGAACCAATAAATAAAACATGTCATTTAAATTATTATAGTTGTTTCAAGAATCAGATAATATCTAACTATACTTTTTTATATTTATTAGAAAAAATATTACATAAAAAACAACAATGTTTTACAAAAAAAAAAACATATACTCATAATTTATTTAATAGTGGTATTAAAAGAATTTCACAAAAAGTTGGTGAAGAAGCAATTGAAACAATCATTGCTGCTAATCATAACAGTATAACTGATATTATAGAAGAAACTGCTGATTTACTATATCATTTAATAGTACTACTACAACATCATAATATTAGTATTAATGATGTAATTCAAGTCTTACAAAAGAGACATTTAAATTAATTACTTATATATTTATATTTTAATAGTATTAAATTAATAAAATAGATAATTCTTGCAATTAAATACTAATTAATTAATACTAAATTACATATTTTTTAAAGAATATATCTACTCATATCTTCATTAGCAATTAATGTATCTAAATGTTTACATACATAATCTTTATCAATAATAATATTTTTATTAAAATACTCACTCGCATTATATGATATATCAGACATTAAGTGTTCTAGTATAGTATGTAATCTACGTGCACCAATATTTTCTGTAGTTTCATTTACTTTCCATGCAGATTCAGCAATCCGTTTAATCCCATCTTTTGTAAAACTAATATAGACTTGTTCTGTAGCTAATAAAGATTGATATTGCATTGTAATAGATGCATTAGGTTCTATTAAAATTCTTTCGAAATCATGCGTAGTTAAAGCCTTTAATTCTACTCTTATTGGTAATCTTCCTTGTAATTCTGGAATTAAATCTGATGGTTTAGCTATTTGAAAAGATCCTGACGCTATAAATAAAATATGATCTGTTTTAACCATACCATGTTTAGTAGATACTGTACAACCTTCTACTAAAGGTAATAAATCTCTTTGAACACCCTCTCGTGAAACATCAGAAGATATGTTGTTACTACGTCGACAAATTTTATCTATTTCATCCAAAAAAACTATGCCATTTTGTTCAACAGATTCTATTGCTTTATGTTTTAGTTCTTCATTATTTACTAATTTGTTTGCTTCTTCTTCTAATAATAATTTTATAGCATGTTTTATTTTTAATATTCGTTTCTTTTGTTTATTACCACTAAAATTTTGGAATAATGATTGTAATTGATTAGTCATTTCTTCCATACCAGGAGGAGCCATAATTTCAATACCCATAGGAGTATTTGAAATATTTACTTCAATTTCTTCATTATCTAGTTGTCCATCTCTAAGTTGCATTAATAGTTTTTGTTTTATTAATTTAGTATCTTGTATTTTATCTATATTATTTTTTTTAGATAATAAAATATTAACAATTTTTTCTTCAGCAATTTCTTTAGCTCGATAACAATTTTTATTAAAAGCTTGAGTTTTAATCATTTTAATAGCTGCATCAGTTAAATCACGTATAATAGAATCTACTTCTTTCCCAACATAACCAATTTCAGTAAATTTTGTAGCTTCTACTTTAATAAATGGAGCATTTGCTAATTTTGCCAAACGTCGTGCTATTTCTGTTTTACCCACACCAGTGGGTCCAATCATTAATATATTTTTAGGTGTAACTTCTTGTCGCAAATTTTCATCTAATTGCATACGTCGCCAACGATTTCTTAAAGCTATAGCTACAGCTTTTTTTGCACTATTTTGTCCTATAATAAATTTATCTAATTCATGTACAATTTCACGGGGGGTCATTTCAGACATAACTAGCATTTTCCTCATGCTGATTTAGAAAATAATGTTTCAATAGTAAAATTATGATTTGTATATATACAAATATCTCCTGCTATTACAAGAGATTTTTTAACTATATCATATGCATTTAAATTAGTGTTTTCGTACAAAGCGCGAGCCGCAGCTTGTGCATATGGTCCGCCAGATCCTATTGTTACTATATCATTTTCTGGTTGTATAACATCACCAATGCCTGTAATAATTAAAGAAGTAATTTTATCTGCAATTACTAATAATGCTTCTAGTTTTCTTAACATTCTATCAGTACGCCAATCTTTAGCTAATTCTACAGCAGATTTTACTAAATTTCCTTGAAATATTTCTAATTTTTGTTCAAATAATTCAAATAATGTAAACGCATCCGCAGTACCACCAGCAAAGCCAGCAATAACTGTTCCATTATATAATTTACGAATTTTTTTTACATTACCTTTCATAATTGTATTACCTAATGTGGCTTGTCCATCACCACCAATTACTACTTCTTTATCTCTTCTTACACATACTATAGTTGTCATGGTAAGCCTTAATAAAAATTTTATCTTATAAAATTAGATAATGTTTTAGTTTATAAATAACATTATTATTATAATAAATAACATCTATTGTTACATATAACAATGCAATGTTATAGAATTATAACATATTTTTTGCTTAACACAACAAATTTATATATAATCTATTTTAAAAAAAATAATAATAGTAATTATGATGTATCAGAATATTTTAACAATTAATACATGTAATAAACATTGTATTGTGACATTACAAAAAGGTAATATTATTACTGCTGTACGTCAATATAGTCCTAATGCACATACACAATATATATTTATTTTAATACAAAAATTATTACAACAACATCATCTATTTTTAAGAAATATTGATATTTTAGGATATGCATTAGGTCCAGGTAATTTTACTAGTATTAGAGTAGGTGTAGCAGCAGCTAAAGGAATATCTTTTGCATTAAACATACCTAAGATTGGTGTATCATCTTTAATGATACGCGCAGAACAAGCTTGGCAATGTACAAACATAAGAAATATTATTAGTATTATTAAATATAATTATTGTTATGTATATTTTGCTATATATAAAAGAACTAAAAAAGGTTTATGGTTAGGTAAAAATAGTGAATGTATATTACATTATAATAATGTAATCAAAAATATTATGTGTTTACAAGGATCATGGGTGTTAATATCAGATATATATGATTTTTCAAAACATAATATTACAAGTAAAATTCATAATAATCTGACAATATATTTTATATATAAAAAAACATCTACTATCAAAAACATAGTTTATATTATAAATAATATGTTAATGAATAATAAACGTATATATAAAACGTATCCTATAAATTATATAAAAAATATTATATAGTATTTTACTCATGTTTTTTGACCTTATTAGTTTTTTTACTTGGTAAAGTTATATTTAAAACTAAATGTGAAGTATTCCCTTTATTATTATAAATAATATTAATCATGTTTGGATCAGTTTTCATAAATTTGCATATTGTATCTACTAATTCTTGTTTTAATTGTGTTATATATATAGGATATATATTTTTTACATGAGAATTTGCTGTAATAAGTATTTTTAATCTTTGTTTAGCAATATTTGCAGCTGTTTTTTTTCTTGATAAAAAAAAATTTATAAAATACATTTTTAACTCCAAAAAAAACGTTTAAAAAAACTCTTTCTTTTATAGTTAATAAATCTTAAAGAAACCTTTTCACCTAATAAACGCTTAACAGTGTCATTATATGCTTGTGCTGCTTCAGATGTGTTATGTAAAATAATACTTTTACCATGATTAGAAGCTCTTAATACTAACGGATCTTCTGGTATTACCCCAATAATTTTAATACCTAAAATATCAATAATATCATCTAAACTTAACATATCACCATAATATACTCTTTCAGGATTATAGCGTGTTAACAATAAATATTCTGTAATAGGTTCTTCACCATATTTTGCTCGTTTTGATTTAGAAGATAAGATACCTAATATTCTATCAGAATCTCTAATAGAAGAAATTTCTGGATTAGTTGTAATAATAGCTTCATCTGCAAAATATAATGCAATTAATGCACCACTTTCTATTCCAGCAGGAGAATCGCATATTATAAAATCAAAATTCATAATATTCAAAATTTTAAAAATATTTTCCACTCCTTGATAAGTTAAAGCATCCTTATTTCTTGTTTGTGAAGCAGGTAAAATATATAGATTACTAATATTTTTATCTTTAATTAAAGCTTGATGTAGTGTTATTTCACCTTGCAAAACATTAATAAAATCATATATTACTTTTCTTTCACAACCCATAATAAGATCAAGATTACGTAATCCTATATCAAAATCTATAACAACTGTCTTTTTACCATGTTGTGCTAAACCAGTTGCTATCGCAGCACTAGAAGTAGTTTTGCCTACGCCACCTTTACCAGATGTTACTACAATTATGCGCATAATATATGTTTCCTTTATAACATAAAATTATATATTTTTTTTTATATTTAATAATTGTATAGTTACTTTCTTATTTTTTAAAAAAATTCTTGTAGCTTGTCCTAGAAATTCATTTGTAATATTATCTTTTATTAAAAACTCTCCTGCTATAGATAATAGTTCTGCAAATAATTTACTACAAAAAATTTGACAATTCTGATTACCATTAGCACCAGATAATGCTTTACCACGCATATATCCATAAATATGTATGTTACCATCCGATATAAGTTCTGCACCATGACTAACATGATTAATAATAATTAAATCACAGTTACGAGCATAAATTTGTTGTCCAGATCTTATATGATAATCAATAATTTTGCTATTTGTAAAATTAATATTACTTGTTTTTTTTTTATATTTAATTATTTGTATTAATGATTCTAATGTTTGAGAATTTTGTGTTTTAATTAATTGTTTTTTTGGTTTTATATAATTAGTATTGGAGATAATATTATTATATTGATATATGATAGGAATACCAGTACGACTAATGATTTTTATTATATTAATATCATGACATCCACTAACTCCAATAATATTAATTCCTGTTTTCAAAATGGCTTCATAAATTTTTGGCCAATCTTTTTCTTGTAATGTAACCAAAGAAATATTAATTATTACAGGAATTTTTGTAAATAAATCAATAGAAGTCTTTATTTTATTTTTAACTGCTTGATATATATTTTTAGGTTGTACATGATATAAATAAATTACATAAAATATAAAATTATCTTGTTTAAATTTTATGATTTCTGTAGACATTTAGTTACACCTTATATGATATATAATTATTTTATCATTATAATACATCTTTAAATAATAAAATGTTTTTTATAAAGTATAATTTTACTCATTAAATATAATAATGTAAAATATTATGGTAAAATATAATTTAAATTTAAAAATAATATATGAATAAAATGTTTTCCAATTATTTATCTAATCGTTTTCAAGGTTTATGTCCTGTAGTAATAGATATAGAAACTTCAGGATTTAATTCTCAGATAAATGCTATTTTAGAAATTAGTTTAGTAACATTACAAATGAATGATGGTTTATTATCATTACATAAGACTCTTCATTTTCATATTACTCCTTTTAAAGGTGCACATATTTCTCAAGAAGCTTTATTATTTAATAAAATAAATATATATTCTGCTTTACGTGGTGCAATTTCTGAAAGAGAAGCATTAAAAATAATTTTTCATAAAATATGGAAATATATTAAAAAAAATAAATGCAAAAAAGCTATTTTAGTAGCACATAATGTTAGTTTTGACCATAGTTTTCTTTTAGAATCAATAAAACGTATTGACATGCAACATATTAATCCATTCCATAATTTTGTTATGTTTGATACAGCTACTTTAAGCGGGTTTATTTTAGGACAAACTGTTTTAGCTAGAGCATGTAAAATTATGGGTATCTCATTTGATAATCAACAAGCACATTCTGCTTTATATGATGCTAATCGTACAGCAAAATTATTTTGTAGATACATCAATATATGGCAACAATTAGGTTGTTGGCCGCCGACAAAGATAATTCATTTTAAAAATTAAATATCATGCACATTTTTATTTAAAATATCTAATAATTTATTATTAATATGTAAATGAAATATAATATCATATCCGCCAATTAATGTATTATTAACCCATAATTGTGGGAAAGTAGGCCAATTAGCATATTTAGGTAAAAATTTTCTAAGATTATCATCATCTAAAATATTAATATATGTACATTTTACATTGTATGTTAATATTATTTTTGCAGTTTTATCTGAATAACCACACTGAGGATGTGTTATAGTACCTTTCATATATAAAATGATTGGATTATCTATAATTTGTTGTTTAATTTGTGCTAAAATATTCATATCTGATTCTCTTATCTAATAAAAATTTAATATAATAAAAAAATTTAATATTTAATATTCATTAATATTAATAATATATATATTATATATTATATAATATCATTATCATATACTATAAAATTAATTTATGCATACAAAAACTATTTTAGAAATCAAAAAAATATTTATTTTAGCAATACCTATAATATTTGCACAAGTGATACAAATATCTATCAGTTTTATTAATAATGTTATGTTAGGTTATTTTAGTAATATAGATGTTGCAGCAATAGCTATTAGCACATCAATATGGTCACCTATAATATTATTTTTTCATGGTATTATACTATCATTAATACCAATTATTTCACAATTATATGGATCTAGTAAATATATATGTATTAAAAAACATATACAGCAAGCATACTTATTATCTATATTATTATCAATAATTGTTATATTAATTATATATATAATCAGTATATTTATACCATATTTACCACATATAAATGCTTTATTAGCTAGCAAAGTATCTCTTTTTTTAAAAATTATTGTATGGTCTACTCCAGCATACTTATTATTACAAGTTTTACGTTGTTTATCTGAAGGATTATTATATACCATACCTATTATGATAATTAGTTTTATCAGTATATTATTTTATATACCATTGAATTATATTTTTATATATGGATGTCATTATTTCCCTAAAGCTGGAGGGTTAGGATGTGGATTATCAATGGTAGTAATTAATTGGATAATGTGTATTATGGTTTTTCTTTGGATTTCATATTCACAATATTTTAAAAATATTCATATCACACATATATGTATAAAACCTAATTATAAAATTATAAAAAATATATTAGTATTAGGTTTACCTATTGGATTTTCAATTTTTTTTGAAGTAACATTATTTACTATAGTATCTTTATTGATTTACCCCATGGGTATAGAAAATATTATTAGTCATCAAATTGCCCTAAATTTTAGTTCTTTTATATATATAATGGCTTTTTCCTTAAGTAAAGTTGTAACAATGAGAATTGGATATTTTTTAGGTTCTAATCAAAAATTATTAGCATATAAAATTAGTTGGATTGTAATATTTATTGGTATTATTATTGGTTTTTTAAATTCTATTTTTACTATACTTTTTAGAAAAAACATAGTATCTTTATATAATAACAACGAAAATATTATTTATTTAGCGTCAAAACTTATTTTTTTAGCTGCTTTATATCAAATTCCTGATGCTATACAAGTTATAAGTTCTGGTATTTTAAAAGGATATAAAGATACTATATCTATATTTTATATAACTTTTATATCTTATTGGTTAATTGGTTTGCCTATAGGTTTTATATTTGCTAAAACAAATTATATTTTCAATGCTATGGGTCCTGCAGGTTTTTGGATGGGTTTTATTATTGCTTTAACTATATCATCATCATCAATGGTATATCGTATAATTAAAATACAAAAAAATTGATTTATATATACGTTTTATTGTATGATTAAACATGGATTTGCGTTCTTAACTCAGTGGTTTAGAGTATCACTATGACATAGTGATGGTCAGAGGTTCGAATCCTCTAGAACGCATATAAGTGTTTTAGAATTTATTGCCAAAAAATTAGTACAAAATTTTTTTTACCTTTTCTTAGCAAAGAAAAATGATTAAATTTGCTACATTGAATATTACAAATAAAATTAATATCAGTAATTATTTGATCATTAATATGTATAGCATGTGCTTGTATCATATTTTTAGCTTGTTTTTTAGATGGGGCTAAATGACTACATACTAAAATATCTTGTAAAGAATATTTTTTTTGATTTAAAAAAATATTATTAATATTATTTTTTAATAAAAAATAAAAATCATTTTCTATTAAACGACTAAATTGTTTTACAAATAATAAGTAAGTAATTTTTTGAACAATTAATAATTCTGTTTTTCCATGAACTAAATTAGTCATATATTCAGCTAATATGTATTGTGCACTTTTTTGCTTATTATAATATGTTTTTTTATGTTTCATTTCGTTAATTATTCTACTATCAATTTTAGTAAACATTTTTAATAATTTAAAAACTATACTATCACTAATATTTAACCAATATTGGAAAAATAAATATGGAGTAGTCTTATTTTTATCTAACCATATTGTTTGGTTTTCTGTTTTACCAAATTTAACACCATTTTTTTTAGTAATTAAATGCGTAGTTAAACCATATACTTTATATTGATATAATTTTTTTATTAATTCAATTCCAGAAACAATATTGCCCCACTGATCAGAACCTCCAATTTGTAACATAACATTATTATTTTTATATAAAAATGCAAAATCATATGCTTGTAATAAATTATATGAAAATTCTGTATAAGAAATATGATTATGTTCTTTATTTTTGATAAATCTATTTTTAATAGCATCTTTATTAATCATTTGATTAACATAAAAATTTTGACCAATATTTTTTAAAAAAAATAAAACATTCATACTATTAAACCAGTCAAAATTATTCACTATAGTAATATTAGTTTCTTGAAAAAAATATTGTAATTGTATACTAATGTTAGTATACCATTTATTAATTATATCCATATTAATTATGGATCTTTGTTTATGTTTAAAACTAGGATCTCCAATTAAACTAGTTGCACCACCTAGTAATATAATAATATTATGACCTAATTTTTGAAAATATTTTAAAGTAATAATAGTAATTAAGTGTCCTATATGTAAACTATCTGCTGTTAAATCAAAACCACAATATAAATTAATTTTATTATTAGACAATAATTTATGTAAGTTACTCATATCAGTAATCTGATATAATATTTCACGAGATTTTAATTGATGTAAAATGTCAATTTGGTTATTATTTAACATGTTTCATATATCCTATATATTTTTAAAAAATTTATAAATATATTTTTTTTAAAAATTTTTCTGTTATGTGTACTATTGTTTTAATAAAAATATCTATTTCAATATTTACACTATTATTAATTTGTTTTAAATATAGTGTGGTTTTTGCTAAAGTTTGTGGAATAATATTCACACTAAATTTATTTTTTGATACTTGGTCAATAGTTAAACCTACTCCATCTATACAAATAGATCCTTTTGTAATAATATATTTCATGTGTTTGATGTTGTTAAGTTGTATCCATATAGATGTATATGCATCATGTTTTGTAATACATACAATATATGCTGTATCTGTGATATGTCCTAAAACAATATGACTACCAATATATGTATTTATTGTTAAAGATTTCTCTAAATTTATTAAATCACCTAATTGAATTGTTTTAAAAGTAGTCATTTTTAATGTATGTTTAACAATATCAAAACTGATTATATCATTATGATATATATGAGTTACAGTTAAACAACATCCATTATTAGATACAGAATCCCCTATGTGTAGATTTAAAATAAAGTGTTTAGAAACTTTAATAAAAATTGTAGTTATATTTTGTGTTTGTTTTATATGATAAACTATCCCTAAATATTGTATAATGCCGCTAAACATATTTAGAGTATCCTTTTTAGAGTAATTATATTAATGATCACGTAATATTATTTGATATTTATCTTTTAAAGATTGTATATATTTTTGTAGAATATAATTTATTTCCTCTTCTTGTAACGTACATATTTTACTTTGTATTTTAATACTTAAAGTAATATTTTTATAATTTATAGGAATATTTTTCCCTTCGTATACATCAAATATATTAATATTAACAACTTCTTTTATATTTATTTTTTTTAATATGCCAATAATATCATCATAAATAATATCTTTTTTAATTAAAAAAGATATTTCTCGTTGATGCATAGGAAATTTAGAAATATAATGAACATTATGTTTATATATAATATTAATTTTATGGCAAAATAATTCAAAAAATATAGTTTGATTTTTTATTTGTAAATTTATACTAATTTTAGGATGAATAACACCAATATATCCTATACAAATATTATTCAGGTAAATCAATGCACTTTGTTGTGGATGTAATATACTAATTGTATCGGTTTTTTTATAATGTATAATATTATTGATATTATCACATTGTAAAATACATTCTATATCACCTTTTAAATCATAAAAATCCATTTTACGATTATTAATTTTCCAATGTTCATTGTAATAATTACCATTAATAATACCACTTAAATAATATTTTTGAGAAATATTTTGTAAATTAATATTATTTTGTAAGTCAAAACAAAGTCCATATTCAAAAAAACGTAAGCTAGTTTGTTGCCTATGTTGATTAAACATAATATTTTTAATTAGACCATAAAATAATGAATTACGCATGACAGACATATCTTGTGATATTGGATTACATATTTTAATATTTTTAATATTAGGAAAAAATTTTGACTGTGTTTTTATGTTTACTAAACTGTAATTAATTACTTCATAATATCCTTTATATACAAGTATAGATTTTATTTGATTAATATTAATGTTATTATATAAGTACTTTAAATGAGTCATTTTATTATTTTGTATATGATATCCTGTGTATATATTATCTGTTTTAATAGGTATTTTATCATAACCATAAATTCTAATAATATCTTCTACTATATCTTCAAAATTTGTAATATCATAACGCCAACTTGGTATTTCTACCTTAAAAAAATCATCATTAAATTCTAATATTTTAGAATATAATTTTGTAATAATATTTAAAATTATATTTTTTGATAAGTTAAATCCTAATAAAGTATTTATTCTATGAAAATATACTTTAATAGTTTTCTTAGAAACATTTTTTTTATTTAACTTAATAAAATTAAGTAAATTATTATTACCACCATAAATATTTTTAACTAATTCAATCGTACGTATAAAAACTTTTTTTTGTATATTTGGGTCTAAACCTTTGATATATGGAGTTATAATATGCTCATGCAACATATCATTTTTTACTAATGTTTTCATATATGTTTGTGTTAAAAAAATATTTTCAATAAAAATATTTTTTGTATTTTGTTTTGGTAAAATATTAATATTTTGGCATAAACCAGCTACAGATAAAATTTTTTTTTTATCATTCATTGTAATTAAATTTTTTGGAATGTTTATCTCTTGATTATTATTACTGGACATAATTGTTTGTTCTTCTAAATTAGAAGTAATATTTATCTCACCTATAATATGATCTGCATCATAAAAACTAACAGGATAACCTAATTCTAATAAAAGATAATTACTAATATTTATTAAAGGATAATTTATAGATATAGGTATTTCTGCAATACGTAATCTTTCTTCCATCCAAGTAGGTATGTGTTTATATAAATTTACATGATTTATTATACAATAATTATATTGATGTAGATATTTAGTAATTTTTGAATTATATGGTTTCATAACACTTATTGGTGATAGTGTATGTATATTTAAATTATTTTTTTTATTAATAAAATGTTTTTTTTTTCTTAAAAAAATATTTTGTGAGCAGGATGATAATTCGCGTGCTAAACCCATAATATTATTACAATCATAACGATTATATGGTATAGTAACATATATAGTACTACTATGTAATTTAATAAACTGATGTAAATACTCTTTTTTAAAAATATATTCTTTTTTTGGTAGTATAATATCATATTTTTTTTTTGGATATGTAGAATTGTATTTCCATAGATGTTTTTTAGCGCAAAGAAGACCATCTGAATATTGTAAAAAACTATATTGTGGTAATGTAGATAACGTTTTATATAAAATAGATTGTTTAGTCGCAATAATTACATACATGTTTTTTTTATAATTTATAAAATCATTAGATAATATTGTTATATGAGAATTTTGTCTAATATTAATATTTAATTTATAAAGATTAGTCTTTTGTTCACATAATGTAAAATTATTAATTTGACCTATATAAATTTTATTTAATATATTATTATTGGTAATAATATTAGTATATTCTATATGTTCTACTTCAAAACCCAGCATAGTTAATTGTTTAATTACATATTCCATACTATTAAACATAATCCACTCTTGTAACCAAGATATTTGAAATTTTATCATTTTAACTAATTACTTTATTATATTTAAATTGTTGCAAAAATCGTATATCATTTTCAAATAATAAACGTATATCTGTTATGTTAAAATATAACATAGTTAGTCTTTCTATTCCAATGCCAAAAGCATATCCAGAATACTTACAAGAATCAATATTAACATTTTTTAAGACATTTGGATGTATTAATCCTGCACCTAATATCTCTATCCATACATTTGTATTTTGTGCCATAATATCAATTTCTAAAGAAGGTTCTGTAAAAGGAAAATAAGAAGGTCTACAACGTATTTTATATTTTTTAGGGAACAAATAGTTTATAAAATCTAATAATATATTTTTTAAATCAGTTAAACTAATTTGTTTATCTACAACTAACCCTTCCATTTGATGAAACATGGGTGTATGTTTATTATCATAATCATTACGATATACTTTACCATAAGTTAATATGCGAATAGGTGGTTTAATAATTTTCATAATTCTAATTTGCATATTAGAAGTTTGTGTTCTTAACAAAATATCTTTATTAATCCAAAAAGTATCTTGTTTAGTACGTATAGAATGATCTTGAGAAATATTCAATGCATCAAAATTGTAATAACAATTTTCAATTTCCGGACCTTGTATTTCTTGAAAATCTAATTTTTGAAAAAATTTTTTGGTTTGATTAATAATGTAATTAATAGGATGGATTGCACCAATATTATTTGGGCTTCCTGGTAAAGTAATATCAATTGTTTCATGAGATATACTATTATTAATATTTTTATTATCTATTTTTTGTTTATAATCTAATATTATTTGAAAAATTTTTTTTTTATAATGATATAAAGGAATAATTTTAGTATGGTCTTGTTGTTTTTTTAAAATATTAATTTGTTTTACAAGATAACTATCTTTACCTAAATATTTTTTTTTCAATAAATTTAAATCATGGATATTAGTTATAAGATTAATATCCTTTTGTAGCATTATTATTATGTTTGTTAACATCATATTAGAAATAATTTTTTATATCTTACATTTAATCAAAAATAATATTTTGACATAAAATTTGTATATGTATCATGTTTTTAACATATATCATCAAGAAATCTTTTGTGTTATTGTAGTCACTAAGTTTGTAAAATGAACTTTATTTACAGCAATTTCTGCTAATATTTTCCTATTAAGTTGGATATTTGTTTTTTTTAAAATATTAATAAAATTACTATATTTTATATTATTTTGTTTTAAAGCGGCATTAATTTGAGTAATCCATAATCTTCTAAACATTCTTTTACGCTGACGACGATCTCTATAAGAATATTGTCCCGCTTTTATAACAGCTTGGTAAGCAGATCTATATGTACGTGAACGTGCACTATAATACCCTTTAGCTTGTTTTAGAATTTTTTTATGTTTTGCATGTGCAATAACACCTCTTTTAATTCTAACCATAATAATATGCTCTCCTAGTATTATACTATTTTAAAATTTATAAATAAGGTAAACATAATTTTATAGAATTAGTATCTCCTTTATAAACAATTTTTTTGTGTCGTAATGAACGTTTATTTTTAGAAGTCTTTTTAGTTAATAAATGTCGTAAATTAGCCTGTTTATGTTTGTAATAACCATTACCAGTTTTTTTAAATCTTTTTACAACACTACGTACAGTCTTCATTTTTAGCATGTGAAATATGATCCTATCTTTTTATGGAAAATTAAACAATTTATTATATTATTCGAGATACGTACTTTATTTTTTTTTAGGAATTAATATCATGATCATTTGTCTGTTTTCTATCTTAGTAGGGAATGTCTCTACCATAGCTAAGTTTTGTAAATCATTTTTTACACGATATAATATAGTTAAACCAATTTGGACATGCATCATCTCTCTACCTCTAAATCTGAGAGTAACTTTAATTTTATCTCCTTGTTTTAAAAAACGTTTTGCATGACGTAATTTAACATTATAATCTCCTATATCAGTTCCTGGTCTAAATTTTATTTCTTTTAAATGTATAATTTTTTGTTTTCTTTTTTGTTCTTTAAAAGTTTTATTTTTAATATACAAAAATTTCCCATAATTCATTATGCGACATACAGGAGGAACAGCGCCAGCATTAATTTCAACTAAATCAAACCCAACACTTTTAGCTTTTATTAGTGCATGTTCAAATTTTATTATACCTATTTGTTCACCATTAATTCCTATTAATCTAACTTTATCACCAATAATTTCTTCATTTATTTTATTAGGATGTGTTAATGATGTTTTTTTTTTAACAATTTTAATACTTTATTCTCCTAAATAATATATTGTGTTATTTTATAATTTTGTATTTCTTCTTTTATTTTATTAATAATATCATGTATTTTCATAAATCCCAAGTTTTCTCCTAAACAATTTCTAATAGTTATTGTATTATTTTGAATTTCTTGATCACCGCAAATGAAAATATATGGTATATGTAACATAGTATACTGTCTAATTTTAAAAGAAATTTTATTATTACTTAGATCTGCTTTAATTCTTATATTATGCTGCATAAAAATATTTACTATATTCATGATATAGTTATTATGTTTGGAATTAATATTCAAAATTATAACTTGTAATGGTACTATCCATAAAGGTAAATAACCATGAAATTCTTCTAAAATAATTCCAATAAAACGTTCTAAAGAACCTAATATAGCACGATGAATAATAATAGGATATTGATGTCTATTATTATGATCTATATAAAATAAATTTAATTTTTTTGATAATGAGCAATCTAATTGTATAGTACCGCATTGCCATTCTCTATTCGAACAATCAAAAAAAGAAAATTCTATTTTTGGACCATAAAATGCACCTTCACCATTTTGGTATTCAAAAATAATATTAAGTTGATGCAGTATTTCTGATAAATGACTTTCTGTATAATTCCAAATGTTATCATTTCCAATGCGTTTGTCTGGTCTAGTAGATAATTTTACTCGTATTTTTTTGAAACCAAATATATTATATATTTCATACATCATATGTATACAATTAGTAATTTCTTGAGTAATATGTTCTTTAGTGCAAAAAATATGTGCATCATCTTGTGTAAAACTACGTAATCTCATTAATCCATGTAAAGAACCAGAAGGCTCATTTCTATGACATATCCCAAATTCTGCTATTCTAACTGGTAAATTTTTATAAGACATTAATTTATGTTTAAAAATTTGTATATGCCCTGGACAATTCATGGGCTTAATACAATATTTTCTATTTTCTGATGAAGTTATAAACATAGCTTTTTTATAAATTTCCCAATGACCAGTGTTTTCCCAAATAATACTATCTGTTATAATAGGCGTTCTAACTTCTTGATAATTATATTGTTGTAATTTTTTTCTTAAAAATGTTTCTAATTCTTGAAAAATAATATAACCATTATGATGCCAAAATACCATTCCAGGAGCTTCATCCTGAAAATGATATAAATTTAATTGTTTGCCTAATTGTCTATGATCTCTCATTAATAATGATGATGTATTATTTTTTTGAGAATCTTTTTTAGATTGTTTTATATTATTATTTTGGTGTATATTTTTTATCATATTCATGAATATATTATATGTCACAGTAATTGGTTCTAATACAATTTTATATTAAAATATATCTTCTACAAACAAGATTTTATAATATATTTATATTAATAATATAACAATAAATTTTTTATTTATTTATATAAAATTATTGTTTTTATGTAAAATTTTTTGTGCACACATTACTCTCAATTTATTATTTAAATCCATATATGTTTGAATATTATAAAATTTTTTTTTGAATAAATGCATAATATATGTTGCTTGATATGGTGCATGTTCTAATATTAGCCAACCAAAATTATTTAGATAATTATATGAGTGTGAAATTATATGTTTAAAATTATTTAAACCATTATTTTTTGCGATTAAAGCTATTTTAGGTTCAAATTTTAAATATTCTTCATGATATTTATATTCTTGTTTACTAATGTAAGGTGGATTACTAATTATAATATCAAAAGTTTGATGAGCAATTTTATTAAACCAATTACTTTGTGACAAAATAATATTTGTGAAATTTAATTGTTTTAAATTATACTGAGCAAGTTGAATAGCTTTTTCCGAAATATCAGTAGCCATGATATTAACAAATTTATTACTCGAGGCAATAGCAAATGATATAGCACCACTTCCAGTACCTAATTCCAAAATTTTATTAATATTATTATGATAAATTTTATTAATACTAACCTCTACAATTAACTCTGTTTCTTTTCTAGGTATTAACACATCTGGGGTAACATATATATTTAAAGACCAAAATTCACAAAAACCTACTATGTAAGCTAAAGGTTCTTTTTTTATCCTTCTGTTTAAACATTGATTAATTTTATTTAAATAAAATTTATTAAGTATATATTCATTGAATGCATAAATCCAATATTTTGGTTTTTTAAAGATCGAAGATAATATTATCACGGCTTCTAGTTGCGGATTATCGATATTATACTTTACTAAAGTATTAGTAGCATATTCTAACCACGTTTTAATCATCATAATGTTATTACTCCAATAAAAGTAAATAATTATAATATTGTTTTTTTTATAGGATTAATTAACATGTCTAATTTTCCATTCATAATTTCTTCTAATCTATATATTGTTAAATTAATACGATGATCAGTTACTCTTTTTTGGATATAATTATATGTTCTAATTCTATCAGAACGATCTCCTGATCCCAATAATGTTTTCTTTTTTAATGCGGTATTTTTATTCCTTTTCGTTTGTTCCATGGTTGCAATTCTTGATGCTAATACTGCTAATGCTTTTGATTTATTTTTATGTTGTGATCTTTCATCTTGACATGCAACAACAATTCCAGTTGGTAAATGTGTAATACGTATTGCTGAATCTGTAGTATTAACATGTTGCCCTCCAGCACCTGAAGACCTAAATGTGTCAATTTTTAGATCTTGTATATTAATTATTGGCATTTCTTTTTTTAAAAGCTCTGGCAAAACTGCAATAATACATGTAGAAGTATGTATTCTACCTTGAGATTCTGTTTCTGGTATTCTTTGTACTCTATGACCTCCAGATTCAAATCTTAATGTCCCATATGCATTATAACCAATTATTTTTAGAATAATTTCTTTATAACCACCATGTTCGCCATAATGAATATGTATAATATCAATTTCCCATTTTTTAGATTCCGCATATCTCATATACATTCTAGATATATCACTAACAAAAATTGCTGCTTCTTTGCCTCCAGAACCAGATCTAATTTCTACAAAACAATTTCGTTGTTCTTTGTTATTTTTAGGTAATAAAAATATTTTAATTTGCTTTTCTATATTATTTTTTAATAATTGCAAACGATAATTATCTTCTAATGCTAAAGAATGTAGTTCTTTATCTTGTAATAAGTTTTGATTATTTTTTACATCTTTTTGTACTTGTTTCCATTGCATAAAGAGTTTCATTAAAAATGATAATTTATTATACTTAGTAGTAAGATTTTTATAGTTTTGATCATAAGTTTTATTATTTAAAAATTGTTTTTCAAGATTTTTATAGGTCTTAAATAAACAATTTAATTTATCTATAATATATTGCTTCATACATAATACTTTTTATCAAATTTTATTCTAATATAATATAAATTTTAATGATGTAAATTATTTAATTCTTAATAAAATATGTATTTTAAAAAAATGTTTTGTATATTATATAAAATATAATTATATGTAAAATACTTAAGGTATCATAATGTTTAATATGAAATTATTTACTGGAAATGCAATTCCAGAATTAGCAAAACAAATTGCAAAAAATTTATCTTTGCCATTAGGAAAGATATATGTTGGGAAATTTAGTGATGGTGAAACATTAGTACAAATTAATGAAAATGTACGTGGTGATGATATCTATATTATACAATCTACATGTAGTCCTAGTAATGATAACTTAATGGAATTAATTATTATGATTGATGCTTTTAAACGTGCATCAGCTGCAAGAATTACAGCAGTAATACCTTATTTTGGTTATGCTAGACAGGATAGAAGAATATCTTTTGCTAGAGTACCAATTACTGCTAAAGTTATAGCAGATTTTTTGTCTAATGTAGGTGTAGATAGAATCTTAACGGTAGACTTACATGCTGAACAAATTCAAGGTTTTTTTAATATTCCCATTAATAATGTATTAAGTTACACTATTTTTTTACAAGATTTATATAAAAAAAAATTACAACAACCTATAATTGTATCTCCTGATATTGGTGGAGTAGTTCGTGCGCGTATATTAGCTGACAAACTATTTAATAGTGCTGATATTGTAATAATAGATAAAAGACGATTGCAATATAATACATCAGAAGTTATGCATATTATTGGTAATGTAAATAATCGTGACTGTATTTTAATAGATGATATAATTGATACAGCAGGAACACTATGTCAAGCAGCTAAGATACTAAAACAACATCGTGCAAAAAAAGTGTTTGCATATGTTACACATCCTATTTTTTCTGGTAATGCTGAGAAAAATATTAGTAATTCAGTGATAGATGAAATCATAGTATGTGATAGTATACCTTTACAACAAAATATGAAGACATTATGTAATATTAGAATATTAACTCTATCATTAATATTATCGGAAGCTATTCGTCGTTTAAATAATGAAGAATCACTTTCTATAATGTTTAAATAATTATTAATAAAGGATTATTAAATTGTTAAAAATAATAATAGGTTTAGGAAATTATGGTAAAAAATATATTAATACAAGACATAATATAGGTTCTTGTTGTCTTTTAGAAATATCAAAAAAATTTAAGATTAAATTTACAAAAAATAGATCTTTGTTAGGATATATAGGTAATCTATTTTTATATAATAAAAACGTAATATTATTTATACCAGATGGTTTTATAAATAATTCCGGACAAGCTATATCATTAATATTAAAATTTTATAAAATTAATTTAAATAATATTTTAATCATTCATGATGAATTAGATTTTTATCCTGGTATAGCAAAATTTAAATATGGCGGGAGTAGTGGTGGACATAACGGCTTAAAAAATATCATATGCTGTTTAAAAAGTCAACAATTTCATCGACTCCGAATTGGCATAGGTAAACCTAATGATAAATTACAAACTAATATTTTTGTATTAAACAAACCAAATATAAAAGAGCAAAAAAAAATTTTTTACGCTATAAATAAAAGTATTTGTGCATTAAAAATTTTAATTAAAACAAATAATTTTTGTACAGCAATAAATTTTTTACACAGTAAAACACGGATAACATTATGAGTTTAAAATGCGGTATTATTGGTTTACCAAATGTTGGTAAATCTACTTTATTTAATTTATTAACTAATTCTAATGTAGATGCATTAAATTATCCTTTTTGTACTATAAAACCTAATATAAGTATTGTTAAAGTACCTGATTCTAGATTATTAACTTTATCTAAGTTAGTTAATACAAAAAAAAATATATATACTACTATTACTTTTGTTGATATTGCTGGATTGATACAAGGTGCACATTTAGGGATTGGTTTAGGTAATAAATTTTTAAGACATATTGCAACAGTTAATGCTATTATACATGTTGTAAAATATTTTTATGATACAAATATATATGATTTATCTTCTCAAGATCCTATTAAAGATATTGATATTATTCATAATGAATTAATACAATTTGATATAACATTATGTGAAAAATTAATAATACAATTTTTAAAAAATAAAAAATTTGTTAGACATAAAGAACTCAATTTATTACATATTTGTTTAAAGTATCTGAAAAAAAAAATTTTATTAAATAATATTAATTTTAGTTTTGAAGAAAAAAATATTTTGAATACTTATCAAATATTAAGTATTAAACCAATAATGATTGTAGTAAATATGGATTTTAAACATTTAAATAAAAAAAATACTGATATTAAAATTAATCATATTGCTACAAAATTTTTAACGGTGCCAATATGTGCTAAATTAAAATCTCAAAATACACAAGATACTACAATACAAAATCATTATTTAAATCAAATTATTCAATCTAGTTTTAATTTATTAAATTTACATAATTTTTATACTGTTAGTACTAAAGAAGTTAGATCATGGAGTATTAGTAAAGGTACTATTGCTGTGAATGCAGCAAAAAAAATTCATAGTGATATACAACGTGGTTTTATTAGAGCTAATGTTATATCGTATAAAGATTATGTTACTTATAAATGTATTAATATTATGAAAAAATTTGGGAAAATAAAAATAGAAGGTAAAAAATATATTATTAATGATGGTGATATAATACATTTTTTATTTAATATATAAAAAAAATTTGCTAATTAGTATAATTATTCGTTATTATACATATATATGTTAAATAACTAAATAATAATGCTGAATAAAGATTTATATTGCATTATTATTTAAATAATATAAATATGATAATAAATAAACCTATATTACAACTCATACAAAAAAACGTTATATATAATAAAAATCTCACAACTATTTTTAATAAAATTTGTTGTCATAAAAATAACACATTATTATTAGAATCAGCAGATATAATTTATAAAAATAATTTAAAAAGTTTATTAATTATTGATAGTAGTATAAAAATATATGCCTATAAAAATGTTGTATATATCGATTCTTTTACACATAATGGTAATGCATTACTATTATTATTAGATAAAATATTACCGAAAAATATTATTAATTTTAAAACTATTAATCATAGAATATTAGAAGTTCCTAAAAATAATAAATTTTTAGATGAAGATGAACGTTTACAAGAACAATCTGTTTTAGATATTTTAAGATTAATTTTGCAGTTAGTACATAATCCTTATAAAAATCAATATGCAATGTTTTTAGGTGGTTTTTTTTCTTATGACTTAATATATAATTTTGAGTATTTGCCTAAGATTACTAAACAAGTATGTCCAGATTATTGTTTTTATTTAGCAGAAACATTATTAATTGTAAATCATAAAAAACAAACTACTTACTTGCAAAGCGTTATATACATACCTAATAAAACGGAATATGATAGATTATATAATAGAATTTTAAAATTACATAAACATATTTCTGTTATACATAATAATTTTACTAAAAAAAAAACACGATTCTTAAATCCTATAAAATATACATGTAATTATGATGATTTAACTTTTTATAAAATTATCATGAATATGAAAAAAAAAATTGAATCAGGAGATATTTTTCAAGTAGTTCCTTCTAGAAAATTTTATATTAAATGTCATCAACCATTAAAAGCATATACAATATTAAAAGAACTAAATCCTAGTCCTTATATGTTTTTTATGCAAGATCAAGATTTTATATTATTTGGTTCTTCTCCTGAGAGTTCATTAAAATTTACTGCGATAACCAGAAAAGTTGAAATCTATCCTATTGCCGGTACAAGAGCGAGAGGAATTATTAATGGTAAATTAAATTTAGATTTAGATAATCGTATTGAATTAGAAATGCGTACAGATCAAAAAGAATTATCAGAACATTTAATGCTTGTAGATTTAGCACGGAATGATCTAGCTAAAATATGTATTCCAGGCAGTAGATATATAGCAGATTTAATGAGAGTAGATCGTTATAAATATGTGATGCATTTAGTTTCAAAAGTTATAGGTATTTTACGAAAAGAATTAGATGCACTTCATGCTTATAGAGCATGTATGAATATGGGTACATTAACTGGCGCTCCTAAAATACGTGCTATGAAACTTATTGCACAAATGGAAATAGAATCTAGAGGTACTTATGGTGGTGCTATAGGTTATTTAACAGCAAATGGTGATCTAGATACATGTATTATTATACGTGCTGCTTATATACAAAATAATATTGCTATTATACAAGCAGGAGCTGGAATAGTATTAAATTCAAAACCATTATTAGAAATACAAGAAAGTTTTGATAAAGCTAAAGCAGTATTAAATGCCATTAATTATACTTTATAAGTGTGGATAATAGATATTATGTCAAATATATTTCTTTTAGATAATTTTGATTCTTTTACTTATAATCTAGTAGATCAATTAAGATGTTTAGGACATACAGTCATAATATATAGAAATAATATTAATATAAATATATTATTACAAAAAATAAAACAAATACATAATCCTATTCTTATATTATCTCCTGGACCTGGAATACCAAAAAATGCAGGATATATGCCATATTTATTACAAATTTTAATAGGTAAAATGCCTATTATTGGAATATGTTTAGGATATCAAGCACTAATAGAATTATATAATGGAACTATTATGCCGTTAAATAATATATTACATGGACAAGCTACGCCAATTACACATGATATGAAACATATGTTTAAAAATATTAAAAATCCAATGTATGTTGCAAGATATCATTCTTTAATAGTAAAAAATATGCCCCAGATGTTTACTATTAATTCTCGTTATAAAAATATAATTATGAGTTTTCGTTATGAAAAAAAGAAAATATGTGGTTATCAATTTCATCCTGAATCTATTTTAACTCCGGAAGGAAGTATTTTATTAGAACAAACCATTATATGGGCTAGTAATTATTATTTATTATAAATTAAGAAGATATATATGTTTACAATACATAAACTTTTAGAAAAAATATATAATTTGCATTATTTATCACAACAAGAAACTTATTATTTATTTTCTTTAATAAAACAAAAAAAAATATTACAAAGTCAGTTAGTTGCCTTATTAATTGCATTTAAAATAAAAGGTGTGAATACATATGAAATATTAGGAGCAGTTAATGCTATTAATAATACATCTCAAGTAAATGATACATTTCCTATATCTGAATATACCATATCAGATATTACTGGCACTGGAGGTGATAATGCTAACACTTTAAATATTTCAACAAGCAGTGCTTTTATTGCAGCTTCCTGTGGTATTAAAGTTGCAAAACATATTAATAAAAACGTATCTAGTTTATCTGGTTCAGCAGATATCATATCGTTTTTAGGATATCCAATACAACAATCTTGTCAAAAATCATTTTTATTATTGAAAAAATATAATTTATGTTTTTTATTTGCACAAAAATATTATAGTTTTTTTAATGACTATATGTTAATTAGGAAAGAACTCAATACACGTACTATTTTTAATATTATAGGACCATTAATTAATCCATATCATCCTAAAATCATTTTAATAGGTGTTTATCATGTTAATATGTTAGAACCCATGATACATGTTTTAAAAATTTTAAAATATACTAGAGCAGCAGTAGTGCATTGTAAAGGTATGGATGAAATATCATTACATAATAATACAATAGTAATGGAATTATATAATCAAAACATTACTAATTATATACTAACACCCAAAGATTTTGGTTTTAATAATTATATTGATATTAAAGATTTATCAGGTTACTCAATAAAATATAATACTAAAATATTAATACAATTATTACAAGGTACATGTAAAAATACAAGTTATATTAATACTGTAGCAGTTAATGTTGCATTTTTATTAAAATTAAATGGTTATAATAATTTAATTCAAAATACACAACTAGCTTTAGATGCAATCTATTCAGGTCTAGGATTTAAATATATTAAAAATCTAATACAACAAGGATATATGCATAATACATTATGTTTACAATAGATATCTTACAATTAATAATTAAAAATAAAATTTCATGGATTATAGAACAAAAAAAACATTTATCAATTAATGTCTTAAAAACTAAAGTACATAAAACTAAATTTAATTTTTATACTCAAACAAATACATATTTATTAAATAAAATATTTATTTTAGAATATAAAAAACGTTCACCTACACAAAAAATTATATCTCAAAACGTAAATATTATAAATGTAGCACAAACATATCAGAAATATGCTACTGCTATTTCTGTAGTAACAGATGAAAAATTTTTTTCAGGTAGTTTTAAACATTTAAAACTAATGAGTCAAATAACAAACAAACCTATTTTATGTAAAGATTTTATTTTAGATCCTTATCAAATATTTTTTGCAAGATATTATGGTGCAGATATTATACTTCTTATACTTGCTATTTTAAGTGATACACAATATATAATATTACGCAATATTGCTCATCAATTAAGTATGAGTGTAATAACAGAAGTTAGTAATAAAATAGAATTTGAACGTGCAATGAATTTAAAAGCTAAAATTATTATGATTAATAATAGAAATTTAAAAAATTTTACTATTAATATTCATAATACAATAAATTTATTAAATAATATTAATGTAAATTATAAAACTATTTTAATTAGTGCGTCTGGTATTAAACAACATACACAAATACAAAAATTAAATAAACTTGTTCATGGGTATTTAATAGGTACTGCTTTATTAACAAATAAAAATATTTTATTAAACGTTAAAAAAATTATATTTGGTAATAATAAAATATGTGGTTTAAAAAAAAATTATGATGCATATATCTCAAGCAAAGCAGGTAGTATATTTGGCGGTTTAATTTTTACTAAACAATCTATTAGATATATTAATTTAGATCATGCAAAAAATATTACAAATAATATTACTACACTATTATATATAGGTGTATTTTATAATAATAGTATAACAGATATTGTAAAAGTAATTCAAAAAATACCATTATTTGCTATTCAATTACATGGCAATGAAGATCAAAATTTTATTAATAATGTAAAAAATAAGATTCCTAAACATATCCAAATTTGGAAAACATATAGTATTAATAATACAATACCTCAACAAAAATTTTCTCATATAGATTTATTTATTTATGATTATTATTTACCTGGATCAGGTAAAACATTTAATTGGAATTTATTAAAAAATATTAATAAAACTAATATTATTTTAGCTGGAGGATTAAATATATATAATTGTGTACAAGCAGCACAATTAAAATGTTATGGACTAGATTTTAATTCTGGAGTAGAAAAAACTCCTGGCAAAAAAGATCTTATAAAGATCAACAATATTTTTTATCAATTACGTAACTGTACATAATATTCATTATATAATATAAAAAGGGAAATAAATGAATACTTTAACACGATATTTTGGTAAATTTGGAGGTATGTTTGTCCCACAATTATTAGTACCTGTTTTATTAGAATTAGAACAAGCTTTTATTCATATAAAAAATGATAAATTATTTAATAAACAATTTAAAAACTTACTAAATAATTATGTTGGTAGACCTAGCCCATTAACAAAATGTCAAAATTTAACCAAAAACACCAACACAACTCTTTATCTTAAAAGAGAAGATTTATTACATAGTGGGTCACATAAAATAAATCAAGCATTAGGACAAGCTTTACTTGCAAAAAAAATGGGTAAGAAAGAAATTATTGCAGAAACTGGTGCTGGCCAACATGGTCTTGCAGCCTCTATGGTTGCAACATTGTTAGGTTTAAAATGTAAAATTTTTATGGGTTATAAAGATGTAAAAAGACAACATGATAATGTTATTAAAATGAAATTAATGGGTGCAACTATTATTACGGTACAAAATAATGATGGGACATTAAAAGATGCATGTAATGAAGCTATACGTTATTGGTCTAGTAACTATACATATAGTCATTATATGATCGGTACAGCTGCTGGTCCGCATCCTTATCCAACGATAGTACATAAATTTCAAAGTATTATTAGTAAAGAAGTTAAAAAAGATATTATTTTATTAGAGCAAAAATTACCTGATATCATGATTGCATGTGTTGGTGGTGGTTCTAATGCTATTGGTTTTTTTTCTAATTTTATTAATTATCCAAATATTAAATTAATTGGTGTTGAACCAGGAGGTTTAGGAATACATACTACTAAACATGGTGCAGCTACTATAGCAGGTAAAACAAATATATATTTTGGCATGAAAACAAAGGTTTTACAAAATAAAGAGAATCAAATAGCTAATTCATATTCTATTTCCGCAGGATTAGATTTTCCTGCAGTTGGTCCGGAACACGCATATTTATGTGATTCTAAACGTGTACAATATGTTGCTATTACAGATGATGAAGCAATACAAGCTTTTAAATTATTATGTGTACAAGAAGGTATTATTCCTGCATTAGAATCTTCACATGCGTTAGCATATGCTATAAAAATAATCAAACATGAAAAACATAAAAAACAATTGATAATAGTTAATTTATCTGGTAGAGGGGATAAAGATATTAATATAATGAATAAATATATAATTTAATAATATTATAAGGATAATATAATTTTATATGAATAATCGTTATGACGTTATGTTTAAACATTTACATAAACAAAAATCTATTGCATTAATACCTTTTATTACTATAGGGGATCCATCTATATCAATATTTATGAGTATTATTGATATTCTTATTTTAAATGGTGTAAATGCATTGGAATTAGGCATACCTTGTTCAGATCCTATAGCTGATGGTGTAACAATACAAGAATCTTATAGAAGAGTATTGAACTTAAAAATTAATATTTCACAATGTTTACAAATCATTCAAAATATTAGAAAAAAATACACTAAAATACCCATTGGAATTTTAGTGTATGCACAAACTATATATTCTTATGGTATTAATAACTTTTATCAACAATCTAATTTAGTTGGCATTGATTCTATTTTGATAGTAGATATACCAATAGAAGAATATACTACTTATTATCAATATTCTTGTAAATATAATATTTTACCTGTATTAATTTGTCCACATAATGTTAATAATAGTTTTTGGGATAAAATTCACAATTTTACTTGTGCTTATATTTATGTAACATCACGTTCTGGTATTACGGGATATAATGAAAATAATAATTTATTACGTACAAAATTTTTATGTAAAAAAATATTAAAATATCAAAAATCTTTACCTGTACAAGGTTTTGGTATTTGTAATGTACAGCATATTAAAGATGCCATACAAGATGGCATGCATGGAATTATTATAGGTTCTTATATTATTGATATTATAAAACATAAAAACAATTTACAATTAATGTTCCAAAAATTAACTAATATTATTTTACAATTTAAAAAAGCTACATTTTTTTAAATAAACATTACAATAAATTTAATTTATGAAAATATATTTTTTATTTTATTAAAAATTATTTATATAATTAATGTAAAATAAATAATGTATCAAAATATAGTTATGAAAATTCTTTCATTTAATATTAATGGCATAAGAGCACATTGGCATCAATTAAAATATATAATCAAAATACATAATCCTGATATTATAGGTTTACAAGAAACAAAAGTAGATAATTTACTTTTTCCAAAAAAAGAATTATTAGAATTAGGTTATAATATTTATATAAATGGTCAAAAAAAAAATTATGGTGTAGCATTATTAAGTCGTTACAAACCATTAAAAATAAAAAATGATGTTTTAAACAATAATGAACAAAAAAGATTTATTATGATAGAAATACCTACTACGATAGGTGATATCACAATTATAAATTGTTATTTTCCACAAGGAGATAACCGTAATAATTTTATTAAATTTACTCAAAAAATAAATTTTTTTAAAAACTTATATTATTATATTAATAATAATTTTATTACTACAGATTTTATTATAATAATAGGTGATATAAATGTAAGTATAACTAATCTGGATATTGGTATCGACATAAACAATCAAAAAAAATGGTTACAACAAGGTAAATGTTCTTTTTTACCAGAAGAAAGAATGTGTGTACAAAAATTATTGAATTGGGGCTTTTTAGATATATGGCGTGAAATGAATCCAACAATCAATAATAAATTTTCTTGGTTTGATTATAGAAATAAAGGTTATAACCATAATATTGGATTAAGAATTGATATTATTTTTATTAGTAAAAAATTAAAAAAATATTATATTAATGCTGATATAGATTATGATATACGTAATATGAATAGGCCTTCAGATCATGCTCCAATTTGGCTTGATTTGAATATTTTTTAATTATTAATTAACATAATTAGGTGGAAAATGTTTAGCTTATGGAAGCTATTAAAATATTTATTATGCTCTATATGGCATATAATTAATTATATTAGAATTATTATAATAAATTTAGTAGTTTTTTTTATAATAATTAGTATTAGTTTGATTTTATATAATAAGTATAAAAATTATCATTATTATCATAATGATACTAAAAAAGTTTTGGAAATAGATTTTCATAAAGATTTTTCTGATACTTTACACCATAATAAAAACCTTATTTCTAATTTATTTAATAAATTTATTATACATAAAGATTCTAATGCAATATTACATATTGTAAAAACTATCGCTAAAGCTAAGAATGATAAAAAAATTTCTGGTATTATTTTAAAAACTAATGATTTAACAGTTAATAGTATCCCCACATTACGTTATTTAGGAACATCATTAGAAGATTTTAAAAAATCAGGTAAGCCAGTATATGTTGTCAGCAATTCTTATACTCAAGAACAATATTATATAGCGAGTTTTGCAAATCAAATTATTCTAAATCCTAATGGATATGTAGATTTACATGGATTTAGTATTAATAATTTATATTATAAAAAACTTTTACAATATTTAAATATTGAAACTCATGTATTTAAAATAGGAGAATATAAATCTGCAGTTGAACCATTCATAAATCACAAAATGTCTATTAAAAATAAAATATTTTTTACAAAATTAATGAATAATTTATGGAAAAATTTTATACAACAAATTGCTTATAATAGACATACTACAACACAGAATATTTTTTTAAATGATCAAGATTATATTACATCTTTACAAAATGTACATGGTAATTTAGCATTATATGCTTTACAACATAATTTAGTCGATCAACTACTAACTAACACTACTTTTGAAAATAAAATGATCCAAAAATTTGGTTGGGATAGTACACATACAACATACAATCATATTAATATTTCAGATTATTTTTATCAAAAATATATTCCTAATAAAACACAAAATAATATTGCAGTGATTAATATTAATGATACATTATTATATGAAAATATAAATAATATTTTATATCAAATACATACTGTGTATTTAGATCCACATTTGAAAGGCGTAATATTAAAAATTAATAGTCCAGGTGGTAGTTTAATGGCATCCCAATTAATTTTGGATGAATTAAAAACTCTAAAAAAACGACATAAACCAATTGTAGTTATAATGGACTCTATGGCTGCATCAGGAGCATATTTAATTTCTACTATTGCTGATTATATTATAAGTGATCCGATGACATTTACTGGTTCAATTGGTATTTTCAGTATTGTCAATAATTTTCATAAAACTGTAAATACTATTGGTATATATAATGATGGTGTTAGTATTTCTGAAAGATCAAATAGTGTGATAACACAACCATTATCAGATATACAAAAGCAAATTATACATTTAAATTTAGAAGATGGTTATAAACAATTTATTGAGATAATATCTCATTATAGACATAAATCATTAAATAGTGTACAAAAATTAGCTAATGGAATGGTGTTTTTAGGTATAGAAGCAAAACAATATGGTTTAGTAGATAGTTTAGGTAATTTTGATGATGCTGTGCGTAAAATAGCTCAGTTAACACATTTGAAAAAAATTAATCTACAATTAGAATACGATAATAATACATCTATAGATATCTTCAGTTTTATGATGCAATTAAATTCACATTTTTTCTTGCAAAATATTTTCTCTTTTTTTATACAAAATCATTTAGAAAAACAAATGGTATCACATAAATTATTATTTAATAATAATTTCATGAATATGAAAAATATATATGCTGTATGTACAATACAGATATATTAATATGATATTTAAAATACAACATGATTTGTTAGGAGTATAACATGTATATTAGAATAGCTATTAATGGTTTTGGTAGAATTGGACGTGTATTATTTAGAGCAACACAACAATATTCTAATATTAAAATTATTGCCATTAATGATTTATTAGATATAAATTATATTGCATATATGTTAAAGTATGATTCAACACACGGGTCTTTTAATGGTACAATTAATATTGTAAAAAATAAATATTTAATAGTTAATGATCATAAAATACATATTTTAGCTGAATCTAATCCTAATAATTTACCATGGAATAAATTAAATATTGATGTAGTAGTAGAATCTAGTGGAATATTTTTAACTCAAAAATTAGCTTCGCAACATATTAATGCTGGAGCTAAAAAAGTAATAATTACAGCACCACCAAAAGATACTAGTATACCAATGTTTGTAAAAGGAGTAAATTTTCATAAATATAATGGTGAAAACATAGTTTCTAATGCTTCATGTACAACAAACTGTTTAGCTCCTCTCGCAAAAATTATTCATGATAATTTTATTATTGCAAAAGGATTAATGACAACTGTCCATGCAGTAACATCTACACAAAAAACTGTGGATAGTGCTTCCAAAAAAGATTGGCGTGGTGGTCGAGGAGCTTTGCAAAACATTATTCCTTCCAGTACTGGTGCTGCTAAAGCAGTTGGTTTAATTATACCTGAATTAAATGGCAAATTAACTGGTATATCTTTAAGAGTTCCTGTAGCTAATGTTTCTGTAGTTGATTTAACAATACAAACAATTAAAAAAACTACATTACAAAATATTTACGAAAAAATTAAATTTTATGCACACAATAGTATGAAAAACATTGTCAGTTATACAGAAGATGATGTTGTTTCGAGTGATTTTAATGGTTCTATTTACACAACTATTTTCGACAAAAAAGCTAGTATAACTATTGATAATAATTTTTTTAAATTAATTGCTTGGTATGATAATGAAACAGGTTATTCTCATAAAGTTATTGATTTAATTACACATATTATATAATTTAAATAAGTGTTTAAATAAATATATTTGAACATGTTATTAATATTTATTAAACTGATATATACATTTATATCAGTTTAATTCCATAAAACACTAATAAATATTTAAATGAATATATTTTATGTAATGCATATCTATTCTTCTTGTATTCCTTATAAAATAACTTCGTAAAATATTATTTTTTGTTTAATCCAATTAAAACATCAAATGCAGTAATGGGAGAACTAACAATTGGATTTAAAATCAATTTTTATTTTATTTATTATAGGCTGTATTTTAATTTTTATCAGTATTGTATTAAGTTCACTTTCTTCTAAAATAGGTATTCCTGTATTATTTATGTTTTTATGTTTAGGAATATTATCAGGTACTTATGGTATTGGAAAAATACAATTTAATAATTATCCTCTTGCAAATATTATTAGCAATCTTGCTTTAGCTATTATTTTATTGGATGGCGGCATGAGAACAAAACGTTCTATATTTAAAATAGCCTTATATCCAGCTTTATCTTTAGCTACTATTGGAATAGTTATTACAATGTTATATACAGGAATGATAGTTGTAATATTATTTCATTTAAAGTTTATAGAAGGTTTATTAGTAGGCGCAATAGTTGCGTCTACAGATGCTGCAGCTATTTTTTCTCTATCATCTAGTGTAGAATTAAATGAACGAGTTACTTCTACAGTAGAAATGGAATCTTGTAGTAATGATCCAATGGCTGTATTTCTTACTACAACATTTATACAAATGATTAAAAATAAACAATATAATTTTAATATTATATTGTTTATAAAACATTTTTTACAACAATTTATTTTAGGTATAATTTTAGGATATATTGCTGCTTGGATATTAAAAAAAATAATTAATCGTATAATATTAGCACATGGATTATATCCATTATTAGTATTAAGTATAGGTATATTTGTTTTTTCATTAACTTTATTATTTGATGGTAGTAGTATTTTATCTGTTTATTTATATGGTTTTATAATAGGTAATAGTAATATTTGTGGACGTAATAGAATTATACAAACTTTTGATGGTTTAGCATGGTTAAGTCAAATTATCATGTTTATAATTTTAGGATTATTAGTAAATCCTCAAGATTTAATATGTATTGCTATACCATCATTAATATTATCGTTATGCATGATTTTTTTTGTACGACCACTATCTGTATTTATTAGTTTAATTATCTTTAATAGATTTAATTTTTTAGAAAAATGTAGTATTAGTTGGATGGGATTACGTGGTGCTGTCCCAATAATATTAGCTGTTTTTCCAATTATGTCTGGAATATCTCATGCATTATTATTTTTTAATATCTCATTTTTTATTGTACTTATCTCTTTAATTATTCAAGGATGTACTTTAAATTTGTTTGTAATAATAACAAAAATAACAGTGCCAATTATTACAACACCTATACATAGGTTAGGATTTGATATCCCATTACATAATAAATCACAACTTGAACAATATATTTATGTAATAACATCAGATCAATGGTGTGTGGGGAAAGCTATTAGAGATCTTTATATGCCCCATAATACATTTATAACCATATTATTTCGATATAATAAAATTATAAGACCAACAGGACATACTATATTAAAGAATAATGATATAATTTGTATTATAGGTCATGAACATAATTTACAAGATTTAGGAAAATTATTTAGTAAATCTATTGCTGTATTAAATAATCAAAAATTTTTTGGTGATTTTATCATTGATGCTTCTTCTAATATTAAAGATATAGCAAATATTTATGGTTTGCAACTAGATCAAATAATTAATCAAAACCAATCTATTAGTGAATTATTAACTTGTTTAATGATGAATAAAATGCCTATTGTGGGTGATAAAATAGAATGGCAAAATATTTTATGGACTATAGCTGAAAAAAAACAAAATAAAATTACTAAAATTGGTATTCGTAACATAAAAAACAATAAATCATAATTAATAATGTATATTATTCTTTTAATAAATTTAATAAAATTTTTTTATACCTTTTCTACCACCTAATAAATGCATATGTAGATAAAATATTTCCTGTCCACCATTTTGTTTACAATTAATTACAACACGATATCCATCGCGATCTAAATGTTTTTGTTTTGCAATTTTAGTAATAACAAATAACATTCTACCTAATATTTTTTCATGTTTTAATTGTATATCATCTAATGTTGCTATAAATGTTTTTGGTAATATTAAAATATGTGTTGAACTTATTGGGTTAATATCATTAAATGCTATAACCATCTCATCTTCATAAATAAGATCTATTTTAACTTTTTTAGTTACAATTTTATAAAATATATTATTCATATTATTCCCTCACGTTTAAATAATTTATGTTATTTTTTTTAAAAAATAATCCATTTCTGTTTTGAGATTATCAGATTTTGTACCAAAAATAGCTTGTACACCATTACCGGAAATTATTATACCTAATGCGCCTAATTTTTTTAATGTTATTTGATCTACTTTATTAATATCTAATACATTTACCCTTAATCTAGTAATACATGCATCCAAGTGAATAATATTATTTTTACCACCAAATGCCATAACTAATTGTTCACCATAATTATTATTATTTAATATAATTTTTGGATTATATGTATTATTTTGTAAACGTCCTGGAGTTGGTAAATTAAATTTATGTATTAAAACTATAAATATTATATAATATAAAAGTGCATAAATAATTCCTACTAAAGGAAATAAAAACAATCTATGACCATGACCACTTAAAATAATAAAATCTATTAAACCATGTGAAAAACTAGTACCATTTCTCATATGTAATAAAATACAAAGCGGAAAGGATAATCCAGCTAATATAATATGTATAATATATAACAATGGTGTTACATACATAAAAGAAAATTCTATAGGTTCTGTTATACCAGTTAAAAAAGAAGTTAATGCAGCAGATATCATTAAACTACCAATATGTTTTTTATTTTTTTTATCAGCTGAATGCCATATTGCAATAGCTGCACCTGGTAAACCATACATTTTAAATAAAAAACCACCTGATAATTTACCAGCTGTTGGGTCTCCAGCAATATATCTAGCAATATCACCATGATATATTTGTTGTGTAATAATATCAGTATACGAACCGATTTCCATTTGGAATGGTACATTCCAGATATGATGTAATCCAAAAGGTAATAATATTCTTTCAATAATACCATATATACTAAAAGCTAATATAGGATTTTGGTATGCTGCCCAATAAGAAAATAATTGTATTATTTTACCAATAGGCAACCATATAATAGATAATAGTATACCTATGAAAAGAGATGTTATACCTGAAATAATAGGTACAAAACGTTTACCAGAAAAAAAACCTAAATATTCTACTAACTTGATATTATGGAAACGATTAAACATATAAGCAGCAATTGAACCGGCAATAATACCTCCTAATACACCAGTATTAGTCATATTATTTGGTAATGTTATATTAGTAACTTTAATATGTAATATTATTGGTATAATAATTTCTACAGTTTTAGTTAAAATTCCATAAGATATTACTGCAGCTAAAGCAGATACTCCATTATTTTGTGTAAATCCTAATGATACACCAATAGCAAATATCAATGGCATATTAATAAATATTGTACTACCAGTTTGTTCTAAAAGATCTGAAATAATTGTCGGCATCCAAAAAAAATGTGCTGTACCAACACCTAATAAAATTCCAGCAATAGGTAAAACAGATACTGGTAACATTAATGATTTACCTATTTTTTGCATATACGCAAACATATTATTAAACATATATATCCTACATATTTTTAACATGATATAAACATCATGATGTTGTTTGTTTAATTTTATCTAATGATACTAATAATCTAGTTATTATTAACTCATAATTGATATTATCAATCATTAATATTTTACGATACAAAATAACTTTATTAATTATTAATATTATTTTTTTTATAGTAATAATTTTTGTTACTTGAGATAAAATATTGATCTGATCTATATTATAAATAAATTTTATATTAATTTTATAAAATAATTTCATTACATCTATTAAAAAAATAGATATCCAATCTAATAATATTAATATATTAACATTATTTAATACTAACAATAATTCCATTATATCATATTTTAAAGCATGTACAAAAGTAACATATAAACTTTGTCTTTTACTCCATAAATTATTTTGTAATAATTTATGTGCGTTTATAGGAGCATAATGACAAATCTTTAATGCTATAAGAAATTCATCTTTATGTATCCCTGATATTAAATTTTGTGTCGTTAACCAATGCAATCCTATTTGTTCATTAGGAGGATATATTTTCCATACTTGACAGCGACTAATAATAGTAGGTAACAACGTATTTATATGTTGTGTTTGGATAAAAAACCAAACGTTTTTTGGTGGTTCTTCTAAAATTTTCAAAATACCATTACTTGAAGTTTGATTCAGTTCTTCTGCTATAGGTATCCAAATAATTTTACCTTTATCTTTATAAGAATTTTTATATAAAATATTTATTATTTGTCTAATAAGAGTAATACTAATACTAGTTTGATGTTTTTCTTTTTGGATGATATGTATATCAGGATGATATTGATTATTTAATAATATACAATTAGTACAAATATTACAAATATGATTATCTGTTTTAGATGAACACAATAACCATTGTATAATTTTATAAATTAAAGATACAATACCTATGCCATTAGGTGTGCATAAAATAAATGCATGATTATTATTTGAAGATAATACATTAATTATATTTTTATAAATTGTATTTAACCAAGGATACCATGGTATTGATTTTATATTATTCATAAAATAGTATTTTATTTATCGAAATATAAAAAATTAAATAATTTTTTTTTAACTATATGTTTCACATATAAAAGTGTATGATTAGCATTGATTACTTTTATATTAGTATTTTGTTGTGCCATTTTTAAATAATATTTTCTAACATTAGTAAAAAATTTAATGGATTCTGTTTCAATTCTATCTTTAGTACGATGTTGTATTCTTTGTAAGCTAATAACAGGATTTACATCTAAATAAATAATTATGTGAGGTATAATATTATTTTTAATAAAATTTTGTAAAAATAAAATATTATTTATAGATATACCTCTACCCCCAATTTGGTAAGCATAAGACGATAGGTCATACCTATCTGATATAATCCATGTTTTGTTAAAGTTTGGTTTAATAATATTATTTAATAACTGTGAACGTGCAGCATATATTAATAATAGTTCTGTTTTTTTTGAAATATATTCATTTTTATTATATTTAATAATATGACGTATTTTTTCTGCAATATATGTACCTCCTGGTTCATGAGTAAAAATAATATTATATATATGCATAGTATTTAATAAAGATTTTATATAATGGCATATGGTACTTTTCCCAGATCCATTAATGCCTTCTACTACAATAAATTGATTTTTTTTCATGTTGTTTTATATATTTTTTTTATAGTTAATTTATGTGCATGGAAATTTTTATTAAAGATATGTTTGCCTTTTTTATCAGCTACAAAATATAAGAAATCACTTTTTATAGGATGTGCAGCTGCTAATAAAGAATTTTTACTAGGTGTACTAATAGCACTAGGAGGTAATCCATATATTATATATGTATTATATTTGTTTTGTTTTTTTAATAACATAGGTAATAATTTCATATTTGTTTTATTATTTGTTCCATATAATATAGTAGAGTCCATTTGTAATTTCATGTGTTTTTTTAATCTATTCATTAATATAGAAGAAATAATATATTTTTCTTTTATATTTGCTGTTTCTTTTTCAATAATCGACGCAGCAATGATCATTTCATAAAAATTATGATAAGGCAAATTTTTTTGTCGTTTTGTCCATATTGTTTGTACTTCATTATTCATTTTACTAAACATTATTTTTAATAAGTTTAAATCTGTAGTATTTTTAGTATAAAAATAAGTAGCTGCTGAAAATCTACCTTCTAATGGATAATTATCTTTAATATTTAATTTTTTTCTTAATAAAATTAAATTAGTAGCATTAAAAGTATGTTTAAGATATGGGTCATGATTAAATCTTTTTAAAAAATGTGTTAATGTTTCTCCTTCTATTAACACCATAGCATATTGTTGTAATATTTGTTTACGATGAAATAATGCTAGCATGTTAATAATTTTCATATTAGGTTTTAAATAATAAATATTAGCTTGTATACTTTTAAAATCTGGATTAATTTGTAATAGTAAGTATAACCAAAAATTTTTATTAATAATATTTTGTGTTTGTAAATTATTTAAAACATCATTAATACTTTGTTGTGGAGAAATAATATAAGCTAATTGTTTATGATTTTTTATATTAATATATGTATTAGCTTCTTGATATAATTTTGTTGCACTATATAATACAGTAATATATAGTATGTATAGTATAGTGGTAAATATTTTAGTTACATTAATTTTTGACATGATGATTTCCATAAATATATAATTGTGTATATATATCATTTATATTGCAATATAACTATATTTTTTTGAAAATTAATGTTGCATTAGTGCCCCCAAAACTAAAAGCATTACATAATACATATTTCATGTTATGTACATCACGTGCTATATGTGGAACAAAATCTAAATCACATACATCATCAGGATTATATAAATTAATTGTTGGAGGTATAATTTGTTTTTTGAGAGATAATATAGAAAAAATAGATTCTATAGCGCCAGAAGCGCCTAATAAATGGCCCGTCATAGATTTTGTCGAGCTTATAGATACATTATAAGCATAATCTTTAAAAAGATGTTTAATAGCATTTACTTCAGATATATCTCCTAAAATAGTAGATGTTGCATGGGCATTAATATATTTAATTTCTTCTTTATTAATTTTAGCATCTTTTAGAGCATTAAACATAGACATTTGTGCTCCTATACCATTTTTTGAAGGTGTAATAATATTATACGCATCATTACTCATACCAAAGCCAACTATTTCAGCATAAATATTAGCATTACGTTGTTTAGCATGATTTAATTCTTCTAAAATAAGAATACCGGCACCATCACTTAATACAAAACCATCTCTATATTTATCCCATGGTCTACTTGCTGTTGTTGGATCATTATTATTTTTAGATAATGCTTTAATTGCATTAAAACTACTTAATACTAATGGTGTAACAGCTTTTTCTGCAGCACCTGTAATCATAACATCTGCAGTATTATTAGCTATACATTGAAAAGCTAAACCAATATTATGTATACCAGTTGCACAACCTGTGCTAACAGCAAAACTTGGCCCCATACATTGATAATGTATAGCTATATATCCTGTTAACATATTATTAATTGTAGCAGGAATACAGGCAGGATGTATTTTTTTAATACCATATTTATGCAATAAAACACTATTATGTTCTATAGTAGATATTCCTGTTAAACCAGAACCAACAGCAACACCAAATCTTTTTTTATTAGTAATTAATATTTTAGAATCATACATAGCTTGTTTACAAGCTATTAAACCATATTTAATAAAATAATCCATATAGCGTGTTTTTTTAAAAAAATATTTTGTTAAAAGATGATCTTGTATAATACCACCAAATTTAGTTTTATATTGTTTAGTATTAAAGTGTGTAATAGTATTAATACCACTACGACCATTAATAATATTTATCCAATTAGTTTTTACATCCATTCCTAATGATGTAATCATACCTAATCCTGTAATAACTACTCTACGTTTAAACATATAATTTTATTTATTCTTTTTTTAGGAATGAAAATTATTTTCATTCCTAAATTTTTTATATAGAGAAAATTTAATTATAAAGATTATTGATATAATGTATAGCATCTTTTACTGTAGTTATTTTTTCCGCATCTTCATCTGTTATTTCTGTATCAAACTCTTCTTCTAAAGCCATAATTAGTTCTACAGTATCCAAGGAATCTGCTCCTAAATCTTTTGTAAAATTAGCATCTTCTATAATATCTTTAGATTGTATACCTAGTTGTTCAATAATTATTTTTTTCACTCGTTCACTAATAGAACTACTCATAGTAGTATTTATTTCCTGTTAAAACTTAATATATAATGTATTTAAAATATTATTTAATATATAAAAAAATATATGAAATATAATGTTAAAAAGAAATGTTATTTTATGTCATATATAAACCACCATTAACATGTATAGTTTCTCCAGTAATATATGATGTTTTACGTGAACATAAAAACATTACAGTATTCGTAACATCTTGAACTGTACCAAAACGTTTCATTGGTATTTTAGATATAATGTTTTGTATTTTATTTTTGGGAATATTACGCGTCATATCTGTATTAATATATCCTGGGGATACTATATTTACAGTAATACCTTGATTAGCTACTTCTTGTGCTAATGATTTGCTAAAACCTATTATACCTGCTTTAGATGCTGCGTAATTAGTTTGACCAATATTACCTATATGTCCAATTACTGAACTAATATTAATGATACGTCCAAAGGATTTTTGTAACATATATTTTACAACTATTTTAGACATTTGGAATATTGCTGTTAAATTAATTTTTAAAGTTACATCCCAATCATGTTCTGACATTGTTAATATCGTATGATCATTGATAATTCCTGCATTATTAATTAAAATATCTATTTTGCCAAAATTATTTATTATATATTGTATAATATTATTAATTGACATGTGATTATCTTTTATAAAATTTAATTTTTGACCTATACCTTGTTTTTTTAAAGTATCATTTATAATTTTTACACCATTATTATTAGTTGCAGTTCCAATAACATATGCTCCGTAATAAGCTAATGTTTTAGCAATATTATATCCTATACCTCGACTTGCTCCCGTTACTAATGCTATCTGATTTTTGAAATTCATATATATTATTATATTCCTTATTTATTAAAATATTTTTGTAGTGTTATATTTAGTCCTTGTGGTTTATAAATCCTACTATAATTAATCTTATTTGTAATATTTTTAGAGATATGACTTAAAGTTTGTTGTGTGCTAAATTCAATAACATATACAAAGTTTTTATTTATTATATATTTAATACTATCATACCAATTTACAGGACAATATAATTGTCGTACTAAAGCTTTTTTAATTGTTTTAGGATGATATTCACATTTAGCATCTACATTATTTATAAATGGTATTTTTGGATGATTAAAAACTATTACATCTAATATAGATTTAAATTCATTAATAATAGGTTTCATTAAATTACAATGTGAAGGAATATTTATATTTAACGGAATAGTACGCGCGCCTAATTTTTGACATAGTACAACTACTTTTAAAACAATATTTTTATGTCCACTAATAGTAACATTTTTAAAGGAGTTAAAACTAGAAATAGCAATCACATCTTTTGTTTTTGAATATTGTCTACAAATATTTTCTACAATTTTTTTTTTAAACCTATAATAACTTGCATATAATATCCTGGCATATTATAATCATACAAATTATAACTTACTTCATACATTAATTTATTACGTATATTTATTATTTTAATAGCATCATATAAAGTTATAATTTTACTACATACTAGTGCTGTATATTCACCTAAACTATGTCCTAATATCATACTAGGAATAATATTATTACTTTTCTGTATCCACAATTGATATAATGCAATAGATACTGTGATAATCGCTGATTGATGATGCAATACGCATAATTTCAATAATGATCTATTTTGTATCGCTTTCCATAAATCATATCCAATAATATCAGAAACTTCATTGAAAGTATCTTGTATAATTTTATATTGATAATACATACTTGATATTTTATGAAGAGAATATAAAACATCTTGTCCAGGAAAAAATGCAGCATATTTTTTAATCATATTTATTAAAAACTATAGTCAATTTATTATCTTACATATATATAATGAATAATTATTAATTATCATTTTTAGTAATTTTATATAATATATTTTTCCCTCTATAGTAACCATCTGTAGAAATATGATGATATAAATTTTTTTCACCAGTACGTTTATTTATTAATAATATATTATTTAATAATAATGATTGATGTGTACGTCGCATGCCACGTTTTGACTTACTTATTTTATGTTTTGGTACTGCCATAATTGTATAATATCCATAATATTTTACTTATCTTAAATCATATAATAATATTAATTATATGTATATTAAAATTTAATATATTTAAAATATATATTATTTGAATTTTAATAAACATTTTTTTAAATGAGGATCTAAAGGTGCGTGGAAAAATATTATTTGTTGTGTTACAGGATGTGTAAAACTTATTTTATAAGAGTGTAAAAAAAGTCTTTTTAAACCAAATATATTTTGTAGTTTTATATTTAAATCTTTATTACCATAACGTTTATCATGTGCTATAGGATGGCCTACATATGACATATGAACTCTAATTTGATGTGTACGTCCCGTTAAAGGTATAATTTTTACTAACATCATATTCTGATAATTTTGTATAACTTTATATTGTGTTTCCGAAAATTTACCTTTTTGTGCATGAACTTGTACTTTTTTTTTATTATTATTAAAGTTTTTAACTAAAAAACTTTTAATCGTGAATAAACAATGTTGTATTTTATTACCTTTTACTAAAGCTAAATATTCTTTATGTATTTGTTTTTCTCTTAGTTGTTTATGTAAATTTTGTAAAATATATTTTTTTTTTGCTATTAATAAAATACCAGAAGTATCTTTATCTATTCTATGTACTAATTCTATAAATTTAGTTGTTTTATATAAGTAACGTAAACTTTCTATAATACCATAATGGATACCACTACCACCATGAACAGCTATACCTGATGGTTTATTTATTACTAAAAAATATTGATCCTCAAAAATAATTAATTTTTTTAAAAAATTTATTTTATTTATAGAAATAGTTTTTTTTTGTATTATATGTTTTGTATATAATTTAGGTATATATATAACATCATTAAGATGTAATTTATATTGTGGTAATATTTTATGATTATTAATCCTAATTTTGCCTATTCTTAAATTTTTATAAATAATACTTTTAGGAACATTTTTAAAATTTTTAATTAAAAAATTATCTATTCTTTGTATATTTTCTTCATTTAATATTGTTATAAATTTATTACCTATATTATTATGCATATCATCATAACCATTTTAATTTATATTTATGTATTAACAAAATATAATATAATAAAATTTTATTATTAAAAATATGTTTTTATACAGTAAAATAAAATTTTATATAAATAAGTAATACTATTTTCTATGTTTTGTAATCTAATACTTAAAATTTATTTACTTTTTTAAATAATCTAAAAAAATATATTTGGATTATTTACATATATTTTAAATTTTTATAAATATAAGATTAATATTTATGCAAAGAATCAAATTTTTTAAAATAGGATATATATATTTTATTATGAAAAAAATGTTAATAAATGCAACACAATCTGTAGAAGTACGTATTGCAATAATAAAAGGGAAACAACTATATGATTTAGATATAGAAAATACTTGTTATAAAAAAAAAAAATCTAACATATACCTCGGTAAAATTAGTCGTATTGTACCAAGTCTAGAAGCAGTATTTATAGATTATGGAAGTGATAAACATGGTTTTTTACCTTTTAAAGATATTGCAAAAGAATATTTATGTAATACCATTTCACATACTAAATTAATTAATAAATTTTCTTTTAAAAGTAAAAATATTATTGTACAAATTAATAAAGAAGAACGGACTAATAAAGGAGCATCACTAACTACTTTTATTAGTTTAGCTGGTATTTATTTAATTTTATTACCAAATAATCCACATATTTACGGTATCTCTAAAAAAATTAGTGGTAATGCAAGAAATATGTTAAAACAAAAATTATCATTACTATCCATACCAAATGGAATGGGTATAATAATACGTACTTCTAGTATTGGTAAAGATCTTAAAACATTAAATTTAGATTTACAATGTAGATTAAAACATTGGGAAATTATTAAACATACTGCGAATAAAAAAATATCACCATTTTTAATTTATCAGGAAAGTAATATTATTATTAGAGCATTAAGGGATTATTTAACTCCTGATATACAAGAAATTCTAATAGATCATACTAAAATATTACAAATAGCTAAAAATTATATAAATATATTAGGTCATAAAGATTTTTATGATAAAATTAAATTTTATAAAGGTCCTATACCTTTATTTAGTTATTATCAAATTGAATCACAAATAGAAACAGCTTTTCAACGTAAAGTACGTTTATGTTCTGGTGGATCCATTGTAATAGATTCAACAGAAGCATTAACATCCATAGATGTGAATTCTGCTAAAGCTACGAAAGGTGCTGATATTGAAGAAACAGCATTTAATATTAACTTAGAAGCAGTAGACGAAATTGCTAAACAATTAAGGTTTAGAGATATTGGTGGTTTAATCGTAATAGATTTTATTGATATGTCTCTTATGGCACATCAGCTTACTATAAAAAAAAGATTACAAGCTAAAACTAAAAAAGATAGGGCAAAAATACAAATAAATCATATTTCTAGGTTTGGTTTATTAGAAATGTCACGTCAAAGACTAAATTCTTCTTTAAAAGATTCTAGTTATTATATATGTCCAAGATGTGGTGGTAATGGATTTTTAAGAAATAATAAATCTTTATCATTATCGATTTTACGATTAATAGAAGAACAATCATTTAAAAATCAAACTAAAGAAATTTATGTTACAGTACCTATTAAAATTGCTAATTATTTATTAAAAGAACAAAAACAAGTTATATATTCTATACAAAAAAGAAATATTAAAATATCTATAATTCCCGATATTAAATTATATACTCCTAATTATTATATAGTAAGAAAAAAAACACAGATAAAGAAAAAAAATATTTATTTAAAAATAAAAAAATTATTACATAAGATAATAGTTCTATATAATAACATACTATATTTTATAAAAAAAAAATCTAAATAAAATTACATATATATAGATGTTTTCCTTCATTATTAAATTTACTATTTTATAAAAAAATATCTTGTGAATATTATTATATAAATATTTTATATATTATTTACTATAATACTTTAATCAAAGGATAAAATTATATTTTATAGAAATAAATAGTAATCTATTGACATATAAATAATAAAAAATATTCAAAAAAATAATACTGTTGTTGTTTAAAGTAATATAATAGTTATGAATAAATTAATTATATTATAATGATATAAATCATGATTTAAAATAATATTTATGATTGTAATATCATTAAATTATTCGTATAAAAAATAAGATTAAAATTTTTTATTATAAATATATTTGCACATAACACAATTTAAAATTGTAGAATCAATTATAAACATATAAAATTATTTTTTAAATTACTTAAATGTAATCTTTAAATTTTTAAAGGATAATATTATGAAATATATCTTTAATTATAAATATTTTTTATTAATAAAATGTATGATTTATTATGCAAGATACTTATAAATTGACTTCATCATTATTATGTAATAAATAAGATGATACTAAAAAAAATATATAATAAAAAAAAATCACAATTAAAAACATGTAATAACTATTGTAGTTATTGTTATGTACAAAAAATATGTATATTTTATTTTTTTCAACAAAATAAATTAGAACATTACAATATTTTTACTAAAAAAAAAATAATACAAAAAGGGTATATATTATTTCAAGAAAAAGATCCTATTAAATATATATATATATTATGTTCTGGAGTAATAAAAAAATTTTTTATTACTCAGTCTGGCACAGAACAAATTATGAAATTTTATTTTCATGGTGATTTATTTGGTTTAGATAATATTATTAGTGGATATTATAATAGTTTTACTCAATCTTTAGAAAAATCAACTATATGTTTAATACCATTAAATATTTTTAAATATATTTATAATCAAATACCTATCATTAATAATTATATAATTAATTTCATAATACAAGAAACAATACAATATCAGCAACTTATATTTTTATTATCTAAATTTAATGCAGAACAAAAAATTGCTACTTTTATATATAATTTATATAAAAAAAATAATATGTCACAAGATTCTATAAAATTTATTAAATTATCTATGAATCGATATGATATAGGTAATTATTTAGGTTTAGCTACAGAAACTATTAGTAGAACTTTTAGTAAATTTAAAAATAATAAAATTATTATGATACGTGGTAAATATATCCAAATTATTAATTATATAAAACTTATTTATTTAGTAAATAAATAAGTTCTTTATTTGTAAAGTTTACTCATTGTATATATATTTTTCAATATATATTAGATTGAGTAAACTTTATTGTTACATATTTTGTGAAATTTTATTAAGGTTATCTTTTGCATCACCAAATAACATATAACTTTTTTTATTATAAAATAAAGGATTATCTATACCTGAATAACCTTGACCCATGCTTCTTTTTAAGATAATAATTTTTTTTGCTTTCCAAACATGTAAAACAGGCATACCAGAAATTGGACTTTCTATATTTTCTAATGCTGCAGGATTTACAGTATCATTAGCACCTATAATTATGACAGTATCTGTATTTTGAAAATCATTATTAATTTCATTCATTTCAAATATCATATTATATGGTATTTTAGCTTCTGCTAATAATACATTCATGTGTCCTGGCAATCTTCCAGCAACAGGATGTATAGCAAATTTTATTTTGACATTATATGAAAATAATTTTTTCACGATTTTAGATAATATATGCTGTGCCTGCGCCACAGCTAAACCATATCCTGGCACAATAATAATATTATTAGATGTTTTTAAAATATTAATTGTATCTTTAATATTAATATTTTGATATATCTGTTTAATATTATTATGTATAACAATATTTTTTTTATGTTGACCACCTAATATAATATTTAAGAAAGATCTATTCATGCCTTTACACATTAGATATGCTAATATAGCACCGGACGATCCTACTAAAGCACCTGTAATAATTAATAAATCATTATTTAAAATAAAACCTGATGCTGATGCTGCCCATCCTGAATATGAATTCAGCATAGATATTACAATAGGCATATCAGCACCATTTATTCCCATAATTAATGTAAAACTTAAAAATAATGTATTAATAATCATTAATATTAAAATTAAAAATTGTAATTTTATATTATTAATAGTTAAAAATATTGTCATTAATACACATATAAAAATAAAATTAATAATATTAATTGTATGTTTATATTTTATTATATAATTATTAGAAGATAATATATTTGATAATTTACCAAAAGCTATAATAGAACCAATGAGTGTAATCGTACCAATAAAAATACTAATAAAAATTTCAGATAATTGTAATTTATTAATATGATGAAAATGTACCATTAATAGAAAACTGTTAAAACCAACAGTTATAGCAGTAAGACCTACAAAACTATGCAAAATAGCTATTAATTGTGGTATTTTAGTCATATTAATTTTTTTAGATATATTGATACCAATAATAGCACCTAAAAAAATTGCTATTATTATATAAATAATATTGTAATAATTATTACAGATAGTAGTAATAATAGCAAAAAACATTCCACTAATAGCACATAAATTACCTTTTTTAGAAGTTTGTTGTTGTGAAAAATATGCAAGACTTATAATAAATAATATTGCAGATATCATATATATAACTGAAATGAATCCATATAACATTGATTATTAATCCTTCTTAATTTTAAGAAAACATTTTTAACATACGTCTAGTAATAGCTAAACCCCCAAAAATATTAATACTAGATACTAAAATACCAACAAAAGATAAAATATTAATAATAAATATATTGCTATTCATTTGTAAAATAGCACCAATGATAATAATACCTGAAATAGCATTTGTTACAGACATTAATGGAGTATGTAATTTATGATCTACGTTCCATATAACATAGTATCCTATAATGCAAGATAAAATAAAAATATTAAGATGTAATATAGTTATAGGTGGTATAAAAAATGATATATAACAAATCAATACACATATTAATGTATATATACTGAATGTAAACATATTATTTTGTTGAACATCTTTATTAAAATTTTTTTGTATATATACATTTTTATTTTTAATCTTTACAGGAGGTATATAATGATTATTAATTTTATTCTTTTGAATAAATGGTTTAATAGGCCATAAGATTTGTTTCTTGTAAGTAATTAACATGCAATGTATTATTTCATCTTTAAGATTAATATGTATCTTTTTATCATGTTTATTATATAATAAATTAAGAAAATTAGTAATATTATTACTATATAATTTTGAAGATTGTATTGGTAACTTACTAGGTAAGTTAGTATGTCCTATAATAGTAACATTATTGTTTGTTACTATTGTTTTATTTATTTTACTTAATTCACAATTACCCCCATTTTCAATAGATAAATCAAAAATAATACTACCAGGATTCATTTGTGCAACCATATCTTTATCAATAAGTATAGGAGCTTTTTGATTCGGTATAGAAGCTGTAGTAATAATTATATCAATATTTTTAAGTACATGACATATTGTTTTCTTTTCTATATTTGCATTTATGTTTTTATTGTTTTTTAATATTTTCTCATATTGTTTATATTTATCTGAATATTCTAAAAATGTAGCACCCATACTACTAATTTGTTCTTTAACTTCTTTTCTTGTATCGAATGCTATCACTTCAGCACCTAAGCTTTTTGCTGTTGCAATAGCCGATAATCCTGCTACTCCAGCACCAATTACTAAAACCTTAGCTGGGTAAATTTTTCCCGCAGCAGTAATTTGACCATTAAGTGGTTTAGATAATAAATATATAGATTCTATAATACTACGATAACCTGCTAAATTACTCATAGAACTTAATGCGTCTAAAGATTGTGCTCTAGAAATTCTTGGTACTAAATCCATTGCAAAAGTAGTTATATTTCGTGAAGCTAATAATGATACAATATCATTATTTTTATTAGGCCACATAAAACAAATTAAGATAGTATTTTTTTGTAAAAAACTAATTTCTGTTTTTGTTGGTGGATTAATTTTAATAATAATATTACATTCCCATACTTTATTATTAGTAACAATTTTAGCTCCACAATTTATAAAATCTTTATCTAAAAAATATGATTTTACCCCTGCACCTTTTTCGATGCTTACACTAAATCCTAATTGTATTAATTTTTTTATTGTGTTTGGTACAATAGCAATTCTAGTTTCTTGTAATAATGTTTCTTTAGGAACACCAATGAACATTATATATTTCCTTTATTATAAAATTTTATAAATTATTTATATAAATAAAAAAAGATCTTAATATATATAATATAATAATTTATATTATATGCATAAAAATAAATATATAAAAGTTATATTTAAATATAAACATGAATATAAATTTAGATTACGATAATATTAAATCCTCCATCAACATGTATAATTTCTCCAGTAATACCATCTGATAAATAAGAAGATAAAAATACTGCTACATTACCAATATGTTCTATTGTAATAGGATATGTTAAAGGAGCTTTTTGTTTATAATATGTTTTAATTTTATGAAAATTTTTTATTGTTTTTGCTGATACAGTTGCAATAGGTGCAGTAGAAATACCATTTACTTTAATATTTTTCTTTCCTAAATAACAAGCAATATAACGTATATTAGCTTCTAAAGAAGCTTTAGCAGAACCCATAATATGATAATTTCTAATTACACGTTCTGACCCTAAATATGTCAAAACAATAATAGAAGCATGATAATTTAACATATTTTTTGATTCTTTTAGAATACCAAATAAAGTATATGAACTAATATCATGAGTTATATTAAATGTTTTACGAGATATATTATCAATAAAGTTATTACATAATTTATAAAAAGGCATAAAAGCAATAGCATATATCAAACCATCAAATGTTTTCCATATAGTTGAAATTTTTTGAAATAATTTTTTGATATCTTTATCTTTAGCAAAATTACATTTTAAGATAGGATATGGAGTAATATTATTTACTAATTGTTGGATTTTATTTTTATGTTTTTTATGTTGATATGTAATGATTAAATCAGCTTTATGTTTATAAAGCATTTTAGCTATACCATAAGCAATAGAATATTTATTCAGTATTCCAGTTACAAGTATTTTTTTTCCTGTTAATAAAGACATTATATTTTATAAAATTGATTATAATAGTTAATAATATTAATTAGGGTAAAATTTATTTTTTATCAAAAAAAATTATAAAAATTTGATATTAGTCACTGTTTTACTGTGTTTCACTAGACAAATATGTAATTAATTGATGTACTTTATTATGACACACTTTTCCGTGTCTTTTTTATGTAAAGGTAATGATTGATGTCCAAGATTAAAGGTAATGTAAAATGGTTTAATGAATCTAAAGGTTTCGGATTTATTACACCTGAAGATGGTAGTAAAGATGTTTTTGTACATTTTTCTGCAATTCAAAGTAGTGGTTTTAAAACACTTGCTGAAGGGCAAAAAGTAGAATTTGAAATTACTAATGGTGCTAAAGGGCCTTCTGCAGCTAATGTTGTCGCTATTTAGATAATTTTCAAAAAATAAAAGTACAAAATTTATAACATAAAAACTAAATGCCTCTGAGAGAGTTTTAATTATGAATATTCAGAATGTGTATATAATAATATTGTTTTTTTGGAATAAAATTGTATATATTCGTTATTTGAGTTTTACATAAATTGGAACTTTTCAGAGGCCTGGTTATCTTATGGATTCATAAGTTACTAATTACAATATTATTTAAAATTATAATGAATAATATTCTGCATTATATGAAGAACGAATTAATGGTCCGCAAATTGCTTGTTTAAAACCAATATCTATTGCATAACGTTTCATTTGTATAAATTCTTGTATACTAATATATTTTTTTACAGAAATATGTTTTTTGGTAGGTTGTAAATATTGTCCAATAGTAATAATATCAACATTATGATCTTTAATATCTTGAATAGTTTTATATATTTCTTTTATAGTTTCTCCTAAACCAACCATTAATCCTGATTTTGTAATTATATGAGGATATTTTTGTTTAAATTTTTTCAATAAAATTAATGATTGTGTATAATTCCCACCTGGACGTATATGTTTATGTAAACGTTCTACAGTTTCTAAATTATGATTAAAAACATGTGGTAAATTTTGTCCTAACATATCTATAGCTTCATTAACAAAATGTTTAAAATCAGGTACTAAAATTTCTATTTTAATATTATGATTCATACATTTAATATGTTGTATACAATTTATAAATTGTTGTACTCCTTTATCTAGTAAATCATCACGATTAACAGATGTAATAACTACATATTTTAATCTCATTTTATATATCATACGTGCTAAGTATAAAGGTTCATTATTATTATTGTTTACAATAGGTCGTCCATGTGTAACATTACAATAAGAACAATTTCTAGTACAAATATTACCTAAAATCATAAAAGTAACTTGCCCTTTACCAAAACATTCTGTAATATTAGGACATGATGCTTCTTCACATACAGAATGTAAATTATTCTTTCTAAGAATAGATTTAATATGTGTAATTTTTTTTACATTTTTTGTATAATATTTAACTTTAATCCAATAAGGTTTTGTTAATAAATTTTGTTTCATATTTTATTTTTAAAAGATATTATTAATGCTAATTATCATAGCAAATAATATATAGAAGATTAATATAATCTTTAACTTTGTTTAAATAATGTAATAAAAGTATTAACTAATAATTTTTTAACTGTTAACATTTTAATTTGAGGTATAAATTCTTTTATTTGTGTCATACATAAGTTTTTATAACCACATGGATATATATAATTAAAAGGAATCAGATTCATATTAACATTTAATGATAAGCCATGTGATGTACATCCTTTCGATATTTTTAAACCAATAGAAGCAATTTTTTTATTTTGATAATATGCACCAGGATTTTTATTATATAATGTTCCTGTAATAGCAGAGATATTAAAATTTAATAATGTATTAATAATAGTTTTTTCTAAAATATAAATAAAGTGTCTAATTTTTATTGATGCTCTTTTTAAATTTATGAGAAAATACATAATTTGCTGTCCTGGTGCATGAAATGTAATTTTACCTCCTCTATCTGTTTCAAATAATGGTATATTATGTTTAAAATAAAATATCTCATGATGTTTAGTAGTTTTACCTTGTGTAAATACTGGAACATGTTCTACCATCCATATTTCATCTAAAGTATTTATTGTTCTTTGTGCATTAAAATTAAACATTTTACAGTATGTTGTATGCCAAGATTCTATTCCTAAATCACGTATAATCATTCTTTGATTTGACATTATTGATTTAACCATTTACTTAAAAACAAACGAACATAATCTAAAAATCTAATAAAGAAATTACCTAATGGTACATTATGTAATGCAACTAATGGATATATTTTCAGTATATGGTTTTTATTAATAAAACACATATATCCTAATATTTGATTTTTATATATTGGTGCTAATATTTTGTTATTATATACATGATACAAAATATGGATATTTTTTTCTTGTTTTTTTAAAACTGTTAAATAAACATTTTCATATAAACCAACTTTAATTACACGATATTTACCATAATATACAGGTACGCTAACAATTTTTTGATATTTTTCTAATGGCTGAATATGTTTAAACAATTGTAATCTTTCACAAGATATTTTTTTGTTTCCAGAAATATTATTATTTGTTGTATGATTATTTAAAACCATTGTCATAATTTTAATATAATATTTATTATTTAATATCATAACATTATTATTTTGAAAATTTTTTATATGTTTGTTACTAATTTGATTCACATGTGATTGTAATATCCATAATATTTTTATGGTTTTAGTAACTAATATTTTAAAAATATTTATTTTATTTATTAGATTAATTTGATTTTTATAGATTTGTTTTATATTAATTTGTTCAATATCATCATTTATATAAAACAAACTACTAGTAGTTTGTTTTAGATGCTTATTTATCATAAAAGTACTAAACTGAGTATGATAAATAAGAACATTCATTAAGTTTTTAATTAAGACAAATATACATTTTATTTTGTTTAAAAATATAAATTTAACAGAATGTAATATAGCATTATTAATGGGAAATACAATATAATTCATATAAGTGATATGATTAACATGATATTTATCATAATAAGGACTAATAATTATTTTTACCATATCATTAATTATTATTTGCGTTAAACTAACTAGTTTATAATATATATTGATTATTTTATTCAATAAAATAAAATAATAATTTTTATTTAATAAATACGTTGGTGTATTATGAGTATGTAATGTTATTAATTTTGTTTTATAAGAATGAAGATTATTTGCATATATATGACATTGTAAACCAGTTATTAAGATCATGATTAAAAATAATTTTATTGATTTTATTAATGTCATAAAAATATTTTTTGTAAAATGCAATATTTTTTTTTTTTTCATAAAAAACTCTTTTGGAAGTAGAAACATAATTTATATTTTTATAATTAAACACAGAAAATATAAATATTATATAATATATATTTAAAATAGTATAATTAATGTTATACAATGATTTAATAAATATAAATTATAAATATAATGAATAAAATATATAAATTCGCTATAGGCATAGAATATAATGGTAATAAATATCATGGTTGGCAAAAACAACAAAATAATGATCAAACTATACAACAACATATAGAAAATGCAGTATCTAAGATTGCTAATCACCTTGTTCATATTGTTTGTGGCGGGCGTACCGATGTTGGTGTACATAGTACTGGACAAGTTGCTCATTTTGAAACAAATACTTATAGAACTCATAAGTCTTGGTTTTTTGGCATTAATAGTTTATTACCTGAAGATATAGTATTAATATGGTTGATTCCTATACATAAAACGTTTCATGCTAGGTTTAGTGCTTTATTTCGTCGTTATCATTATATAATTTATAATTGTTCACATAAATTAAGTATTTTTAACAAACTTGTCATGCATTATAAATATCTACTGAATATAAATAAAATGAATCAAGCTGCTCAATTTTTAATTGGTGAACATGATTTTACTTCTTTCCGTTCTTCCCAATGCCAATCTAGGCATTCTAAAAGAAAAATTATACATTGTTATGTTTTAAAGCATAAACAATATATTATAATAGATATTAAAGCTAATTCTTTTTTACAACATATGGTAAGAAATATTATAGGATGCCTATTATATGTTGGGATTGGTAAACAACCAATAACATGGATATCTGATCTTATAAAATTAAAAGATAGAACTAAAGCGGCACATACTGTACAAGCTCACGGATTATATTTATCACATATTATCTATCCTAAATATTTTTATATACCTAATCCAAAAAATAACATAAAAATGTTTTTTATTAATTATTAAAAATTAGATGTAATACCCAGAGCGGGACTTGAACCCGCACAACAATGTATTTGTCGAGGGATTTTAAGTCCCTTGTGTCTACCATTCCACCACCTGGGCCACAGAATATTATGAAGATCATAGGCGCATTACGGAATTGAACCGTAATATAAGGATTTGCAATCCTCTGCATCACCATTCTGCCAATGCGCCAAGATAACATACACAACGAGTTTATTGTAAATGAAATAAATATATTTGTATATATGAAAATGTAAATAAACTTATTAAATTTATAATTTGTTATATAAATATAATATCTTTATAATATTTAAATATATATTATTGAATAATAATTTTTCAAATTAAAATTTAATAAATTAAATTTATAATAAAGTGGAAGTAAGAGTTATGAAATTAATATTAGTCATTAATTGTGGTAGTTCATCTTTAAAATTTTCTATCATTAATATGATTACAAATAAAAATATATTATATGGAATTGCGGAAAATTTTTGTAAAAATGCTTATATAACATGGAAGTTTAATAAAAAAAAAAAAAAAGTAAATTTTGATGATCATATAGATCATGAACTAGCATTAAATTATTTAATTAATCATATATTATTTAAACAATATAATAATATATTTAATGCTATACAAGCAGTAGGACATCGTATTGTCCATGGTGGAGAAAAATTTTTATATCCAGTTATTATCAATAATAATGTTATGCAAGCAATACAACAAGCAGCTATTTTTGCTCCTTTACATAATCCAATACAATTAACAGGCATTAAAAATATTATTAAATTATTACCACATTTACAGAACAAACAAGTAGCAGTATTTGATACATCTTTTCATCAAACTATGCCTAAAAAATCTTATTTATATGCTATTCCTTTAAAATTTTATACAAAATATAAGATTAGAAGATATGGTGCTCATGGTATTAGTCATCAATTTGTTACACAACAAGTATCTAATTTATTAAATATACCATTAAAAATGTTTAATGGTATTACATGCCATCTAGGCAATGGATCTTCAATTACTGCAATATATCAAGGTAAAAGTATAGATACTTCTATGGGTTTAACACCATTAGAGGGTTTAGTAATGGGCACTAGATGCGGTAATATTGATCCTGCTATTATTTTTTACATGAATAAAAAATTAAATATCAATATAGATGATATTAGTGATATTTTAATGAATAAATCTGGCATGTTAGGACTAAGTGAATTAACAAGTGATTTTAGATATCTTGAAAAACAATATTATAATAATAAGCAAATAAAAATATCTTTAGATATTTTTATACAAAATTTGTCTAAATATATAGCATCTTATAGTATTTTGCTGAATAATAAAATTCATGCTTTAGTATTTACAGGTGGCATTGGTGCTAATAGTGTCTTAATAAGAGATAAAACAATTAAAAAATTAAAAATATTAAATATGCGAATCAATCCAATTTTAAATAAACAAACTATTTTAGGTAAAACAGGCATGATACATCAAATAAATAATAGTATACCTATAGTAGTTATCCCTACAAATGAAGAATTAATTATTGCACAAAATACTGCAAAATTATGTAATATATAAACAATGGTGATTGTTATGAATAAAGTTATTATTTCAATACCTATTAATGTTAATATAAATTTTTTTAATAATATTAATATTACTTTATTAAATAAATTACAGTCTCAATTTAATAAAATTATATTATTGAATCCGATTTTTAAAACTCAGGAACAAACGTGTATATATAATAAATCTTTTATTGAAAAAAAATATGTAAATGTAAAATATATAAATCCTATAATAATTAATAACATAAGTGCATTAAATGATAGTTTATATCATAATAAAGTTATCAATAGCATAATACATAACTTTTATAAATATAAAAACCAAAATTATATTATGTTTATAACAGGTTTTATTGCTCCACAACATGAAATATTAACATTTTTTTTAAATTGTAAAATTGCAAATATTTTAAACGCTGAAATAATATTTATTACTGCTTCTAATAACATAGATATTGATTTTAAACTCATACAAAATAATATTAATTATATTAGTAAAAAAGTCATCACTAATACTATTATTAGAAATAATATGAAAATTATCATACAAAATTATGATACACAAAATTTATTTTTTAATATATATAACCAATTTTCTTATTATACAACATGTATACACCATAATAGTTTAAAATTATCTTCTGAAAATAATCATGATAATGGTATTTATCCAATTATATATAATACTACACACTTATTAGGCATTACAATAGATCATTTATGTCAATATTTATGTTGTAGTATAATAAATAAAAATCAGCAAAATGCATTGTTAATAAAAAACATTATTTTTGTATATGAAGATTTCATAATGCAGTCTTGTTGTTATAATATGTCTTTATTAATTATTTCTTGTAATAATAATCAAATAATAAAACAGTTACATAATATTATATCTAAATCTGATGTTCAGCCTATAACATACAATGTACTACTAACTAATATTAGTAATATAAATAATATTACTAAAAATACAGAAAATAAATTAATTAAAAAAATTATATTGTTAGCAAACAAAAAAAATATGAATATCATATATACCAAATATGATAATAATATTATCTATAATAAATTACAATATTTCTATAAAAGTAATTTTGTTTACTTAAATTTTTCTTTTATAGAACAAATAATTCAATATCTTTCTATTTTTTTACCAAAAAATATATTTATACAAAAAAAACATATTATCTATAATAATCCAGAAATATTTAAATATTTATTAATACAAAAAGCAATTAAATTACATAAAACTATTTTATTGCCAGAGGGGGAAGAAATACGTACTATACAAGCTGCTTCAATATGTGCAAAAAAAAAAATTGCAAATTGTATTTTATTAGGTCATCCTCAGCATATTAATAACATAGCTAAAGAACATGATATTAATATTCAATATAACAATATACAAATTATTAATCCTGATTCTATACGTAATAATTATATAGAACAATTATTCTTGCTAAGAAAAGAAAAAGGAATAAGTATTATGGATGCCAAACAATTATTAAAAAATAATATGTTCGTAGCTACCATGATGCTTAAAAATAAGCAAATAGATGGTATTGTTGCAGGAGCAAGTCAAACTACTGCTAATACTATTAGACCAGCATTACAAATTATTAAAACTGTACCACAGTATTCTATTATATCATCAATCTTTTTTATGTTATTACCACAAAAAATATTAATATATGGTGATTGTGCTATTAATCCTAATCCTAATTATAAACAGTTAGCAGAAATTGCCCTTCAAACTGTAGAAACAGCAACTTTATTTAATATAGATGCTAAAATAGCGATGATTTCATATGCTACTGGAACATCTAGTAATAGTTTAGAAGTAAAAAAAGTATATAAAGCCACACAATTAATACATCATAATGCACCTCAAATATTAGTAGATGGTCCATTACAGTATGATGCTGCAATAGATATTAGTATTGGACGATACAAAGCACCTAATTCTAATATTGCTGGTCATGCTAATACCATTATATTCCCAGATTTAAATACTGGTAATACGACTTATAAAGCTGTACAAAGAACTGCCAATATAGTCTCTATAGGTCCTATATTACAAGGAATCCAGCAACCAGTTAATGACCTTTCTCGAGGTTCATCTATTGAAGATATTGTATATACTATCGCTGTTACTGCTATACAAGCTGACAAAAAATCAATTTAATTATATATTATTTAAATAAAATCGTTTTATAAACTTCATTTTATGATTAAACTCACAAATCATAGGTATTCCTGTAGGAATATTTAAATTAATGATATCATCATCATTAATTTTTTCTATATGTTTAATTAATGCTCTTAAAGAATTACCATGTGCTACAATAATAACACGTTCGCCATTTTTTATTTTTGGGAAAATATTATTTTCCCAAAAATATACAACTCTTTTTAATGTAATAGACAAACTTTCTGTTAATGGTAATTCATAATCTTCTAAATGAGAATATTTAGCATCATATCTAGGACAACGCGGATCATCAATAGTTAAAGCTGGTGGATTAATTTGATAGCTACGTCTCCATAACGTAACTTGTTTTTCTCCATATTTTTGTGTTACTTGTAATTTATTCATACCTTGTAAAGCACCATAGTGCCTTTCATTTAGTCTCCAACTTTTTGTAACAGGTATCCATAATTGGTTTAATTCTTTTAATATATACCATAAAGTACATATAGCTCTTTGTAATACTGAAGTATAAGCATAATCAAATAAAAAATTATAATTTTTTAATATTTTCCCTGCGTCTATTGCTTCAATCTTGCCTTCTTCAGATAATGAAACATCATGCCATCCTGTAAATAAATTTTCTTTATTCCATGTACTCTGCCCATGTCTTAATAAAACAACTTTAATAGTAGACATATATTCTTACCTCTTATATATCAAATGAAGAACCACAATTACAAGTAATTTTTGCTTGTGGGTTATTTACTTTAAATTTAGATTCATTAAGATTCACAACATAATCAATACAACTTCCTGATATGTATTGAATACTTATTTTATCTATGATAATACTAATCCCTAATGTATTAATAATATAATCATGTTTATTAACAGCATCATCTAATTTAAATTGATACTGGAAACCATTACAACCACCACCAACAATAAAAATTCGAAATTTTAATATTTGTCTTTGATCCGGTAATATTAATGATTTAATTTTATTAGCAGCATTTAGTGTTAGTGTAATAGACATTTTAGAAGATAATATATGCATATAATATGTGATAAATGTATTAAATCATATTATTAATTTTAGCATATATTCTAGATTTTATACGTGCAGCTTTATTTTTATGTATTAATCCTTTATGTGCTTGTTTATCAACAATAGATTGCATTTTATGAAATGCAATTAAAGATTGTGTTTTATTATTGTCTAAAATAGTTTTTTTTACTTTTTTAATAAATGTTTTTATCATAGTACGATAACTTGTATTATTTTTTTTTTGTTGTATAGATTTTAATACTCTTTTTTTAGATGATTTGATATTTGCCATATTTCTTAGTATTCCTATTTTTATTAAAAAATTTTTACTATATGAATGAATATAAGTATTATAATATATAATATATTTAATAAATATTAACATAAAATAAAAAACAATAGTATATACGTATATTAATAAATATTATGTAATATGAAACATATTATTTTAATTATATAAAGATATAAAGTATGAAAAATAAATTTAATTTAAATTTACCTTATACATTATTTCCAATGAAAGCTAATCTTGCAATTAAAGAATTAAGCATATTGGAAAAATGGGCTATAGAAAATTTGTATCAAAAAATTTTAAATACACATAAAACTAAAAAAATATTTTTTTTACATGATGGACCACCATATGCAAACGGTGATATACATATTGGACATGCTTTTAATAAAATTTTAAAAGATATTATTATTAAATCTAAAATGTTACATGGTTATTATACACCATTTATTCCTGGTTGGGATTGTCATGGTCTACCAATTGAACATCAAATAGAACAAATTTGTAAAAAACAAAATATATCATTAAATGATACTGAATTTAGAATTCAATGTAGAAAATATGCATTAAAACAAGTACAAAAACAAAAAAAAGATTTTATTAGATTAGGAATAATAGCTGATTGGGATAATCCATATCTAACTATGGATTATAAAATAGAAGCAAATATTATTCGTACTTTTGGTAAAGTTTTGAAAAATAATTATGTTTATCAAAGTAATAAACCCATTCATTGGTGTATACAATGTAGTTCTTCATTAGCAGAAGCTGAAATAGATTACATTGCCAAATATACTACATCAATGTATGTTAAATTTATAATAATAGATAATATAAGATATAAAAATCTTTTTAATATTCAGCATGAAAATATTAACATATCATTATTAATATGGACAACAACACCATGGACTATACCAGCTAATCAAGCAATTGCTATACATCCAGATATAAATTATCAATTTATATTTATTAATAACGAAATTATTGTGGTAGCTAAAAATTTAGTGAAAGTAATTTTTAAACATATTAAAATTTTACAATGGCAAATTGTTGGACAATTAAAAGGTAAAGACTTTTTTACGACAACAAAATTACAAAACCCAATTACTAATATTCATTCTAAAATAATTATTAGTTCTTATGTTGCACATAAAAAAGGTACTGGTATAGTACATATTGCTCCTAATCATGGTTTAGATGATTATAACATTTGTGATGAAAATAATATTAAATGTAAAGATAATATTATTAATTTAAAAGGATATTATATTAATGGAATACATCGTAAACTTAATAATATTAATGTTTTTAATTCAGATAAAGTCATAATACATATTTTATTAAAAAATAATACTTTATTTTTACAAAAAAAATATTTACATAATTATCCATGTTGTTGGAGACATAAAACTCCAATTATTTATATTGCTACTCCACAATGGTTTATTAGTATGGAACATCATGATTTAAGAAAATTATCATTACAAAATATTAATAAAATAAATTGGATTCCTAAATGGGGTTTAAACCGAATGAAAAATATGTTGCAAAAAAGGCCAGATTGGTGCATCTCTAGACAAAGACGTTGGGGTATACCAATACCTTTATTTGTACATAAAAAAACTAATAAAATATACAATAATTCTACAAAATTAATAAATAAAATTGCTAGTATTGTAGAAAAATATGGTGTACAAGCATGGTGGGATTTAAAAGAAAAAGATGTTTTAGGAAAAGATTATATTAATTATCATAAAGTAACAGATGTTTTAGATGTATGGTTTGATTCAGGATCAACATATGATGCTGTGGTTAAACAAAAATTAAATATCAATAAAATTGATATGTATTTAGAAGGTTCAGATCAATATAGAGGATGGTTTATTGCTGCATTAGTTTTATCAACTATTACACAAAATAAAAATCCGTATAAAAATGTTATAAGTCATGGTTTTACTGTAGATCATACAGGTAAAAAAATGTCTAAATCCATCGGTAATATTATTAAGCCACAAGATGTAATAAAAAAATTTGGTGCTGATATTTTACGTTTATGGGTTGCTTCTACAGATTACTATAGTGAAGTACATCTTTCTACTTCTATTTTACAAAATATTACAGAAATTTATAGACGTATACGTAATACTATTAGATATATTTTATCAAATTTAAATGATTTTAATCCTAATAATGACATCATTTCTACACATAATATGTTAAGTATAGATAAATGGATTATACATAAAACTAAAATATTACAAGATTTGATTATTAATGATTATAAGCATTATAATATACATAATATAGTTAAAATGATTATGAAATTTTGTACAATAGAATTGGGTTCTATATATTTCGATTTAATAAAAGATAGACAATATACTTTTCCTAAAAAAAGCATAGAAAGATTAAGTTGCCAAACATCATTATATATGATATTAGAATCATTAGTACGCTGGATTATGCCGATATTATCATTTACTGCATATGAAGCATGGGGATATATGCCAGGAGGTAAAATAAAAAATATTTTTACTGTAACATGGTACGATAAACTATTTACGTTATCTAATAAAGAAAATATGAATAATGATTATTGGAATTTTATGTTTCTTTTTAAAGAAGAAGTAAATAAAATTATTGAAGATGCACGTAATAAAAAAATTATATGTAGTTCTTTAGAAGCAAATATTACCTTATATATACACAGAAATCATTATAAAAAAATATCATTATTAAATCAAGAATTAAATTTTTTTTTACTAGTATCTAAAGTAAATATTATAATAAATACGATAAATACTACTAACATCATCAATAATTTTAATATTCAAAAAAGTACATATTCTAAATGTGTGAGATGTTGGTATTATATGGTTAATAGAATGAATAATCTTTGTAATAAATGCATTAATAATACTAAATATGCAGGAGAACATCGTTTACATATTTAAGAAATATTATATAGCTAATATATAATTATATAATATTATTAAAAAAATAAATACTAACATTTATATTAAATGTTTTACTCATAATAAATATTAAATTTAGTTATGGAGTCATATACTTATGAAAAAAAATAAAGTACGTTTAGCTATTACTGGTATTACTGGTAAAATGGGTACTGCTATATTAAATATTATTAATCAAAATAATTTAAATATTATTTTAAATGGTGTTATTGATATAAAAAATCATATAAAAACCATAAAATATGGTTCAACACAATTAAATATTAAGTCTAATATATATGATATTATTCATGATTTTGATGTTTTGGTAGATTTTACTAATCCTGAAGCTAGTTTACAATATGTGCAAATATGTCAAAAATATAAAAAAAAAATTGTTATTGGTACTACTGGTTTTAACCATGACGAAAAAAAACAAATTGTAAAAGCATCTAATGATATTAGTATTCTTTGGTCTGCTAATTTTAGTCAAGGAATCAATATTATTAATAAATTATTACAAAATATCACACAAATATTATGTGAAAATTTTCAATCAAATGTTGATATTGATATTATTGAAAAACATCATAAACATAAAATAGATTCTCCTTCAGGAACTGCTTTATTTATGAAAAATATTATATTAACTAAATATCATCAGTATCACATGACTAAAAATATTAATTGTCATTCTATTAGAGCTGGTGACTATTCTGGAGAACATCAAATTATTTTTTCTTTTGCCGGCGAACAAATTGAATTCATACATAAAACTGTTAACCGTATTCCTTTTGCTAAAGGGGTATTGCAAGCCGCTATATGGTTATCACATGTTAATAAAAATGGTATATATAGTATGAATGATGTTTTAGGATTATAATTTTATTACTATGGCTATACCAATATAATATTATTACGCTAAACTTGTCATTAAACCAGTAATATATAAAAAATCTATGTGGTATATTTTATTTTTATAAGGATGATATTGAATATTTAGTATTTTAGTAGTAATTGTGTTATTGTTATAGCCAACTAAATAAATATATTGATTTTTAGAAAACATAAAATCTATTAATTTAATGTTTAAAACATCTTTATTATATATATAAATACATATATTACTAATATTATTACCATAAATAATAGCAGGGAATTTATTATTTATACGTAATATTTTATTATGTTTTTTCCCTATGTGTGTACGTGTAAATATTTTTATTGTATTCATTTTATTACTCTTTGTATGACTAAAAATTAATATAATTTTTTTGCAGTATCAAATAATTCTTTTTTAAAAATTCTTTTCATATTTTTAATGGCATCAATAATATCATTATGAACCATAATATCATTTTTAACACCAATACATCTTCCCCCATAACCTTTACATAATAATTCCACCGCATATGTTCCCATTCTTGATGCTAGAATACGATCATATGCTACAGGTACTCCTCCTCGTTGTATATGTCCTAAAACTGTTATTCTAGTTTCTCTTTGTATGTGTTTTTCAATGAATTTAGCTAACTCATTAATATCACAAATTAATTCTGTGATCAATACTATTGCATGTTTTTTACCTTTTTCTATTCCTAATTTAATTTCTTGTACTAAATCATATTTATTATAAATAATTTCTGGCAAGACAATGAATTCACATCCTCCAGCAATAGCAGCAGATAATGTTAAATCACCACAACGTCGTCCCATAATCTCTACTAATGATATTCTTTGATGAGATGAAGAAGTATCTCTTAAACGATCAATAGCTTGTACAATAGTTTCTAAAGCAGTAAAATAACCTATACTATAATCAGTACCAGCAACATCATTATCTATAGTACCAGGTATTCCTATACATGGAAAACCCATTTCAGTTATTAGTTTTGCACCAATATAAGAACCATCACCACCAATAACAACTAAAGCATCTATATTATGTGCTTTCATATTATTAATTGCAATTGTACGCACTGGTCTTTCTGCAAATTGCGGGAACCGTGCAGAACCTAAAAAGGTACCTCCTCTATTAATAATATCTGCGACACTTTGTCTATCTAATTGAATAAAGTTATTATTATATAAACCTAAATAACCATTATATACACCAAAAATTTCTAATTGTTTACCAATAGCAGTACGTGTGATACCTCTAATAGCTGCATTCATTCCTGGAGCATCGCCACCACTTGTTAATACACCAATTCTTTTAATCATAGAAATAACCTTTTATAATATATTAATTTTGAAAAAACCCTTGATTATGTTTAGGAACTATAGAATATGGATCTTGATGAATAAGTATTTCTGAATGTGGAAATTTTTTACCTAATTCTAATTCTATTTCTTCTGCAATTGCATGTGCTTCTAATAAAGATAGTTTATCATCTAATACTAAATGTAATTGTATAAATCTTGTTGGTCCTGATTGTCTAGTTTTTAATTCATGTGCACCTAATACTTTAGGCCAAGAATTTACTAAATTCATAATTATTTTTTTTTCATAATCAGGTAATGAATGATCCAATAATGATTGAATAGATTTATATACTATTTTAATACCATTAACAAATATTAATATACTAATACATAATGTTATTAATGGATCTGCTGTATTAATATTATATATATTACATATAAATGCAAATAATACTGCACTATTGATTAAAATATCAGATTGATAATGTAACATATTTGCATGTGTAGATTGGCTATTAGTTTGTTTAATAACTTTTTTTTGTAACATTACTAATAATAATGTAGAAAAAAATGAAAAAATAATAACAATAATACCAATAGTTGGATGTATTAAATGTATAGGATGAGAATAGTATTTAATACTATGTATAAATAAAATAATTGCAGTACCACAAATAAAAACACTTTGTGTTAACGCAGATAATGACTCAGCCTTACCATGTCCAAACGAATGCTGAAAATCTGCAGGTTGTAACGAATAATATAAAATTAATAAATTAATTGTAGATGAAGTTATGTCAATTAATGAATCAATAAAAGATGCTAACATACTAATAGAACGTGTATATTCCCATGCTATTATTTTAAGTATTAATAATATAAAAGATACTAATATAGCACAATATGTTATGCGTACAACTAATGTATTATAATTAGTTGTCTTATTTTTTAAAAAAAAATTTTTAAATATAAAATTCATAAATGTTCCTTCTGTATATTATTTCATATTATATATTACATAAACATATTATTTTTTAGAAAAAATAATAACAGATTACTGTAACATACATATGTATTATATAAAAAATATGTTAAATTTATATTTAATTATGTATTTTATATTAAAAAAACACAATTGAATAAAATTTAAAGTTAAATATATTATTATGACACATTTTTCTGAAAAAACGTTTCAAGGGATGATATTTATTTTACAAAAATATTGGGCCCAACAAGGATGTATAATATTACAACCTATAGATACTGAAGTAGGTGCAGGAACATCACATCCTATGACATGTTTGTATGCTATTAGCAAAAAACCATATAATATAGCTTATGTACAATTATCTAAAAGACCTACAGATGGTCGATATGGTAATAATCCTAATCGTTTACAACAATATTATCAATTTCAAGTTATGTTAAAACCACCACCATGTAATATACAAGATTTATATATACATTCATTAAAATCATTAAATATAGACTGTAAAAATAATAATATTACTTTTATAGAAGATAATTGGGAAAACCCAACTTTAGGAGCTTATGGTGTTGGTTGGGAAATATTATTAAATGGTGTAGAAATTACACAATTTACTTATTTTCAAAAAATTGGCGGATTAAAATGTCAACCTATAACAGGAGAAATTACATATGGTCTTGAAAGGTTAGGTATGCATATCCAAAATATTGATAATATTTTTGATTTAATTTGGTATAAAGATACAAAAAAATGTGTTACATATCGTGATTTATTTTATCAAAATGAAAAAGAATATTCTAAATATAATTTTAATTATGCTGATACTAATTTTTTAGTTAATGCCTTTCAACATTATATGACAGAAATTGTTTTTTTATTAAAATTAAAACCATCATTAATTTTTCCGGCATATAATCAACTTTTAAAAGCTTCACATTGTTTTAATTTGTTAGAATCTAGAAAATTTTTTTCTATTACAGAACGTAAAAGATTTATATTTAAATTGCGTAATATGACTAAAGATATTGTTAAACAATATTATTATAATAATTAATAGCTATATTTTTGTTATAAACAAGGTATATATTTATATGTATAAAACAACTACTTTATTAATAGAAATTTCCATTGAAGATATACCATCTTATATTTTATTAAAACTTACTAATATTATAGTTAAAAATTTAAAGCATGAAATACATGATGTACATCATTTTCAATATAAAAAAATCAATTTTTTTATGACACATAGAAGAATTGCTATACAAATTTTAAGTTTAAATCCTATACAAAATAATTATTTTTTAAAAATTAAAGGACCATATATTATTACACATCAAAAAAATATTTTTGATTTAACTATCGTAAAATTATGGATGCATAAACATCAAATAAAAAGTTTAAAAAATATTACATATCATAATAATTATATTTTTTATGAAAAACATATTATTGGTTCACATATTAAAGATTTATTATCAAAATGTTTAATTAATGTTCTTACTAAGATAGCTATACCTCATTCTATGTATTGGCATAATACATTTAAATTTATTCGTCCTATTAGAAATATATGTATACTTTTAGACAAAGAATTTATTCCAATTAATATATTAGATATTCCAGCTAATAATATTATTTACGGTCACCGTTTTTTATATAATAAAAATATTAATCTACTACATGCTAAAGATTATGAAGATAAATTATATAGTATTGGACATATTATTGTAAATTTTACCAAAAGAAAAAATAAAATTTTGAATGATATTCAATATTATGCTCAAAAAAATCATGGTGTAGTAAAATTATCATTAGATTTTTTAAATATGTTAACAGCTATGGTTGAATGTCCTAGAGTTTTAGTAGGGAAAATTCATAAAAGATTTTTAAAATTACCAAAAGAAATATTAGTTTATGTTATGGAAAAATATCAAAGATATGTTCCTATTTATAATAATAAAAATCAATTATTACCTTATTTTTTATTTATTATTAATATAAATAACACAAACAATATAATTATTCAAGAACATGAAAGAGTTTTGCATGCACGTTTTAAAGATGTAAATTTTTTTTTCGAGCAAGATACAAAAATAAAATTAGTACAATATTTAATATATTTAAAAAACATTATTTTTCATAATCAATTAGGTACTTTATTTGATAAAACAATACGCATAAAAAAAATTTCTACATATTTATCATATGATTTACAATGTAATACTATACATTGTATAAAAGCTAGTTTATTATCTAAATGTGATTTAGCAACACAAATGGTTAATGAATTTACAGATTTACAAGGTATTATTGGTATGTATTATGCAAAACATAATCAAGAACATCCTGCCATTATACAAGCATTATATGATCAGTACCAATATAGTATGTATTCTCAAATTCCATCTGATGATATTTCATGTATTTTGTTTATTTCTGATAAAATTGATACATTAGTAGGTATGTTTAGTGTAATGTTATTACCCACAAGTAATAAGGATCCTTATGCATTAAAAAAAATAGCTTTAATTATTATACGTATTATTATACAGAAGAAATTTAATTTAAATTTATATAAATTAATTGATTTTGTAATTACATTATATCCTTCGCAATGTAATAAAAATAAATTAATATTAACATTAACAACATTTATGTTTCAAAGATGTAAAAATTGGTATTTATCATTAAAATTCAAACCAGAAATAGTTACTACTATTTTAAATAGTAATTTTCAAAAACCATTATTAATGGATCATATTATACGTGCTGTAAGTAAATTTTTTACATTAGAAAAAAAACAAAGTAAATTACTTATTTTAACTCATAAAAGAATTAATAAAGTTATTATACAATATAAATCATTTATTTGTGATGATATTAATCATCAATTAATTCTTCTTAAAGAAGAATTAATTTTAACAAATCATATAAAGAAATTATCAAAAATAATTCATGTCAAAATAAAACATTATGAATATTATAATATATTATTAATTCTTTCAGAATTATATTATCCCATAAGTTCATTTTTTCAAAATGTTATGATTAATCATCAAAATACACAACTAAAAAAAAACAGAATCACTATATTGTATCAAATACAACAATATTTATCAAAAGTAATAGATTTAACAAAACTATATTAGTTTTAATTGTTTTAATATTATTTCAATAAAATTTTGATTTTTAGTAGTACAAGTTGTTAAGGGTAAACGCATAAAACTGCTATTAATTAAGCCCATTCTTTTGGCGGCCCATTTTACAGGTATGGGATTAGTTTCAAGAAATAATGTTTTATGTAATGGCATTAATATTTTATTTATTATTCTAGCTTTATCAAGATGATTATGTTGCATACATTCTACAAAACGTTTCATATATTGTGCAGCAATATTAGCAGTAACAGAAATTATTCCATGGCCACCTAATAACATAAATTCATAAGATGTACTATCATCACCACTCAGTAAAAAAAAATTTTTATGAACTAAATTTTTAATTTGGTTTACACGAGATAAGTCTCCTGTAGCTTCTTTAATACCTATAATATTTGAAATTTTGGATAAACGATATACAGTTTCTGGTAATAAATCACATCCAGTACGTTGGGGTACATTATATAATATTTGTGGTAAATTAGTACTGTGTGCAATAGTTTTAAAATGTTTATATAAACCTTCTTGTGTAGGTTTATTATAATATGGTGTTACATTTAAACATCCTATAATACCAGTATTTTCTAAAGCTGATATTATTTTAATACTTTTAAATGTATTATTAAATCCTGTACCAGCAATAATTGGTATTTTGTTTTTTGATAATTCTAATGTCCACATAATGGTTTTAATATACTCATGGTAGTTTAATGTAGATGATTCACCAGTTGTCCCCATAACAACTATAGCATTAGTACCATTATGAATATGGTATTGAATAAGTTTATTAAGACTAGTTTTACAAATATTACCTTTCATATCCATAGGAGTAATAAGTGCAACAATACATCCAGTGAACATTAAATTATAACCTATATAATTAAATATAATCGTATAAATTATACTAACAAATTTAAAATAAATAAACCATAATTTTCATTATTTAAATATAATAATGTTATTTTTGATGTATATTTTTTTGCAAAAAATGATCAATCTCATTTTTTACTTCTATTATCGATAAAGTATTGTTAACTTTTTTATATAAAAAATCTTTTTTATATGCTTGTTTACGATAGTATTGTATTAAAGGTTGAGTTTGTTTTAAATATTCTTTTAAACGATAATTAATTGTTTGAATATTATCATCTATTCTACGAATGAGTGGTTCTCCTGTTATATCATCTTTTCCAAAAATTTTAGGAGGATTAAAAATAACATGATAAGTACGTCCAGAAGAATCATGTATACGTCGTCCTAAAATTCTTGTAATAATTTGATTATCTGGAATATATATTTCTATGATACTATCAATCTCAATATTTTCTTTTTCTAAAATATTTGCTTGTATTATATTTCTAGGATAACCATCTAATAAAAAACCTTTTTTACAATCTATCTTAGATAAACGTTTTTTAATAATTTGTATAGTAATATTATCAGGAACCATTAATCCATTATTAATATATTTTCTAATTTTTTGTGACATAATAGAATTATTATTTGATATACAGTTACGTAAAATATTACCAATAGAGATATGAGGCAAATTATATTTTTCTGATATAAATCTAGCATGTGTACCTTTACCAACGCCTGGCGCACCTAATAAAATTATACGCATATTATTATACTCATATTTTATGAAAAGAAACTATGATGTTTGAGTTCAAAAATATTAATTTTTTTGTAATATTTCATAGTTATATCTATTTGATCTACATCATTCAAAATAAATTGCAAAATATATTTATCAATATGAAAAGAAAAATATTTATTTGCTATGATAATAATTTTATCTTGCATATTAATTACACAAGTAATTCCAGGTTGTTCTTTAATAATAAGAAATAATTTATTAATATCTTTTTTTGATAATGTAATTAATAATAATTTGTTATTAATAGCATTATTATAAAATATATCTGCATAACTAGATGAAATAATAACTTTAATGCCATAATCTATTAAAGCCCATAAAGCATGTTCTCGAGATGATCCACATCCAAAATTATCTCTTGTTAATAATATATTTGCATTTTTAAATTTTTGTTGATTTAAAATAAATTCAGGATTTACTTGGTTTTTATTTATATATCGCCAATAATAAAATAAATATTTACCAAAACCATATTTTACATTTTTTTGTAAAAATTGTTTGGGTATAATCGCATCAGTATCTATATTAGAAATATCCAAAGGAGCGATTACGCCTATATATTTTAATTGTATATTTTTCATATGTTTATAAATTACGTATATCGATAAAATAACCATTAACTGCTGCAGCAGCAGCCATCATTGGACTAACTAAATGTGTTCTACTATTTATCCCTTGACGACTTTCAAAATTTCTGTTACTAGTAGAAGCACAGCGTTCACCAGGTAATAATTTATCTTCGTTCATAGCTAAACACATAGAACATCCCGGTAATCTCCATTCAAAACCAGCATTTTTAAAAATTTTATCTAAACCTTCTTTTTCTGCTTGTTTTTTTACCATCTGTGATCCTGGTACAATAATAGCTTGTACTGTATTTGTAACATGTTTGCCATCAATAATTTTTGCTGCAGATCTTAAATCTTCAATTCTAGAATTCGTACATGATCCAATAAATACTTTATCTATTTTTAAATTTGTTAATTTCATTCCTTCTTGCAAACCCATGTAATGTAGTGCTTTTTGCGCTGATTTTTGTTGATCTTTATCTTTAAATGATTTAATTAAAGGAATTGTTTCATCAATACTAATTAATTGTGCGGGGTTTGTACCCCAAGTTATTTGTGGTTTGATATTAGTAATATCTATATTAATAATTTTATGAAAATAAGCATTAGCATCACTATATAAAGTCTTCCAATATTCTTTTGCTTTAATCCAATTAGCACCTTTAGGAGTAAAAGTTTTATTTTTTAAATATCTGTAAGTAATATTATCTGGTGCTATTAAACTAGATTTTGCACCCATTTCAATAGACATATTACATAATGTCATTCGACTTTCCATGCTTAATTGTTTGATTACTGTTCCTTGAAATTCTACAATATGTTTGTTACATCCACTAATACCTACATTTTTAATAATATATAAAATTATATCTTTAGCAGTAATATATTTAGGTATAATACCATTAATACTAATTAACATATTTTTTATTTTTTTTTGTCTTAATGTTTGAGTAGCTAAAACATGTTCTACTTCAGATGTACCAATACCAAAAGATAATGCGCCAAATGCACCATGTGTAGAAGTATGCGAATCTCCGCATACAATGGTCATTCCTGGTAAAGTTATGCCTTGTTCTGGACCCATTATATGTACAATTCCTTGATAAGGATGATATATATCATATAATTGTATATTAAAATCTTTACAGTTTTTTATTAGCATTTTTATTTGTTGTTGTGCATTTAAACTAATTTGTTCATAATTTTGTGTTAATGTTGAAACATTATGATCCATTGTAGCAAATGTTTTTTCTGGTCTATATACTTTACGATTTTTTATTCTTAAGGAGTTAAACGCTTGTGGAGAAGTTACTTCATGAATAAAATGTCTATCAATATATAATAATGTTATTTGATTTTCTATTGTACAAATTTGATGACTATCATATATTTTATCATATAATGTTTTACCCATTATTACACCTATATTATATTTTGAGTGATTAATGTTCCCATCTCTTCTGTTGTAACTATATTTAATAATTGTGTATTTTGATTTACGAGATCTTTAGTTCTATAACCCTGTGCTAATGTTTGTATAATCGCATTATTGATTTTTTGTGCTACTACACTATTTTGTAAACTATATTCAATAAGCATAGATAATGATAAAATTTGTGCAATAGGATTAGCAATATTCTTACCAGCAATATTAGGAGCAGAACCTCCTGCTGGTTCATATAAACCAAAATTTTTATTATTTAAACTGGCTGAAGGTAAATTACCAATAGAACCAGTAATCATAGCACATTGATCTGAAATAATATCACCAAATAAATTTGGACAAAGTATTACATCAAATTGTGATGGATTTTTCATTAATTGCATAACAGCATTATCTATATACATATGTTGTAGAGTGACTTCATCATACATTTGAGATATTTTATTTATAACTCGACGCCATAATACTGATGTATATAATACATTTGCTTTGTCAATAGAACAAATTTTTTTTTTCCTTTTTACTGCTAAATTAAAAGCAATCTTAGCAATTCTTTCTATTTCATATTCATAATAAATTTCTGTATCAAAAGCATATGTATTATTTGGTTGATATTGTACTCCTTTAGGTTCACCAAAGTAAATTCCACCAGTAAGTTCTCTAACACATACGACATCAAAACCTTTTCGTATAATGATATTTTTTAAAGGACTTAATGAATATAAATTGTCATAAATATATGCTGGTCGTAAATTAGCAAATAAATTAAAATGTTTTCTTAATTTTAATAATGATCCTTGTTCTGGTCTTTTTTCTAAAGGTAAATAATCCCATTCTGGTCCACCAATAGAACCAAATAATATTGCATCAGATTCTTCACATCCATGTAATGTTTCTTCAGGTAATGCATTTCCAAAAGTATTAATAGCTGTACCACCTACTTGATATGTATTAATAATAATCTTTTTATTCAAATATTTTTTAATTTTATTTAAAATTTTTAATGCTTGTCGCATAACTTCTGGACCAATGCCATCTCCGGGAAGTACCGCTAATTTAAACATATTATTCATAAAATTCCTATTATTATTTTTCATGTTTATAAAGATTTTTTGTTTGCTGAAATTTCCATATATCATTTAAACAATTAATGATAGCATGTATGAAAGTTTCTATAATATTATTCGTAAAATGACTAATACCATAAAAAGTAATATTTTTATATCTGATCTTAATATGAACGTATCCTATAACATTATTATTATGTTGCATAATTAATTTATAATTTAATAAATGTATATTATATTGTATGATTTTTTTAATAGCTTTAAATATTGCATTAATAGGTTCTATATTTGTTGAAGTTTGCATATATATTATATCATTACATTTTAATTTTATCATAGCATGAGATATTTTTGTTGAATTATATGTAATATGAAATGATACTAATGTATAAAAATTTTTTTTATTATATATCTTGTTATTAAAAGCCAGTGTAACTAAATCGTAATTATATACTTGTCCTTTTTTTTCAGCTAACTTAATAAAATTATTATATAGTTGATTAATATCATATGTATTATGTGGATAACCCATTAATTCCATGTGATATTTAATAGCCGCACGTCCTGATTTTGCTGTTAAATATATTTTTTGCGTTTGTAATCCTATAATATTAGGATCTATAATTTCATATGTTTTACGATTTTTAATAATTCCATCTTGATGTATTCCTGAAGAATGTGAAAAAGCATTTTTACCTATAATTGCTTTATGTAAAGCTATAGGAATTTTACATATTTGACTAACTATTTTTGTAGTATTATATATTTTCTTTTTATTAATATTAGTCGTAACATTCAGTAAACTTTTTCTAGTATATATTGCCATAATTATTTCTTCTAAAGCACAATTACCAGCTCGTTCTCCAATACCATTAATAGTACCTTCTATTTGTCTAGCACCAGCATGGATGGCAGTAATCGCATTACCAACTGCCATACCTAAATCATTATGTGTATGCACAGAAATAATACATTTATCAATATTATGTACTTTATTTTTGATTGATGTAATGATATCACCATATTCATATGGTAAAATATAACCTACTGTATCTGGTATATTAATCGTAGTAGCTCCAGCTTGTATTGCTGCTTCTATTACTAAACATAGATCTTTAATTGGCGTTCGTGTGCTATCCTCGCAAGAAAACTCAATATCATGAGTATATTGTTTGGCATATTTAATCATAAATATTATGCGTTCAATAACTTGATCTAAAGTCATTTTTAATTTAGTAGTAATATGTAATGGTGATGTCGCTAAAAAAATATGTATTCTAAAATTTTTAGCTTTTTTTAACGACTCATATACTAAATCTATATCATTTTTTTTACATCTTGCTAATCCACATATTGTACTATTTTTAATAATACTAGAAATTTCTTTTGTTGTATGAAAATCTTTAGGAGAAGAAACTGGGAAACCTACTTCTATAATATCTATTCCCATTGATTCTAATGATAATGCAATTTCTATTTTTTCTCTAGTTGTTAAACTACATTTCAATGATTGTTCACCATCACGTAATGTAGTATCAAAAATAATAATTTGTTCTTGCATAACAAAATTTATCCATTTTAACAAAATTAAAGTTTAGTTTTTTACTAATTTTGATCTTTTTTAAGATTAGATATTAAATTTTAAATTTAATTTTTAAAAAATATTTAAAATAATTTATATATGAAAATTTAAAATTCATTATTTATACATAAAAATTTTATATAAATAAAATATATACTATGTATGTTATAATCTAATAATAGTATTATAGGAATGTTTTTTAAAATTAAAAATATAACTAATAAATTAATTATTATATTTTTTTATATAAAATGCAATTTTATATATTAAAGTATCATATTTTCTATATTTAATAAATAAATGAGTATTAAAAACTTTTTTGTTGGGAAGGTTATTAATTGTGTACACAGATAAATTTTTTATGATGCAAGCTATTAATTTAGCTAAATTGGGTATATATACTACTACTCCTAATCCTAATGTAGGTTGTATTATTGTTAAAAATAATAATGTTATTGGCAAAGGATACCATTTTAAAACAGGAGAACAACATGCAGAAGTTAATGCATTAAAGATGGCTGGAAGTCAGACACAAAATTCTACTGTTTATACTACGTTAGAACCTTGTAATTATTATCATTTAACTCCTTCATGCTGCCATGCATTAATTAAAGCAAAAATATATCGTATAGTTATAGCTAATATTGATCCTAATCCCAGGATCAATGGAAAAAGTATAAAAATGTTAGAACAACATGGTATAAAAACAACTATTAATATATTATCAGAAAAAGCTAAACGTATTAATTATGGTTTTTTTAAAAGAATATTATTTGGCATGCCATATATAAAATTAAAACTTGCGTCATCTATAGATGGTAAAATTGCATTATATAATGGTTTAAGTAAATGGATATCATCATTAAAATCTAGACAAGATGTACATAAATTACGTGCCCAAAGTTCTGCTATTTTGAGTACCAGTAAAACAATTTTAAAAGATAATGCAACCTTAATTGTTAATTGGTATAATTTAAGTACTTATATACAAAAAAAATATCCTAAAAAATTTTTGAGACAACCAATAAGAATTATTCTTGACCAACATAACAAGATATCTCCATATCATAAAATTATTTCTATACCTGAAACAATAATTTTAATTAAAAATAATATTAATTATAATAATTGGCCTAAACATGTTACACAAATGATTATCCCAATAGTTAATGGTTATTTTAATATAAAACTTTTACTACAAAAATTAGCTACAAAAGGTATTAATAATCTATTAGTAGAAGCTGGCAGTATATTATCAGGATATTTAATCTTAAATAACTTAATAGATGAATTAATAATTTATATGTCTCCTCAGATATTAGGTCCGTTTTCATTAAATTTATGTAATTGGACAAAAATATATAATATCAATGATGCTCCTAAATTTCGTTATATACATATAAGAAAAATTGCACAAGATTTAAAAATAGTTTTAAAACCAGTAAAATAAATATTTTGGACATAAATATGAAAATAATTAATACAGGAATTATTAATAAAAATGCTTATATAGCAATTATTATTACTCGATATAATATAATGATAAATAAAAATTTATTAAAAGCATCATTGGATATTTTTAAACGATTAGGTCACATACCAGATGAGAATATTACGATTATTTGGGTTCCTGGATCTTATGAATTATCTTATACAACACAATTATTAATAAAAAAAAATATATATGATGGCATAATGGTTATTGGAACAATTATTAAAGGTATAACTTCACATTATAAATATTTAACTCAAGAAATTTATACACAAATATCTAGTTTATCTATTTTAAATCAGATACCGATAGTTTTATGTGTATTAAGTACAGATAATTTAGAACAAGCACTAAACCGATCAAATGGGAAACAAGGTAATAAAGGTATAGAATCTGCATTAACATTATTAGAAATGATAAATATATCTAAAGAAATTACATTATTATAAATTTAAAGGTAATATTGTGAAATATGAAGGCAGATATAGAGCACGTAAATATGCTGTACAGGCTATTTATTCTTGGCAACTATCACAAAATAACTTACATGATATACAATATTATTTTATACATGAATCTATAAAAAATATTAAACAAATAGATCTTAATTATTTTAATGAATTAATTATTGGAGTAATTAAAAATAGTATTGATTTAGATCAAACAATGAAACCATTTTTATCAAGAAATATATTAGAATTGGGACAAGTTGAAAAAGCTATTTTACGTCTTTCATTATATGAACTAATACATCGTTTAGATATACCACATAAAGTTATTATTAATGAAAGTATTGGTTTAGCAAAAATTTTTGGTGGTGTAGATAACAGCTATAAATTTATAAATGGTGTTTTAGATAAAATGGTCAATCAGATTAGAATATAAATTCTAATCTATATCTAAATACAATTAGAGCATATTATCTATTATATTACATATATATATAAAATATATAATATGGTTATAATACAGATTTGATTTTAGATGAAACATTATTATTTAAAATAATATTTACTAATTTTAAATTAAAATTAATAGCATGTTTAACACTTTGTGCAGTTAATAATTTGTTTTGTACATCCCATACAACTGGTTCATCTGACCACTGTATATCAGATACTAAGTGTTTTAAGCCAATATAACTTGTCATTTTTGCTGTAGGAAATATATTATGTGTTGCTAAAAATATAGCTGGTGTAGCACATATTGCACCTATAATTCGTTGTGTTTTTTTAAAAAAATTAATATAAGATAATAATATCTTATTTTTTGTAAAATGTTCTGCTGCTTGTAATCCACCAGGTAAAATAATAGCAATATGGTTATTTTGTACTTGATAATCTTGTAATAAAATATTACTATATAAATTTGTGCCATAAGCACATTGAATTTTATGTTGATTATTTGTACTTAATGTTATTACATTAATGTTACTTCTAGTTAAAATATCAATAGAAGTTACTGTTTCAATATCTTCTACACCATTAGTAACACAAAGTACTACAGAATATTGTGACATACTATGTTTTCTCCTTGCATTAAAATTATTTTACATTAGTAAATAGGATATTTTTGACATAAATCTATAATGTTGTTTTTGATATTAATCAAATATACTGTTTTGTTATCAATAATATCAGCAATCCAATGAGTAAGCAATATGATTTCTTTTGTTTTAAAACCTCTTTTTGTAATAGCAGGTGTCCCTATTCTGATACCTGAAGTAATCATAGCTGTATAAGTATCATCAGGAATTAAATTTTTATTAACAATAATATTATAACTTTCTAAAAGTTTTTCAGCTTCTACTCCTGTAATATTTTTATTAGTAAGATCGATTACAAATAGATGATTATAAGTGATATTATGAATAATATTAAATTTTCTCTTTTTAAAAATTCTAACCATAATTTTTGCATTTTTTAATATTTGTTTTTGATATAAGATAAATGATGGTTGTAATGCTTCTCTAAAGGCACAAGCTTTAGCAGCTATGACATGCATTAATGGACCACCTTGACTACCAGGAAATACACCTTTATCTAATTTATGAAACAAATATTGATTCTGTATTGTAGATAATATTAATCCACCTCTAGGTCCTGCTAAAGTTTTATGTGTAGTACTAGTTACAACATGTGCATGAGGCAATGGATTAGGATATAATCCCGTTACAACTAATCCAGCAATATGCGATATATCTACTAAAAAATAAGCTTGTATAATATCAGCAATTTTTCGTATTTTATTCCAATAACATAATCCGGAATATGATGTAAATCCACCAATAATTATTTTAGGTTTGTATTTTAAAGCTAATTGTAATATATTTTTATAATCAATATGACCTGTATGATCAGTATGATAAAAAATACTATTATAAATTTGTCCAGAAAAATTTACTTTAGCACCATGAGTTAAATGTCCTCCATGTGAACATGATAACCCCATAATAGTATCTCCTGGAGTTAGTAAAGCATTATATACTGCAAAATTAGCTTGCGAACCAGAATGAGGTTGTACATTAACATAATCAGCTTTAAATAATTTTTTTGCGCGTTGAATAGCTAATTGTTCAATTTGATCAATATATTTACAACCACCATAATATCTTGCATTAACATATCCTTCAGCATATTTATTTGTTAATTGTGTGCCTTGTATATCCATAATTTCTTGTGAAACATAGTTTTCAGATGCAATTAATATAATATTATTTCTTTGACGTATATTTTCTTTATTAATAATATGCCATAATTTTTTATCAGTGTGATCATTTTTTAACATATACAATATATATCCTCATCAAATCATTTTTTAGTTCTCTTATTAAAGAAAAAATTTTGAATAATATTAGTACATTCTTTAACTAAAACACCAGTATGTATTTTAATTTTATATGCACTTAATAAATTAACTAATGGAATACAATTATGTGTCTTTGTGTTATATATACTAAAAACAAGACGTTTTATCCTGCTAATTATAATAGCACCAGCACACATCATACAAGGTTCTAATGTTACATACATAGTAGTATTTAATAATCTATAATTTTGTAAATATGTCCCAGCATTTCTTAATGCGATTATTTCAGCATGTGCTGTAGGATCATGTTTTATAATAGAACTATTTTTACCTTGAGAAATAATTTTATTGTTATTTATAACAATAGCACCTACAGGAACTTCACCATTATTTTGTGCTTGTTGGGCTAATTTTAGTGCATGCGTCATCCAATAAATATCATCATACATTTTATGTTGTTAATATTTTTTATAAAAAATATATTTTTAGTATCATATATATATAATACAACCTATAATTTACAATTAATATTTTTATATAAATATATTTAATTACTTATTATTTTAAAGTATAATTTTTATTATAAATATCTTTTATAAATAGTTCAATAAGATATAATTTGTTATATTTATAATTTTTAGAGAAAATCTAATGTTGAAATATATTAGTGCAGTACATGGTATGCATGATTACATGTTTCCAGAGACTATATTATGGGAATATATAGAAAATATAACAAAAAAAATATTAAATAATTATGGCTACCAAGAAATTAAAATACCTATTGTTGAAAAAAATTTATTGTATCATCAAACAATTGGAGAAGATACAGATATTGTTACAAAAGAAATGTATAATTTATATGATAAAAATGGTGATATGTTAACCTTACGTCCAGAGGGTACTACTGGTTTTATACGAGCTATATTAGAACATAATTTATTATATAAATCACATCGTTTATGGTATATTGGTCCTATGTTTCGTTATGAAAGACCACAAAAAGGAAGATATAGACAATTTCATCAAATAGGTATTGAAGCTATTGGTTTAACAGAACCATATATTGATGCTGAAATTATAATTATAACATTTCATATATGGAAAAATTTAAATATTATCAAATACGTAAATTTAGAAATTAATACTATTGGTTCTATTGCTATTCGAAAAATCTATATACAACACTTAAAAAAATTTTTTTTAAAAAATATAAAATTATTAGATACAAATAGTATTAAAAAAATAAATTCTAATCCTTTAAGGATTTTAGATAGTAAAAATATAGCAACACAACAATTATTAAAACAAGCACCAAAATTAAAAAATTATTTAGATGCATATAGTATTGATAATTTTAATATATTATGTGATATATTAAATCATATTGGGATTAAATTTCATATTAATGATAATTTAGTGAGAGGTTTAGATTATTATAATGATATTGTATTTGAATGGACAACAATAAACACTCCAGACATTTTAAAATATACTATTTGTGGTGGCGGGAGATATAACCAATTAATACAACATATGAGTCATAAAAGACAAAATAATGGTGTTGGATGTGCTATTGGTATTGAAAGAGTTTTATTATTATTAAAAAATTTAAAAATTTTTAATAGATTTGATGCATGCCATATTGATCTTTATTTAATACCTATGAACAATAATCATATTTTACATAAAATATTAGAAATACGAGAAAAAATTATAAAAGTTTTCCCTCAAATAAGAATTTTAGTAAGTTACTTTTTTGTAAACATTAAAAAACAAATTAAAAAAGCTATAAAACAAAAAGCTCATTGTATATTAATTATTGGTGATAATGAAATATCAAATAATACTATTACTATAAAAGATTTAATATCTCATAAGCAAATATGTGTTTCTGAAACACAATTAATAACTATATTATCTAAAATAATGCAACAAAAATAATTTTATAAAAAATTTAATATCTTGATCTTCCAAGGATAGAAATATCTTATATATAGTATATATACAACATTAATAATTATTAAACTACATATGTTATATGTATATGGTTTATTAAACTCATGGAATACTATATATAATATAGTCTATGTTTAAAACATATTTTTTTTAAGAGATATATATGATGACATATCATTATCCAATAATAACTATTGTAGGTGCAAATAATACAGGAAAATCTTTTTTATATAATATTTTAACAAAAACAAATGAGGCTATAGTAAATAGTGTTCCTGGTTTTACAAGAGATAGACAATATGGATATGGTTACATTAATAAATATACATATGTTTGTATTGATACAGGTAATTATTATGTAAATGATAGTATATTTTTAAATAAATATAATCAACAAATTAAAATACAAACTATACAAGCAATTAAAGAAGCAAATTTAGTTATATTATTAATTAGAGATAATATATTAAATACTCTAGATTACCAAATTTTACAAGATATTCGAATACATAATAAACATATACTATTATTAGTTAATAGTAATAATAAAATAGATACAAAAGAACTATTATCTTTAGGATGTGATCTTTATCGTATTAATTTATTTAAAAATCATGATATTAAAAAACTATATAAAATACTGTATATTTTTTTAAAACAAATACATAAACAACAAAATAAAATCACATTTAATAATATTACTAAAAATAATATTCTTTCTAATCAAAAATACATTAAAATTGCTGTTGTAGGTATGCCTAATGTAGGTAAATCTACACTAATTAATCGTATTATTAAAAAAAATCGTGTTATTATTCATAGTACTGCAGGAACTACGAGAAATTGTATAATAGTTCCTATGGAAAATTATTATAATCATTATAAAAATATAATATTAATTGATACACCTGGAATATATAAAAATAATTATCATTTAAATATTAATACATATTCTTATATGAAAACTATTACGACAATTAAACAAGCTAATATAATTTTATTTATTATTGATGGTGATAAAAAAACGTTATATAAAAAAGATATAGCATTAATACAATATATTGTTAATCAAGGTAAATCTATTATTATTATAATTAATAAATATGATTTAATTACATCAAATGTATTTCATAATTTTAAAAAAAATCTTTATAAGATATATAAATATTTACCAGTTATATGTATATCAGCCAAAACTGGTAGAGGTTGCATGAATATTTTTAAGTTAATATATCAAGTATATAATATTACTCATGAAAAAATTAAAACTTCTAAACTCATGCATATTTTATATGATGCAACAAATAATGTTTCTCCAAATATATATAAAGGTAGACGTATTAAAATAAAATTTATTCATATTGTACAATATAATCCATTAGTAATAATGTTACATGGCAGTCAAGTAACTAAATTAAACAATAATTATAAACGTTATTTAATTAATATATTACATGATAAATTAGGTTATATTGGTTCACCTATTATTTTACAATATAAAAATAACTATAATCCATACATACATTAAAATAATATAAATTTATTCATCTTAATATCATATGAAATATTTTCGTTTTGAAATTGCACCCATGTTACATAGAACCAATAAATATTGTAGATATTTTTATAGATTATTAACACAAAAAGCATTACTATATACAGAAATGATTCATTGTCATGCTATAATACATAATCAAAATATTTTATTTACAAATTATCATGATAATAATTTAGTATTACAATTAGCTGGAAATGATTTTAAAATACTTGCTTTATGTGCTATAAAAGCAGAAAAAATAGGATATAAAGAAATTAATTTTAATGTTGGTTGTCCTTCAATACAATCACAAAGAAATAATTTTGGTGCTTGTTTGATGAATCAGTTACATATTGTTACTGATTGTATTAAAGCGATGTCAGATAGAATTAATATTCCTGTAACGATTAAAACAAGAATAGGTATTAATGACGTAAATAGTTATGATTTTTTGTGTGAACTAATATATCAATTATCTAATAATGGTTGTAAAAGATTTATTTTACATGCTAGAAAAGCATTATTGTATAATAATATAACCACAAAAAAAAATTTAACAATGCCATTATTAGATTATCCTATAATTTATAAAATAAAAAAAAATTTCCCATCTATCCATATTACACTGAATGGTGGTGTTAAAAATTTGTTAGAAGCAAAAAAACATTTAAAATATGTTGATGGCGTTATGTTAGGTCGTAGTATTTTATATAATCCTAGAATCTTAATGGATGTTGATCAAGAATTATTTTCCATACATAAGCCAATAAAAAATCCTGTTAGTGTTATTAAATCAATGTTTCCTTATATAGAAAAAATGTTAAATAATGGTATAGCATTTTATTCTATTATTACACCGATATTAAATTTTTTCCATGGTATGGAGGGTTCAAAAATTTTTAAACAATACTTAACTAATAAAAATAATTATCTAACATGTAATAATATACAAGTTTTAAATAAAGCATTATCTTATATCAAATAAATAATATAATAATATAATAATATATAACTTGATAAATTGTTTCTAACTCAAAATTTTAACAAATATTTTTATAATTTATGACTAATAATATTACTCAAAGATCAATAATAAAAAAAGATGCACAAGTTGAAAATATTAAAATTCCTCCTTATTCTTTAGAAGCTGAACAATCTATATTAGGATCATTAATGCTAGATAATAATCGATGGGAACAAGTTATTGATAAAATTATTACAGAAGATTTTTTTATCTTATCACATAAAATAATTTTTCATGAAATGAAAATTCTTATTGAACTTAATAAACCTATTGATCTAATTACATTATCTGAATCATTAGATAGTAAACATAAATTACTAAAAGTAGGAGGTTTTGCTTATTTAGTTGAATTATCAAAAAATATTCCTAGTATTTCTAACATTTATGCATATATAGATATCGTGCGTGAAAGAGCAATTTTAAGAGAAATGATTGGAGCAGCAAATATTATTGCTGAAGCAGGTTATTTCCCTAATGGTAGGAAAAGTGAAGAATTATTAAATTTAGCAGAATCACATATTTTTCGTATTGCAGAAAAACGTTTAAATAAAGATACTAAACCTAAAAACATAGATAAAATTTTAGAAGTGACAATTTCTAAAATAGAAACATTTTACAAAATGCCTAAAAATGGTGTTACTGGGTTAGATACAGGATATCATGAATTAAATAAAAAAACTGCAGGATTACAAAAATCGGATTTAATTATTATTGCAGCACGACCAGCTATGGGTAAAACTACTTTAGCTATGAATATTTGTGAATATACTGCCATGTTACAAGATAAACCTGTATTAATATTTAGTTTAGAAATGCCTTGTGAACAAATTATGATACGCATGCTATCTTCATTATCAAGAGTATATCAAAGTAAAATTAGAACAGGACAATTAAATGATCATGATTGGCAGAAAATTTCTAATACTATGAATAATTTACTCAAAAAAAAAAATATATATATTGATGATTCTTCTGAATTAACACCTACTGAAATACGTTTAAGATCAAGAAGAATGTTTAGAGAACATAATGGTTTAAGTTTAATTATGATAGATTACTTACAATTAATTAGAGTGCCATCTCTTTCTTTTAATCGTACATTAGAAATTACAGAAATTTCTCGTTCTTTAAAAGCATTAGCAAAAGAACTACATGTGCCAGTTATTGCGTTATCACAATTGAATCGATCTTTAGAACAAAGAGCTGATAAACGTCCTATGAATTCTGATTTACGAGAATCTGGTTCTATAGAACAAGATGCAGATTTAATAATTTTTATATATAGAGATGAACTTTATAATGAACATAGTTCATTACAAGGAATTGCGGAAATTATTATTGGGAAACAACGTAATGGTCCTATTGGTAATATAAAATTAACATTTAATAATAAAATTGCTAGATTTGACAATTATATAGACTATTATAATAGTATCGATTCATAATATTATAATACGTTATATGTAATAATTGTTAAAGTATATTTTTTTAAATAAAAAAATTACTTTTTATGGATATAATTTATGTTAAAAATTTTTAACACTTTAAGTAAAAAAAAAGAAACATTTCGCACAATAACACCTAAACATATTAAAATGTATGTGTGTGGCATTACTCCTTATGATACATGTCATATTGGTCATGGAAGAACATTTATAATTTTTGATATTATGATAAGATATTTTCAGTTTTTAGGGTATACAATTACATATGTACGTAATATTACAGATATAGATGATAAAATAATAAAATTAGTTAAAAATAATAATATGCAATATATGCAAAAAATTGTATCTAATATTATTAGTCTCATGTATATGGATTTTAATAAATTAAATATTATACATCCTACTATCGAACCCAAAGTAACAAAACATATTAATGAAATTATTCAATTTATACAAATTTTGTTAAAAAAACAACATGCATATCTAGCTAATAATGGTGATGTTGTGTTTAATATTGCTAGTTATCAACATTATGGACAATTATCACGACAAAACACACATAAAAATTTTTTAAATATAAATTTTGTAGATATATCTTTTAAAAAACGTGGTCAAGATTTTGTTCTATGGAAAAAATGTTTAAAAGAACAAATAGGATGGTCATCACCATGGGGATATGGTAGACCAGGTTGGCATATAGAATGTAGTGCAATAAGTTATAAATATCTTGGACATAATTTTGATATACATGGTGGTGGTAATGATTTAATTTTTCCCCATCATGAAAATGAAATAGCACAATCGCAATGTATACATCCATTCTTTAATGTTAATTTTTGGATTCATACTGGAATGATTATTATCAATAATAAAAAAATGTCAAAAACATTACAAAATGATATTAAACTTAAGGATATATTATTAAAATATAATAATGAAGTTATTCGTTATTTTTTTACTATTACACATTATCGCAGACCAATAATTTTTCATGAAGAAAAGCTACAAAACGCTTGTATTGTTATGAAAAAATTATATAGAGCCATTTATAATATAAATGAAATAAAAGAAATAAATATTCAAAATATTCCATTTAAGAATTTAGAAAAACAATTCTATGATGCAATGAATGATGATTTTAATACACCAAAAGCATACAGTATTTTATTTAAAATATCACATGATATAAATATTGCTTATCATAAAAAAAATTTTATTTTACAACAACATTTAATGTTACTTTTAAAAAAATTAGGTAATATTTTAGGTATATTATTTTATAATCCAAAATATTATTTTAAAAATCATACAACAAAAATTTTACATAAATTAGAAATAGAACAACTAATACAAAAACGTTGTATTGCAAGAAAAAAAAAATTATGGAAAGAAGCTGATAATATACGTAATTTTTTAAAAAAAAATAATATTTTTTTAGAAGATTTACATGACAAAACAATATGGAAAATATAAAATTATTATTATAATCAATATTAAATATAATTTTAATGATTAAAATCAATAAACTTATACATAAATTACGTGAAAAAATAAATATTTATAATTATAAATATTATATTTTAAATAAACCAGCAATTACTGATCAACAATATGATTTATTACTTTTAAAATTAGAAAAGCTAGAACGTTATATACCATTAGAAAAAAAACAAAAATCTCCTACACAAAATATTAATGATTCACTATTAAAAAATTATAAACAAATTACGCATAAAACACCAATGTTATCTTTACAAAATACTTTTAACAGTAAATTTTTATATAAACAATTTATTTGTTTATATAAAAAATATATCAACTATAAAAATTTTTTTTGTTGTGAATTAAAATTTGATGGTGTAGCTATTAATCTTTTATATATTAATGGATATTTAATACATGGCTTAACAAGAGGTAATGGTTATATAGGTGAAGACATTACTCATAATATTTCTTTGATTAATGATATACCGAAAAAATTAAAAGGTAATAATATTCCACAAACATTAGAAGTACGTGGAGAAATTTTCATGACTAAAAAAAATTTTTATTATATTAATCAAAATTTTTTGATGCAAAAAAAAAATTTTTGTAATACTAGAAGTGCTGTTGTTGGACTTTTACGTATGCATAATATGAATGATTATTCTAATTTATTAAATTTTTTTTGTTATGGTATCGGTTTTACTAATAAGAATATAGCTTGTTATCACACAAAATTACTTAGACAATGTAAAACATACGGTCTACCTATCTCTCGCAATATTATCTCTTGTACAAAATTACAAGAAATTATCCAATTTTATGATTTTTTTAAAATAAATAGACATAAATTATCATATGATATTGATGGTATTGTAATTAAAATTAATGATCTTTCTTTACAAAAAAAAATTGGTTATAATTCACGAGCACCTAAATGGGCCATAGCATATAAATTTCATTCACAAGAAAAAAACACAATATTAAAACAAATTTTTTTTCAAACAGGACGTACTGGTATTATTACACCCATAGCATATTTTAAAAGTATTAAAATTTCAGGAGTGGAAATTTCTTATGCTACATTATATAATATTAATGAAATTTATAGATTAGATTTAAAAATAGGTGACATCATTACTATCCAACGTTGTGGTAATGTTATACCTAAAATTATACATGTGGTAAAAAGTAAAAGAACAAAACAACATACCAATGAAGTTGTCATTCCACAATTTTGTCCTAGTTGTAATGCTAAAATTATTAACAATAATAATTTATTATATTGTTCAGCTAGTTTTTCTTGTAAAGCTCAATTTCAAGAATATTTAAAACATTTTATATCTAGAAATGCTATAAATATTAAATATGTAGGTCAAAAATTAATTTCTCATTTAGTAGAAAAAAATATAATATCAAACGTTATGGATTTGTTTACACTAAATGAAAAACAATTAAGCTTACTAAACTTAGGAAAAATTACTACACAAAAAATATTATTATCTTTATATGCAAAACATAAAGTTTATTTACATAATTTTTTATTTGCTTTAGGTATTAAAAATATGGGTATTGTTACTTCAAAAAATATTGCAGACTATTTTATTACTTTAGAAAATTTTTTAAAAGCTGATAAAGATAATTTATTAAAAATTAATGGCCTTGGTCTTAAAACTATAAGTCATATATGTAATTTTTTAAAAAAAACAGAGAATATAAAATATATTAATTTGTTAAGACAAAAAATAGATATTATTTATTTGAATATAATGAAATAAAAAAATATTATTATTTTCTATAGTAAAGATATAGTAATCATATTTAAAATAAAACATAGATAAAAAATATATTATCTTTTTCTTTAAAAAATATATTTATGTTATATTACAAAATATTATAAATTTTAAAAGAAATATTATATGGAAAAAATTAAGATTCTCATAGATAAATATTTTAAAACACATAGTTTAAATGATACATCTATCACACATAATGAAGAAATTATTACATATGTTTATCAGATTATTAAAATGTTAAATAATGGAGAATTAAGAGTTGCAGAAAAAAAACAAAATAAATGGGTAACACATAAATGGATTAAACAAGCTATCCTGTTATATTTTAAAATACAAAAAAATTTTTTAATGCAACATGATCATAGTAATTACTATGATAAAATACCTTTAAAATTTAATAAATTTACATATGATGATTTTCAAAAAATAGGATGTAGAATAGTACCTCCTGCAACCATAAGATATGGTGCATATCTTGGTAATAATAGTATTGTTATGCCTTCATTTATTAATATAGGAGCATATATAACACAAGGAACTATGATTGATACTTGGTCTACTATTGGATCATGTGCTCAGATAGGTAAAAATGTACATATTTCTGGCGGTGTTGGTATTGGAGGGGTATTAGAACCGATACAAAATACTCCTACTATTATAGAGGATAATTGTTTTATTGGAGCTAGATCTGAAATTGTTGAAGGTGTTATTATTGAAAAAGGATCTGTTATTTCTATGGGTGTATTTATAGGACAAAGTACAAAAATATATGATAGAACTAATGGTCTAATATATTATGGTAGAGTACCAAAATATTCAGTAGTTGTACCAGGAACTTTACCATCACAAGATGGGCGATATAATTTATATTGTGTAATTATTGTGAAAAAAGTTAATGCAAAAACTTTAAGTAAAATTCAAATAAATGAAATTTTACGTTGTAATAGTTGATCTTTTAAAATTTTTTTATATAAAAATACACCTGGGAGGATTCGAACCTCCGTCCGTTCGGTTCGTAGCCGAATACTCTATCCACTGAGTTACAGGTGCATGAAAATGATCTACGGTGAGAGAGAGATTCGAACCCTCGACATAACATAATTATATACACCCTTAGCAGGGGTGCGCCTTCAACCACTCGGCCATCTCACCTTATATAATACCGTAATTTCATTTTGTATGATAGCATAAAATATAATAAAGTGTATAATAAATATATATATAAACTAAATAAATGTTAAATATATTTATTCAAACTGTTTGTTGGTTTTTTTCTGCTTTTATACGTTGATAAATTTCTTCACGATGTACGGCAATTTCTTTAGGAGCATTTACACCAATACGCACCTGATTTCCTTTAATACCTAATACGGTGACTATAACATTATCACCAATCATAAGAGTTTCTCCCACTCTACGAGTAAGAATTAGCATCTTTGTTTTTCTCCTTGAAAAATATCAATGCAATATTATTAATATGTCATTAAAATATTTTATCATTTTAATATATATTAAAATTTATTAATTTAATATATAAAATATTAATTATTTTTTTTTGTCATGCAGTAACATATTAATTTTATTTAGAATAAATGTTTTCATTTTAGCTATTAAACAGTAATATTGATCTATATTATGATTAATTATGATTTGTGAAGCTGTTTTTGTACCATTAATATTATATTTAGTAATATTACTTATATTAAGATTAATAACATCTAATGCATTTATATTAATAGTAGGTGTAATTTTTATTAAAATAAAAATTTTTTTGATCCATATTGTAGATAATATAATAATAGATTTATTAAATTTACTCATCATATTTTTTAATATATAATTAAATTGTATTGGATCATAATCGTATAATTCACTAATTAAAAGATTAATATTATTAAATATAATATTATCTTGTATAATTTTTTTAATTATTTGTTGTGCAATATAATTTTCTGCTTTTTGTAATCGTTTATGTATAAGATTATTTTTAATTTGATAGTGCTTAATATAATTAACAACATTTTTATCATCTATTTTAAAAATTTTCGTAATAGATGTTATAATGTTATCTCTTGTTTGTATATATGATAAAGCATTATTATGTGTAACAGCATGTATTCTTTTAATACCATGTGCAATACTGAAGTATTTAATAATTTTGAAAAAACCTATTTCACATGTTGTTGCAACATGTGTACCACAACAGAATTCTTTAGAAATATTAAAAATATTTATTACCCGAACAATATCACTATATTGTTCGTTTTGTAAAAAAATAATGTTATCTTGTAGATTAACATCTTGTTTTGATATATTATAGGAAGTAACATTAATATTATTAAATATATATTGATTAATAATGTTTTCGATATTTATAATTTGTTTTGATGTAATAGGTAAATTATGTAAAAAATCAAATCTCAAATACTCTGAAGTAATTAAAGAGCCCTTTTGTTGTATATGTGTACCTAATATTTTACGTAAGCTATAATTTAATAGGTGTGTTGCTGTATGATTTCTACTGATTTTATTACGATAAGTAAGATTAATTTCTGCGGTTACTATATCATTTTGTACTAATTTTCCTTGCATCATAATACCACTATGTAATATTAGATTACCTTGTATAGTAGTTGTTATAACTTGAAAAATATTTTCGTCGTTTTTTTTTATAAACCCTATATCACCTAATTGTCCGCCAGATTCGCCATAAAATGGAGTAATATCTAATATTATCATAGCTTTATCATTTTTAATAATTTTTTGTATGATTTTATCTTGAAAATAAATATTTAAAATTTTACTTTTTGTACTAATGTGGTCATATCCAAGGAACTCTGTTTTACTATTATGATAAAAAATGTTTATATTTTTTTTAAACAAACTATGGTTTTTAGATCGAGAACGCTGTTTATTTAATAATTGTGAAAAAATCTTTTGTTCCATAATAATATTTTGTTGCAAACAAATTTCTTTAATTGCATCTAAAGATAAACCTAATGTATCATATAAATAAAAAATTTTTTCTCCTGGTAAAATATTATTTTCTAAATGTAAAATTTCTTTTTTTAAAAAACTTATACCTTTTGTTAAAATTATGTGAAAATTTTGTTCTTCTTGTTTAATAGTATTTTTAATCAATAAATATTGTTTTTGTAATAATTCTTTATCTCTATGAAATGCAATTTCATTAATAAAAAACTGTACTAATTTATATAAAAAAATGTTTTTATATCCTAACATCATACCATGATTAATAGCTCTTCTTATAATTTTTCTTAAAATATATCCTCTATATTCATTACTAGGCATAACACCATATGCAATTAAAAATATTGATGTTTTAAGATGATCTGCAATCACATTTAAATAATGGTGTTGCATAATATTTAAATGTAGTATATGAACAATATGTTGAATTAATTTTTCAAAAACATCTATTTTATAAATAGAATCTACTCCTTGTAAGATACTACTAATTCTTTCTAAACCCATTCCTGTATCTATAGACTTAATAGGTAATATAGTTAATTGTTTATGTAAATTTTGATTAAATTGTATAAATACAATATTCCATATTTCAATAAAGCGTTCGCCAGGATTATTATTTTGTATGTTACCAGATAAATGTTCACCTAAATCATAAAATATTTCCGTAGATGGTCCACAAGGACCTGTAGTATCCATATGCCAAAAATTATCTGAATAATATTGTTGATTATTTTTATCATATATGAGAATAATATGTGTTTTAGGAATACCAATCTTATGTAACCAAATATTATATGTTTCAGTATCAGTATAATATACTGTGATAAAAATTTTTTTTGGATTTAAATGAAACCATTTACTATATGTTAATAATTCCCAAGCAAAAGTTATAGCTTCTTCTTTAAAATAATTTCCAAAACTAAAATTACCTAACATTTCAAAAAATGTATGATGACGATTTGTAAAACCTATATTTTTTAAATCATTATCTTTACCACCAGCACGAACACATTTTTGTACGGTTACTATATTTGGATATGGTGATTGTGCAGAACCTAAAAAATATTTTTTAAATTGATTCATACCAGCATTAGTAAATAATAAAGAACTATCATTATGTGGTATAATAGAACTTCCTGCCATAATTTTATGTTTTTTAATATGAAAAAAATCTAAAAACATTTGGCAAATTTGTGTTGTTGTACATACCATTACATATAAACCTTATATAAAATAAAATATATTATATTTTATTATAGTTTTTCTTATTCATGATTAATTTGTTTAAAAAACATTTTTTTTAATTTTTCTTTAATATCATCGGATATTTGTTTATTTTTTTGTAAAAAATTAATTGCATTAATTTTGCCTTGCCCAATTTTCTCCTTTTTATAACTATACCATGAACCACATTTTTCAATAATATTATGTTGTACTCCCAAATCTAATATTTCTCCGAAAATATTAATACCTATACCATATATAATTTGAAATTCAGCTTGTTTAAAAGGTACAGCAACTTTATTTTTAACTACTTTAACTCTAGTTTCACTACCAATAATAATATCTCCTTGTTTAACATTACCAATTTTACGTATATCTAATCTAACTGAAGAATAAAATTTTAATGCATTACCTCCTGTAGTTACTTCAGGATTGCCAAACATAATACCAATTTTCATACGTATTTGATTAATAAAAATTAATAAAGTATTAGATTGTTTCATATTGCTAGCAAGTTTTCTCATTGCTTGACTCATCATTCTAGCTGCTAATCCTATATGAGAATCTCCTATTTCTCCATCTATTTCTGCCTTGGGTGTTAAAGCAGCTACAGAATCTATAACTATAACATCAATTAAATTAGATTTAGCTAAAGCATCACATAATTCTAATGCTTGTTCTCCTGTATCAGGTTGTGAACATAATAATCTATTAATGTTAACATTTAATTTTTTTGCATAAATAGGATCTAATGCATGTTCTGCATCAATAAAAGCACATATTTTACCTTGTTTTTGTGCTTCTGATATAATTTGTAATGTTAAGGTAGTTTTACCAGAAGATTCTGGACCATATATTTCTACTATTCTTCCTATAGGTAGTCCCCCAATACCTAATGCTATATCTAAAGTTAAAGAACCTGTTGATATAGATGATACATCCATAGTTCTATTATCTCCTAATCTCATAATAGAACCTTTGCCAAACTGATTTTCTATTTGTACAATAGCATTGTCTAATGCAGCTTGTTTTTTTTTATCTAAATTCACAATATCATCCTAGATAAATAATGTTTTATAATCATAAAATATATTTATTAATAAATTTATACAATTTTTTACCAAAATAAAAAATATGCAAAAATTAATTATTTAATATATAATAAATTATACCGTAATTTTATGACAAATACATATGTTTAAGGCGAAACAACAGTTTTATTTAAATTTAACCAATATTAAATGTCCTTATACACTTGTAAAAATTAAAAAAATTACCAGTACAATGAAATATGGTGAAACCTTATTAATTAAAACTAATAATCACTTAGTTATTTTAGATATACAAACTTTTTGTGAATTTATGAAATTTAGTATGGTCAAAAAAATAACTAATAAGTTGCCTTATATATGTATTATAAAAAAAATATAATACTAAAATGTATCATGTATATTTTTTATACAAAGCATATGTTACCGAACCAAATGTTTTTTTACGATATTGGATCCAATTATATGGTAATAAAACAGGCTTACTACTTGTCATATACTCAAGATAAATATATGCATTATTATTCAAACAACAATATTTTTCTAACAAAAAACAAGTTGTTTGTAGTAAAAAATTATCCTTACTAAAAGGAGGATCTATAAATATTAAATTAAATTTTTGTGATATTGTAGATAATATATGTAATGTATGACCATAAATTAATTTAATATTTATATTTTTAAATAATGATATATTTTGTTGTAATTTTTTGAAATGAAAAATATTATTTTCTATTAAAGTTGCTGAACATGCATTTCGTGATAATGCTTCTAAACTCAGTATGCCGGAACCAGCAAAACAATCTAAACAATTTAACATAGAGATATCATTTATTAACCAATTAAATAATGTTTCACGAATAAAATGCATAGTTGGTCTAATATGAGTATTATGTATAGTAATTTTTTTATATTTCCATTTACCAGCAAGAATATATATTTTATTATGTCTATTATATTTCATAAAATTTAGTATTTTCTCCAAACATATTATTCTAATAAATTATTTAAATAATATTTTTATAATTATGTATTATAATATTATTATTCCTTTGCATAATTTTAAATAAATATGATAATAAAAAAAGATAATTGTAATAAAAAAAATAGTTTTTTACGAAATTTAACATTAAAAATATGGGATGCTAGTAAAAATATTGGTGAAAATCTAATACATTTTATCACTAAAAATAAAACTATTGATATAAATTTTTTTAATAATTTGGAAAAAATATTGATTCAATCAGACATTAGTTACAATACAACGCGAAACATAGTGCAAAATGTTATGCAATATTCTAAAAAAAATAAAATATATGATCATCATAAATTATATTTATATATTAAACAAATAATTTTAAAGATTTTAATACATGTTGAGCAATCATTAATAATTAAAAATGAAAATCCTTATATCATATTAGTTATAGGTGTTAATGGTGTTGGTAAAACGACTACTATAGGTAAATTAGCATATTATTTTTATAAACAAAATAGGTCTGTTTTTTTAGCTTCAGGAGATACATTTCGTGCAGCTGCCAGTCAACAATTAAAATTATGGAGTCAAAAAAGTTATAGTAATATGATGATACCACAATACAATAAAATTGATAGTTCTGCTGTAATTTATGATGCTATACAACAATCACAACAAAATAATGCTGACATATTAATTATTGATACTGCAGGTCGTGCACATAATAATATTGCTTTAATGCAAGAATTAAAAAAAAATGTAAAAATTATTAGAAAAAAAAAAAATCATGCACCACATGAAATTATGTTAGTATTAGATGCACATATTGGACAAAATGCTATAAATCAATTTAAAGAATTTCACAAACATATAGGTATAACAGGTATTGTATTAACTAAAATGGATGGTACAGCTAAAGGAGGTATAATTATAACTTTATCTAACGATTATAAAATTCCTATAAGATATATAGGTACAGGAGAACAAATTACAGATTTACATTTATTTAATGCTAAAAAATTTATTAATACTATTTTTATAAATAATTAAAAGCATTATTGTAATAAAATTCTAAGATATATTAGAAATATTTATTTCCTGAGAGGTTTTATATGAATGCAAATATTTTTACTCCACAAGTTTATACTCATTCGTTAGGTTCGTTAGAAGCATATATATATCTTGCTAATAGTTATCCAATTTTAACTGTACAAGAAGAACAATATTTATCTAGAAATTTTTTTTATAAAAAAGATATAGCAGCAGCAAAAAAAATAATTTTATCACATTTAAGATTTGTTATACATATAGCTAAACATTATACTGGTTATGGTTTGCAACAAGCTGATATTATTCAAGAAGGTAATATCGGTTTAATGAAAGCTGTAAAAAAATTTAATCCTAATGTTGGTGTACGTTTAGTTTCTTTTGCTATACATTGGATTAAAGCCGAAATACATGAATATGTATTACGTAATTGGCGTATAGTGAAAGTTGCTACGACAAAATCACAAAGAAAATTGTTTTTTAATCTACGTAAAACTAAAAAAAAATTAGGATGGTTCCATAAAAATGAAATTAATATAGTTGCAAAAACTTTAGGAGTTTCTGTAAAGGATGTATGTGAAATGGAATCTCGTATGTCTGCACAAGATATTACAACACATCCACTAATAAAGCAACAAAATAATTTTACTTCTAATATTTTTCTAAAAGATACACACTCTAATTTTACAAAATTAATTGAACAACATAATTGGAATAAATATATTTATCGTAAATTATATTATGCAATTCAGCAACTAGATCAACGTAGTCGTAATATTATTAATGCTAGATGGTTAAATAAACAACATCATAAACAAACGCTACAATCTTTAGCAAATAACTATGGAATATCTGCAGAAAGAATACGTCAATTAGAAACTAATGCTATCAAAAAATTACGTTTATTAATTAATAAAATTTAAATTTAATAATTTCATTTATTTTTTGTATATAAGGAGTAACATAATGGCCAGTAAACGTGGTATTAATAAAGTACTTTTAATAGGTAATGTAGGTAAAAATCCTGAAATACGTTACATGCCTAATGGTAATCCAGTTGTAAATATTGTTTTAGCTACTTCTGATACTTGGAAAGATAAAAATACAGGAGAAAATAGAGTTAAAACAGAATGGCATAGGATAGTAGTTTTTGGTAAAATTGCTGAAATTGCAAATGAATATGTTAAAAAAGGAACACAAATATATATAGAAGGATATTTACAAACACGTAAATGGCAAAAACAAAGTGGTCAAGATAGTTATATAACTGAAATTATTGTGAGCATAGGTGGAACTTTGCAAGTATTAAATAATTTTCGTATTAAAGATGATGTTATAGATAAACATAAGAATGTTAATAAAACACATGATAAATCATGGAATAGTAAAGAAAATAATACAGAAGTAAAAAATAATAATATCGATATAGATGTTAATAAAAATATAGATAATGCTATTAATTTTGAAGATGATATACCATTTTAATACAATATAATTTTAAATATATATAATATTTACTGAAAAAATAATGTTACGACATAATAAAATACTGTTACAACTTAAAAAAAAAATACAACCTGTTTATTATATAAAGGGTATAGTAAAAGTTATAAAAAATAATATTTTTTTAGAATCAAAAGATAGAAAAATATATAAAATTCCTATAATTTTCTTAAAAAAGATTATGCATGGAGATTATATTTTATCTTCTTTATTACCAAAAAAACAAGAATTAGAGGTTATGCCAATAAAATTATTAAAATCTGTTATAGAAATATTTATAGGCAAACTTAAACAACATCATAACCAAACATTTATTATTCCAGATAATCCTAATTTATATCAATATCAAATTGAATGTGTAATAGATAAACCATCTCAAGACATATTGTATACTACTAATATAGTAATAGCTAAATTAATTCATCATCCCCTTTTAGGTAAAGATAATATTTTTAGAGCAAAAATTTTAGAATATTTAACAGAACAAAAAAAATATTCTTTATCTTTATGGCATATATTATCGCAATATAATATTAATATACATCCTCCACATAATAGTTTATGTAATAGAATAGACATTATTGATAATCATATATTACGTCAAGATTTAACTAAATTATGTTTTATTACTATTGATAATAGTGATACAAAAGATATAGATGATGCTATATATATTAAAGAACTTTCCAATAAACAGTTACAAATATATGTAGCTATTGCTGATCCTACTGCTTTTTTTATAAAAGATAGTAATATTGATATGATTGCTTCAGAACGTATGTTTACAAATTATTTACCGGGTTTTAATATTCCATTATTTCCTAAATATATATCAGAAAATATATGTTCTTTACTACCTATGCAAGTTCGTTCTGCTTTAATATGTAAAATTATTATTAATAATAAAGGTAAAATTTTATTAGATAAAACAGAATTTTTTATGGGCTTAATACAATCTAAAGCAAAATTAAATTATGTTAATATTTCTAATTGGTTGGAAAATATAGGAGTATGGTCACCTCATAATTTAGATATTAAACAACAAATAAATTTATTATATAAAATTTATTTATATCGTTTACCATGGTATAATAAAAATCTAATTTTTTCTAATAATACTGAATACAAATTAATAATAAATTGTGATGGTAATATAATTGATATTCATGTAGTTACAAAAAGAATTGCACATAAAATGATTGAAACAATTATGATTATTGCTAATATATGTGCAGCAGAAATTTTATATCAACACTTAGGTTATGGTATATATAATATATATTATGGATTTAATTGTAATAAATTACAAAAAATAAGAACGTTATTAGATACGCATCATATTGATTATCATCCATCTAAATTAAATACATTACAAAGCTATCAAAATATATATTCTTATCTAAAAAAACATAATTTATCTTATATTATAAATCGTTTGAGAAAATATCAAACACATACATTTTTTAATATTTATCCAGGACCACATTTTGGATTAGGTGTACAAAAATATGCTACATGGACTTCACCATTAAGAAAATTTGGTGATGTAATTAATCATAGACTTATTAAAGCTATTATACAAAAAAAAAATATAGAAAAACCGTCTAAACAAATTATTCGTCATATGAATTATAAAAAATATATACATAAACAAGTAGAAAATAAAATTACTAACTTTTTATGCATAAAATATTGCAAAAATATTATTAACAAAAAACAAATTTTTGTATCAGAAATTATAGATATTTTATATATTGGATTAAGAGTTAGATTAATAATAAATGGCATATATGTACTGATTCCTAAAAATAGTATGATTAATAATACATTAGATATAATTAATATTATGCCAGAAAAAGGTATGGTTTTTATAAATGATAAATTATTATATAAAGTTACAGATCAAGTTAAAGTAATATTACAAAATATTGATATTAATAATAATATTATTGCTCAAATTGTTTATTAAAAAAAACATAATTTTATGACAGCTAAAGGACATATTTTTTTTACATTTTCTAGTAGTATTTTAATACAGCATTTTATTTTTTCTGAAATTATGCATCATGATGATTGGTGGTGTTTTATACCTATATCTTTAATAACATGCTTATTGCCAGATATAGATCATCCTAAATCTATGATAGGAAATAAATTTAAATATGTTTCTTATATATGTGCTAAAATATTTTGTCATAGAGGATTTACACATAGTGTTAGTGCTATATATATCATAATATTTATTATTAAAATAATATCCACTAAGATCACTCTTTTGAGTATCCCTATTAAATTAGGTATTATAATTGGTTATTGTAGTCATATTTGTGCTGATATGTTAACTCCTTCAGGAGTATTACTATTATGGCCCTTAAAACAACGTTTCCGCATACCGATTGTAAAAAAAAAACTATTTACAGAAAATTTTTTTTGCTATATATATTTTATATGTTCTTTATATTTATTATATCCTCATAATAATCATCATATAATACATTTTATGATACAGTTTTTATCTCAAAAGATAACTTAGAGTAATATTATTTATGAAAAAAATTAAATTTAGAAAAATGCTGGTTACTTGTGCATTGCCATATGCTAATGGTCCTATACATCTTGGACATATGTTAGAACATATACAAGCCGATATTTGGGTTCGGTATAATCGTATGATAGGAAATGAAGTATATTTTATATGTGCAGATGATGCTCATGGCACACCAATTATGTTAAAAGCACAAGAACTAAAAATTACTCCTGTAAAAATGATACAAAAAATATATCAGCAACATATTGATATTTTTAAAAAATTCTATATTAGTTACGATCATTATCATACTACTCATAGTAATGAAAATTATTTTTTTGTACAATTAATTTTTAAACGTTTAAAAAAGCAAAAATATATTTTAAAAAAAACAGTTAAACAATTATTTGACAAACAATATAATATGTTTTTACCCGATAGACTTGTACAAGGAACATGTCCACATTGTAAAACTATAAAACAGTATGGTGATTATTGTGAACAATGTGGAAGTTATACTTCTATACATTTAATAGATCCTATATCAATAGTCTCTAATACCGTGCCTATTATTAAACAATCTGAGCATTATTTTTTTAATTTACCATGTTTTTATAAAATGTTATTATCTTGGATATCATCAGACGTATTAGATAATAATATTAAAAATAAAGTATTAGAATGGTTTCATGTAGGTTTAAAATTATGGGATATTACCAGAGATAAACCATATTTTGGATTTAATATATTAGATGATATCGATAAATTTTTTTATGTATGGTTAGATGCTCCTATTGGTTATATTAGTGCTTTTAAACATTTTTGTGATATCAATAAACATATATGTTTTTACGAATGGTGGAAAACAGATACAAAAACAGAATTATACCATTTCATTGGTAAAGATATAATTTATTTCCATAGTTTATTTTGGCCAGCTATTTTAGAAGGTAGTTTTTTCCGTAAACCTACTAAAATTTTTGTACATGGTCATGTAACATTAAATGGCATGAAAATGTCAAAATCAAAAAAAACATTTATTACAGCATTAGAATTATTAAATTATGTTAATGCAGATAGTTTACGTTATTATTTTGCTTCTAAAATATCTAATAATATTGATGATATAGATTTTAGTTTACATAATATCACATATAAAATTAATTCAGATATTGTTAATAAAATTGTTAATATTGCTTCTCGTACAGCATATTTTATTAATACATATTTTCATAATAATTTATCTGTCAATATTAATTTAGATATTTATTTAGAATTTATTAATAAAGCAAAAATCATGCATTACTATTACACTAATAGACAATTTAGTCATGTCATTAATATGATAATAATCCTAACAGATATTGCTAATAGCTATATTGATACACATAAACCTTGGTTAATAATTAAAAATCAACCTGATATCACCCATAATGTTTGTTCTTTAGCTATTAATATGTTTCGCGTTATTATGATTTATTTAAAACCTATTGTGCCTAATTTATCTTATAAAACAGAAATTTTTTTAAAAGATACATTATGTTTTAAAAAACTTTCTCAACCATTAGTAAATCATAAAATTAATAAATTTTTTATTTTATTTCAACGTATAAAAATAAAAAATATAAATAAAATCTTTTAATTTAATATAATAATATTATTTTAATATTCTAGGTACTCTTATAGATAATGAACACATTAATTCATAGTTAATTGTTTTTGCTGAAGTAGCAACATCATCAATTTTAATATGTTCACCCCATAATTCTACGTTACTACCTATAGATGCATGTGGTATATTGATTAAATCAATAGCCATCATGTCCATAGTAACATTACCTAATATATGTGTTTTTTGACCATTTATTAAAATATTTGTTTCTGAAGAAATAGTTTTAGGATATCCATCACCATAACCACAAGCTATAATACCTATTTGTCTTTTTATGTTTGTATAATATTGATAATTATAACTTACTGTTGTGCCAGGATATAATTTTTGTATCCCAATAATTTTACTACGTAATGTAGTTACTGGTTTAAAATTAAATTTACTAATATCTTTCCAGGAGTTTGTAGGTGATGCGCCATATAATAGAATTCCTGAACGTACCCAATCATAATATATATTACGATGCCATAATATGGCTGCAGAATTAGCAAAAGATCGTAAATAATTATTATTTAAAATTTGATTAATTAGTTTAATTTCATATAAAAAAGCATGAGTATTTTGTGAAGTATCAGCAAAATGTGCCATACATACAATTTGTTTAACATGAATATGTTTTTCTATTATACTAATAATTTTATTAACACTATTAATATTAAAACCTAATCTATTCATACTAGTATTAATTTTAATATATATTACTATTGGATAAATAGGAGGATATTGCATTAATAAATTTAATTGCCATTTATTATGTATGACCATAGTTAAATTATATTGATAAATTATTTTTAGATCATTAATATGAAAAAATCCTTCCAATAATAAGATTGGATTACGAAAGTTTTCGTTACGTAATAAAATAGCTTCTTCTAAGGTTAACACAGCAATACCATCTGCATTAATTAAAAATTTACAAATATTAGTAATACCATGACCATAAGCATTATCTTTTAATACAAACCAAATTTTTGTTGGATAAATAATTTTACGTATGATATTTAAGTTATTTTTTAAATTTTTAGTATTAATAATTGCAGCAATTGGTCTTGACATTATAATTTTCCATTAAAATAATTTTTATATAAAAATTTATTTATTAAACTAAAAAACTTTATTATAATATATTACAATTTTTGTTATTACATAGTTAAAAATGTAATAATACTATAAATTTTATCATTAAGGAGCTATTTAATAATGATTACCAGTAAATTTGGTATTGGTCAACAAGTAAGACATAAATTATTAGGTTTTTTGGGTGTCATAGTTGATGTTGATCCTATTTATTCTTTAAATAATCTTAAAATTGATGAAATGTCAGATAGTATAATATTACGTAATAAACCTTGGTATCATGTTGTTATGGAAGATGATGCAGGTAATCCCATACATACATATTTATCGGAAATACAATTAATAGGGGAACCTACACCTGAATATACAGAACATTCTACATTAGATGAATTATCTGCTTCTATTAAAAAACAATTAATTAATCCTAGATTACGTAACTAATTACAATAATAATATTTATTAATTGCATATTGTCATTTTGTATTAAATTTATATGTATATAGTATTTATTTATTTTGTTTATTTATAATATTTATGACATTTTGAATATGTTGTATAACTTTATTTCTTCCCATTAGATATATAATACTATTAATAGGTGGGCTAGAATTTAATCCTGTTAATAATATACGTAAAGTCATGGTTATGTCTGCAAACTTTTTATTTAATTGTTGTGCAGTTGTTTTAATAACTAAACTAATATTATTTATAGTCCATGGATTTATTAATTGGATAGTAATTAATAATTGTGTAATAAATTTTTTATTTTTGATATTTATCAAATTTGCACAGATAATATTTTCATAACTAGGATTAGTATAAAAAATACAACATAAATTATTAATTTCTTTTAAAGTATTACATCGATTCACAAAATTATTATAAATGTCAATAATTTTTGGTCCTGTACTTATATTAAAATGTTTATTTTTACAAAAATTATTTAAGTAAGGAACTATATAATCTTTTGATAAATGATTCAGGTAATATTTATTAAACCAATTCAATTTATTAATACTAAAAATACTTGGTGATTTATTTAAATTACTTAAACAAAATAATTGCTTCATTTCTGTTATAGAAAAAATTTCTTGATCACCATATGACCATCCTAATTTTAAAATATAATTTAATAATGCTTGTGGTAAATAACCGTCTTTTTGATATTGTAGAATATTAGTATCATGATTTTTTTTAGAAAATTTCTCACCATATTGATTAGTAATAATAGAAACATGTGCATAGTATGGTATTTCTCTTTTTAAAGATTTTATAATATTAATTTGTTTAGGAGTATTATTAATATGTTCTTCGCCTCTAATTACATGTGTAATACACATATCTAGATCATCTATAACTACACAAAAATTATATGTTGGTGTTTTGTCAGTACGTTGAATAATAAAATCATCTAACTCAATATTATTAATAATAATATTGCCTCTTATAATATCTTTAAATTTTACATAACCTGTTGTAGGAGTACGAAATCTAACTACATAGGGTATATGATCATATGTTTTATTTATATTACGACATCTGCCATTATATTTTGTTTTAATTCCTAATTTTTTTTGTTGTTCTTTATCTTTGTTTAACATTTGTTTTGTACAATAACATTTATAGGCTGTTCCTTGTTGTATCATATTATTAATAATATTATGATATTTATTTAAATTTTTACTTTGTAAATAAGGTCCTTCATCCCAATCAATGTTTAACCATGTTAAACTTGATATGATATTTTTAATATAATGGTCTTTTACTTTTGTTTTATCAGTATCTTCGATACGTAAAATAAAATTACCATGATTTTTTTTTGCAAATAACCAAGAATATAATGCAGTACGGATATTACCTATGTGCAAATAACCACTTGGACTTGGTGCGAAACGAGTTCTAATTTTCATTATATTATATATTTTATTATAAGCGATAAAATATATTATATATGTAATAAAATATTTTTTAAATTTTTTATTAAAAATATATTGACTTATTTATATAAATAAAGATAGCATAAGGTATCATGATTTTTAGGGTGATTAGCTCAGTTGGCAGAGTCCCTCCCTTACAAGGAGGTTGTCGGCGGTTCGAGTCCGTCATCACCCATATTATGGAAAAATATATTAGGGTCGTTAGCTCAGTTGGTAGAGCAGTTGACTTTTAATCAATTGGTCACAGGTTCAAATCCTGTACGACCCAGTAATAAAGATGAGTTATATTACATTTAGATAAATTATATTTATCTAGATATTAGACACGTAAATTAATATATAGGTAACTCAAATAGTCTAATAAATAATAAATATTATATAATTAAAAAATAAGATGTAGTATACAATACATGCTATAAATAATTACTAACAAACTAATACTAATAATATGATATTAATAATTAAGTTAGTTGCTTCATATTATAGTTTATATATTTATTTATTAATCATTGAATTTAGTGATAGAATCAAATATATATTATGTTATATCTAGAATATTATTGTCGTTATATTTTATTTAAAATATAACACAAATACCATTCATATGTTTAACTAATTAATATATGAATATTAATTACTTCATATTAACTAGCATTAAATACACATATTAACTTATTTATTGATTAATAAATATTTAGAAATTAATATTAGTCATATTTATAAAAATTAAAATAACAAACTTTATTTATATAAAAATCGTTTTTTATTAATAAAATCAAATTCGTTACATATTTAATATGTTATGCGTAAATGAAATTTATTAAATAGTAAATAATGATTAAGAATTTTTAATATTATAAATATATTTTTTGCGCTCTACAGGATTCGAACCTGTGACCAATAGCTTAGAAGGCTATTGCTCTATCCTGCTGAGCTAAGAGCGCATAGATGAATTCATTATAACATATAAAATATATTTTAATATAAAAAAATATAATATTAATATAAAAATATAGTAGGATAATAAATTATATGAATGCCATAATTATGGAAGGTCATTGTTTTGCTAATATAATTTATAAAAAAATACATGAAAAAATGTTATTAATTATAAAACATCATAAACAATTACCTGGTTTAGGAGTTATTTTAGTGGGTAATCATGATATTTCTAAATTATATATATCTAAAAAATTAAAAATATGTCAAGAATTAGGGTTTATTGCATATAATTATTATTTCCCCAATAATGTTTATGAACATACAATTATTGACACAATTAATATTTTAAATCAGGATAATCAAATTCATGGTATTTTAATACAATTACCTTTGCCTAATCATTTTAATATAACTAATGTTTTAGAAGCAATCGATCCTAATAAAGATATTGATGGTTTCCATCCATATAATATAGGCCGTTTATGTCAACGAGTACCATTATTACGTTCATGTACTGCTTTAGGAATTATATCTTTATTAAAACATTATCGTATTCATATTTGTGGTTTACATGCAGTTATTATCGGAGCTTCTAATATTATAGGACGTCCTGTAGCATTAGAATTATTATTATTAGGGTGTACCGTAACTATTACTCATCGTTTTACTAAAAATTTGCAATATCATATTGCAAATGCTGATTTATTAATTGTAGCTATTGGTAAACCATGTTTTATTAAGGGTAAATGGATTAAACATGGTGCTATTGTAATAGATGTAGGTATTAATAGACTTCAAAATAATAAAATTGTTGGTGATGTTGATTTTGCATCAACATTTTCTAAAGCATCATATATTACTCCAGTTCCAGGAGGAATAGGACCTATTACTATATCAATGTTAATGCAAAATACTTTTCTTGCATATGAAAAAATTATGATTAATCATAAAAACAATTTCTAAATATTGATAAGTTAATTCATAAGCCGGATTCTGTTTTTTAACAGTCATTCATCTAGAATAATAATTACTTATTATTTCTTGCGGCTTACCCAGATTTTTTGTACGGGTCAATACAAATCTTTATTTAGCCTTGCTCCTGGTAGAGTTTACATAGACATATATTATTACTAATATATCGGTATGCTCTTACCATACCTTTTCACCCTTACCATCATTATAATTACTACATATCATTATTATGGCGGTATATTTTCTGTTGCACTATTCGTAAGTTTACACTTCCCAGAAGTTATCTGGTACCATTACCCTTTGGAGTCCGGACTTTCCTCTTTTATTAAAAATAAAAGCGACTGTTTGCATTAACTCATATAAATATGATATATAAATATCAGATTTATATCAAATTTTTGTTAACATTATTTGATATAAAATATTTTTTCTAATAGGATATATATGAGAAATAATATTAATTATTTTTTTAGTTGATAAATCTTTTTTTAAAATTTTTATAATAGATAATATTTTTGACATATTTATGTTGCTGGTAATGTTTTTATTACCTTGAATAATTAATACTATTTCTCCTTTTAACCTATTTTTATCTAATTTAATCCAATAAATAATTTTTTCAATAGTATTTCCATAAATTTGTTCCCATTTTTTTGTTAAATCTTTAGCTATAACTATATATCTATCTTTACCAAAAACATTTTGTATATCATATAAACAATTTAAAATACGATATTTTGATTCATATAAAATAATAGTTCTATATTCCATTTTTAACTGTTCTAATCTTTTAATTCTTTTACTATGTTTTTTAGATAAAAATCCTTCATAACAAAAACGATGAGTTGTTAAACCAGATGCTGATAAAGCTAAAATTGCTGCACAAGGACCACTTAATGGTATAATTTTAACGTTATTATCTTTTCTGCGACATAATTCTACAATTCTATATCCAGGATCATTAATTAATGGTGTTCCTGCATCAGAGACTAATGCAATATTTTTCCCTTGCTGTAAATGATTTAATATTATATTAGATTTTTTTTTTTCATTAAATTCATAGTATGAATTTAATCTATTAGTGATATTATATTGTTTTAATAAAATACCTGTTTTTCTTGTATCTTCAGATAAAATATAATCAACCTGTTTTAAAATTTTTATTGCTCTTTGTGAAATATCATCATAATTGCCTATAGGAGTAGGTACAATATATAAATTTCCAGTTATATTAGTTTTCATATATAAAAAAATATGCTTTAAATAATGAAGTATATATTATATAATATATACAGTTGTAGATGTTATATACTTTATTAAAATAAAATTTAGGAGGAATGGCCGAGTGGTTGAAGGCACCGGTCTTGAAAACCGGCAATAGATTACTATTCGAGAGTTCGAATCTCTCTTCCTCCGTAATTAAATAAGTTATTGGCATATGAATAAAAAGATAAATGAATGGAATACACACATAGCTAAAAAACTTGCTATACAAGAAAATATTATTTTAACAACAGAACATTTAGAAATAATATATATTTTTAAACAATTATATAATAAATTTCATACTTTACCTAATATGGTTATATTAGTTAATGTTATAAAAAATAAATATGGTATTTTAAAAGGTAATAGTATTTATATACATAAACTTTTCCCTAATGGTGCTATTAGACAAATAGCTTATATTTCTGGGTTAAAAGAAATAACAGTATGTCTATAATAACATATTATAAAATTTTAATATTATGGTTTGTATATTTTTTTCTATTACTATATTTTTTAAGAGAAAAATATAATATATACCAATAAATACTATTTAAAATATTGTTTTGACACATATTATAATATAGATTGTCTATATTATTTATATAATTAGTCAAAATATTTACTATATTAAATAGTATGAAAATTAGTATTATTTGTAAGATAAAATGTAATTTTTGAAACCATATACGATAATAACATAAATAGTAATTCAATATAGTTAGAGTTAAGGTATATGTTCCTAACATTTTATCTGTTAAGATATCAAGAACAATTCCTAAAATAAAATATTTAATTAAATGTATTTGTTTCGATAAAAGTATTATATTGGTAAATATTATTAATATAGCCATATCGTAATATTATGAATTGTAATTATTACATGCATAATGCTATTATGCCATAAATAAAATTATATTTATGATATAAATATTGATATACATAAATAATGTATTAAAAAATGATTTTCTATATAATCTTTTTAAGTATTAATTATTAATAAATATTTAATTTGTTCTATTTGTACTAATGGTTGTGCAAATATAATATTCATATTATTTTTAGTATGTTTAATGTTTATTACTTTAGCTACTGGATAATTTACAAGATGATAATCATTTAACCCTGATGTAAATAAGATATCATTAATATTTATAATAATGTTTGGAGAAATATCTTCTGATTTTAGTAATGGAGGATATTTACAACCTATTCCATTTAAAATAAAGTTAGCATTATTATTATGTGCATGTACATGTATAGAATTATATCTACTACATATAAGTAAAATACTACTAACATATTTATTAGTAAACAAAACTTGTCCAATAACACCATGATCATTAATAGCAATATTTCCGGGAATAATATTATCTTGTAACCCTTTATTTATAAAAATTTTATCAGAATACCATGGTAATATTATAGGTATTTTTTTACTAAAAATTGTTTTTGTGGTATTTAATTTTATACTTAAAATTTTATATATATTATTGAATTCATAAAGATAATTTTTATAAAAAAATAATTCTATATTTTTTAAAAATAATTTCTTATATAAAAGAATATTTTGTGATTTAATACTTTTATTTTGTTTATATACATCATATATATGATTATATATAGTATATGGTTTATTTAAATAAACATATGTATAACTCATTTTTTTATCAATATAATTTTTTATTATAAAAAAATAGTTATAATACCTATCTACTATAATAAATAGTATAGAAATTATTATGATAATAATAAACTTTAAGTGTATATTTTTTTTTTTTTTAAAAATTAAGGACATAAATGTTATATATAATTTATATTAATGATTATTCTTCACTAAATAAATCACCTCCATACATATCGATCATTTCTAATGCTTTTCCACCACCTCTTGCTACACAAGTTAAAGGATCTTCTGCGATAGCAACAGGTATTCCTGTTTCTTCTATTAATAATTTATCAAAATATTTGAGTAACGCTCCACCACCAGTTAATATCATACCTCTTTCTGCAATATCTCCCGCTAATTCCGGTGGACATTGTTCTAATGCAATCATAACAGCACTAACTATACCAGATAAAGGTTCTTGTAAAGCTGCTAATATTTCATTAGAATTCAATATAAAACTTCTTGGGACTCCTTCTGCTAAATTTCGTCCTCTAACTTCTATTTCTAAAATTTCTTTATTAGAAAACGCCGAACCAATTTGATGTTTTATTTTTTCTGCTGTTGATTCTCCTATTAATGAACCGTAATTTCTACGTACATGATTAATAATAGCTTCATCAAATCTATCACCACCAATTCGTACTGAAGAAGAGTATACTACTCCATTTAAAGATATAACAGCAACTTCTGTAGTACCCCCACCAATATCAATAACCATTGAACCAGTAGCTTCGGAAACAGGTAAACCAGCACCTATAGCTGCTGCCATAGGTTCCTCAATTAAAAAAACTTCACGTGCACCAGCTCCTTGTGCGGATTCTCTAATTGCTCTACGTTCTACCTGTGTAGCGCCTACTGGTACACAAACTAATACTCTAGGACTAGGACGCATAAAACTATTACTATGTACTTGTTTTATAAAATACTGTAACATTTTTTCTGTGATAAAAAAATCAGCAATTACACCATCTTTCATAGGACGTATAGCAGCAATATTACCAGGAGTTCTACCTAACATTTGTTTAGCATCATAACCTACTGCTGCTACACTTTTAGGAAAACCAGTTTTATCTTGTCGTATCGCTACTACTGATGGTTCGTTTAAAACTATTCCTTGTCCTTTAACATAGATTAAAGTATTTGCTGTACCTAAATCTATAGATAAATCGTTAGAAAACATTCCTCGAAATTTTTTAAACATGATATTAGAACCTAACTGTATGTTTTATTGTTAAATTAAATTTAGATTAAATAATATCTATTATGTGTGTGTAATAGTATCATTTTATTAAAAATAAATATATCATTATCATAAAAAATAATGCTTATTATTATTTTTCATTAATGTAAATTATGTTAATATAATTGAAAAATTTAATAATGCAGAACTAAAAATGTATAGGTTAAAGTATCATATTTTAATAGTTAACGGTCCTAATTTAAGTTTATTAGGTCAAAGAGAACCAGAAAAATATGGCAATATCTCTCTAAAAACAATTATATCTAATTTATCTAAATTAGCAAATAAAAAAAAATGTATGTTAACACATATACAATCTAATGCAGAACATATTCTAATAGATTATTTAATTCAACATAGTAAGCATATTAATTATATAATTATAAATCCTGGTGCTTTTACACATACTAGTATTGCACTACGTGATACTATATTAGCAATACAAATACCTTTTATTGAAGTACATATTACTAATATATATAAAAGAGAAAAGTTTCGTCAAAAATCTTTTTTTTCTGATATAGCTCAAGGGGTTATTATAGGTTGTGGTATTGAGGGTTATAATTTAGCTTTACATGTTATTTTTAAAAAATTAGGTTTATAACAAAATGTTATTGTTTATTTTTAGTAAATATTTTTTTTTGAGATATTTCTTTCTTTTTATCAAAAATCCTTATTTCAGCTTCTAACCATATGCCAAATTTTTTACCAACACCATTATATATTTTATTTGCTAAGTTTAATATATTTTGCCCTGATGCATTATATTTATTTATAATAACTAAAGCTTGTTTATGGTATACTGAAGCACCATTAAAAATAATTCCTTTAAAATTACATTTTTCAATTAGCCATGCAGCAGATATTTTAAATATATTATTTTCTAAAATATATGGCATTTTAGAAAATTTTTTAATAATATTTAAACCTTGATGTAAAGTTACAAATGGGTTTTTAAAAAAACTACCAGCATTACCAATAATATTTGGATTTGGTAATTTTTTATGTCTAATATTACAAACATGTTGAAAAATTTGTTGTGCAGTTACATTATTATTTAAATATTTTAATTCCTTGTATATGATACAAGGAGTCCATTGTTTAGGTATAGATAGACCTACTGCGATAATAATATAATGTTTATATTTTTGAGATTTAAAAATACTATTTCTATAATTAAAATAACAATATTTTTTTGGTATTCTTAATATTTGTTGATTATATGGATTAAATACATCTACATATGAACAAAAATACTCTAAAGACATACCATATGCACCAATATTCTGTATCGGTGCGGCACCGATACATCCTGGAATCAATGCTAAATTTTCTAATCCATAAATTCCACGTTTTATAGTATATTTAACTAACTTATGCCAAGATTCTCCTGCACCAACATGTAAATTCCAAAAAAAAGTATTAGAATATATTTTAATACCTTTTATTCTATTTAATAAAATAAATCCGTGGAAATTTTCTGTGAATAGAACATTACTACCTTTACCTAATATCAAATAAGGTATAAATTTTTTTTTACATTGATACCATATATTATATAGTTGTTTTACACTATATATATAAATAATATTATACGCATATACATTTACATGAAATGTATGAATTTTTTTTAAAGATAACATAAACTTTATTTTATAAATAACTATATTATCATACTATATCCCTAGTATTTACTTACTCTAACATAGGGAAACCCTACACTACCATCAGCACAACAACGTTTCACTTCTGAGTTCGGAATGGATTCAGGTGGTACCATTGCGTTATATATACTAGGGATAAAATAAAAACAAAATTAAATTATGATATTGTCTAATTTGTTAATAATAATCATTTTATTATTTATTAAAAACGATTCTGGTGTTGTAAGGTTAAGACTCACGGGTGTTTATTAGTACTGGTTAGCTCAACATATCGCTATGCTTACACACCCAGCCTATCAACGTCATAGTCTTTAACGTCCCTTTAGGGATATTTATAAATATAATAAATATCCAGGGAAGAATAATCTTAAGGTAAGTTTCGCGCTTATATGCTTTCAGCGCTTATCTCGTCCGCATATAGCTACCGGGCAATGCCATTGGCATGACAACCCGTACACCAGAGATGCGTTCACTCCGGTCCTCTCGTACTAGGAGCAACTCCTTTCAATCTTCCAACGCCCACGGCAGATAGGGACCGAACTGTCTCACGACGTTCTAAACCCAGCTCGCGTACCACTTTAAATGGCGAACAGCCATACCCTTGGGACCTACTTCAGCCCCAGGATGTGATGAGCCGACATCGAGGTGCCAAACACCGCCGTCGATATGAACTCTTGGGCGGTATTAGCCTGTTATCCCCGGAGTACCTTTTATCCGTTGAGCGATGGCCCTGTCATATAGAACCACCGGATCACTAAGACCTGCTTTCGCACCTGTTTGAACCGTCATTCTTACAGTTAAGCCAGCTTATGCCTTTGCACTAACCTCACGATTTCCGACCGTGATTAGCTGACCTTAGTGCTCCTCCGTTACTCTTTGGGAGGAGACCGCCCCAGTCAAACTACCTACCAGACATTGTCTCTGGTCCGGATTCACGGACCTAGGTTAGAGTATTCAATACTCAAGGGTGGTATTTCAAGGTTGACTCCATACTAACTGGCGTTAGTATTTCATAGTCTCCCACCTATCCTACACATCAACATTCAATACTCAATATCAAGCTATAGTAAAGGTTCACGGGGTCTTTCCGTCTTGCCGCGGGTACACTGCATCTTCACAGCAATTTCAATTTCACTGAGTCTCAGGTGGAGACAGTCTGGCCATCATTACGCCATTCGTGCAGGTCGGAACTTACCCGACAAGGAATTTCGCTACCTTAGGACCGTTATAGTTACGGCCGCCGTTTACCGGGGCTTCGATCAAAAGCTTCTCATAAATGATAACTTCATCAATTAACCTTCCGGCACCGGGCAGGCGTCACACCGTATACGTCCACTTTCGTGTTAGCACAGTGCTGTGTTTTTAATAAACAGTTGCAGCCAGCCGTTATCTTAGGCTGAATTCAGCTCCAAAAGTAAATTTTGTTACTTACTATCAGCGTGCCTTCTTCCGAAGTTACGGCACTATTTTGCCTAGTTCCTTCACCTGAGTTCTCTCAAACGCCTTAGTATTCTCTACCTGACTACCTGTGTCGGTTTTAGTACGATTTAATGTTACTTTACGTTTAGAGGTTTTTCTTGTAAGTATGGTATTAATTACTTCAATACAATTAAGTATCTCGTTATTACGCCTTAATATTAATAATTATCCGGATTTGCCTAAATAATTTATCTAAACGCTTAAACCAGGACAACCATCACCTGGATAATTTAACCTTCTTCGTCCCCCCATCACACATAACACCAAGTACAGGAATATTAACCTGTTATCCATCGATTACGCTTTTCAGCCTCACCTTAGGGGTCGACTAACCCTACCTCGAATACCGTTGGATAGGAAACCTTAGTCTTTCGGCGAATAGGTTTTTCACCTATTTTATCGTTACTCATGTCAGCATTCGCACTTCTGATATCTCCAATAAATTTTACAATCTATCTTCAACGACTTACAGAACGCTCCTCTACCCAATAAGTATAAAACTTATTGTCACAGCTTCGGTGTATAATTTAGCCCCGTTATATCTTCCGCGCAAGACGACTAGACTAGTGAGCTATTACGCTTTCTTTAAATGATGGCTGCTTCTAAGCCAACATCCTAGCTGTTTATGCCTTCTCACATCGTTTCCCACTTAATTATAACTTTGGGACCTTAGCTAGTGATCTGGGTTGTTTCCCTTTCCACAACGGACGTTAGCACCCGCTGTGTGTCTCCCGTGATAACGATATTCGGTATTTGTAGTTTGCATCGGATTGGTAAGTCTGGTGGACTCCCTAACCGAAACAGAGCTCTACCCCCGAATACGAATTACACGAGGCGCTACCTAAATAGCTTTCGAGGAGAACCAGCTATCTCCCGGTTTGATTGGCCTTTCACCCCTAACCACAAGTCATCCGCTAATTTTTCAACATTAGTCGGTTCGGTCCTCCAGTAAGTATTACCTTACCTTCAACCTGCCCATGGCTAGATCACCGGGTTTCGGGTCTATATCTTGCAACTTAACGCTCTATTCAAACTCGGTTTCCCTACGGCTCCCTTATACAGTTAACCTTGCTACAAAATATAACTCGCTGACCCATTATACAAAAGGTACGCAGTCACACATTAAATCATATGCTCCTACTGCTTGTACGTATACGATTTCAGGTTCTATTTCACTCCCCTAACCGGGGTTCTTTTCACCTTTCCCTCACGGTACTAGTTCACTATCGGTCAGTCAGTAGTATTTAGCCTTAGAGGATGATCCCCCTATATTCAAACAGGATTTCACGTGTCCCGTTTTACTCTTTAAGAATATTAATATCATGTTTTCATATACGGGACTATCACCCTGTATCGTATATTTTTCCAAATATTTCTATTATCATAATTTTAATGTATATCTTTCTTTTGGGCTGTTTCCGTTTCGCTCGCCACTACTAAGAAAATCTCTATTGATTTCTTTTCCTCAGGATACTTAGATGTTTCAGTTCTCCTGGTTCGCTTCATTATTCTATATATTCAAATAATGATAATACATAGTTACATGTATTAGGTTACCCCATTAGGAAATCGTCAATTAATAGCGTTTCTTATCAACTTATTGACGCTTTTCGCAGATTAGTACGTCCTTCATCGCCTCTGACTGCCAAGGCATCCATCGTATACGCTTATTTACTTAACCTTACAACCCACAATCGTCTTGTAATAATGAAATGTTATAAAAAAGATATTTTATAACAAATTAACACTTTAATATTACAATAATTTAATTTTAATTTTTAAAGAACATA